>JAEUJA010000293.1 GCA_016793195.1 Phycisphaerae bacterium
GCTGGCCCTCATCACGGGCCCGAACATGGCCGGCAAGTCGACCTACATCCGCCAGGTCGCGCTCATCACGCTGCTGGCCCACGTCGGCTCGTTCGTGCCCGCCGATCGCGCCACCATCGGCCTGTGCGACCGCATCTTCACCCGCATCGGCGCCGACGACGCGCTCCACGCCGGCCAATCAACCTTTATGGTCGAGATGACCGAGACCGCCAATATCCTGCATCACGCCGGGCCACGCTCCCTCGTGGTGCTCGACGAGATCGGTCGCGGCACCAGCACGCTCGACGGGCTGTCGCTGGCCTGGGCCATCGCCGAGCACTTGGCCGCGCCCAACTCGCCCCGCGCGCTCTTCGCCACGCACTACCACGAGCTCACCTCGCTCGAAGAGCGCCTGCCCGGCCGGGTCAAGAACCTCCACGTCGAGGTCCGCGAATGGCCGCCCGGCGATCCCCACGCCCAGATCGTCTTTCTCCACCGCATCCTGCCCGGGCGCACCGATCGGTCGTACGGCATTCACGTCGCGCGCCTCGCGGGCCTCCCGCTCCCGGTGGTCGAGCGCGCCCGAGAGGTGCTGGCGTCGCTGGCGGTGTCGCACTCAACCGGGCCCGACGCGATGAGTATTCCCGATGCCGCGGGCATCGCCGCCCCCAACCCAGACGCGGCGGCGCCGACCAACCGGCGCAAGCGCGCCGCGCTGGAGACGACGCAGCTCCCGCTCTTCACGACGTATCTGGAGCATCCCGCGGTCGATCAATTGCGCGAGATGAAGATCGAGGCGCTCACGCCGCTCCAGGCGTTTGACGCGCTGCGCAGGCTCAAGGACGCGGCGGAATCGGCGGACACGACCGCGAACGGCTGAGCGATCGGGCTATTCCTCGCAGGTGACGCAGGGCTGGTCTTCGTGCTTGGCGCGGGCGCAGATGATGGCGCCCAGCAGGATGAGCGCGCCGCCCAGGAACTGGATCGGGCTGAGGCGCTCGTGCAGAAAGATCGCGCCGACGCCGACGGTGGCGGCGGCCTCGAGCGTGGAGATCGTCGAGGCGCGCACCGAGCCCAGGCGCTTGAGCCCCGCGAGCACGCACAGGATCGCGACGACGGTGGAGAAGATCGAGAGCAGGCCGACGCCCGCCCAACCCTTGCCGGTGTGCGGCAGGCGCCAGCCGTCGCCGAGCGTGGCCCACATCGCGAAGACGAAGGCCGCGGAAAGACACACAAGGGTGGTGACGGCCAGGGGGTTGTTGTCCTTGGTGACGCGCCCGCCCATGAGCATGTAGACGGCGTAGGAGATGGCGCACGAGACGCCCAGGACGACGCCGAGGGTGGGCGAGCCGCCCGCCGGGCCGCCGGAGTCGCCGGTGAGCGCGGGAACGACCGTGAAGGCCGAGCCGAGCATGGCCAGGAGGAGCGCGACCAGGCGGGCGCGCCCGAGCTTCTCGCGGAAGAAGAGCCAGGAGGCGATGGCGACCGGCGCGGGGTACAGGTAGAGGAGGAGGGCGACCAGGCCGGAGGGGATGTGCCTGAGCGCGAAGAAGTAGGTGCCGGCCTCGATGACGTAGAGGATCGCGCCCATCGAGCAGGCGGCCCAGAACATGTGGCCCTTGGGGAAAGGAACGCGGCGGATACGCGCGATCGCCAGGAGCACCAGGCCGGCGATGGAAAAGCGGAGGGCCAGGAGCGTGACGGTGTCAGCACCGGCGTCGACGGCCCAGCCGCGGAGCAAGCCCATGAAGCCATAGCCCAGTGCGGCAATGGCAAGCTGGACGAACCCAATCAGGTCGGAGCGGCGAACCGCCGCGCCACCCGATGAGGATGGCTCAGCCATGATCGCGCTCGCAGTAGATTCCAGAACTCGAAATTATCGGACGTGAATACAAACATTTTCCTTACAATGAGCGTTCCAGGGCGGTTCATCGTACAATGGGCAGTGATGGGTGGGGCCTCCAACGAGTCTGAAAGCGAAGTTCCGCGACGGCCTGGTCGAGTCGAGTTGATCGACGCGACGGGAAGGTTGCCCGCGGCGGATGCCCGATGGATCGCCGATCTTGCCGCCCGGGCGCTGCGGGTGCTCGACGCGGACGGCGAGGTACGGGTGCGGGTGGTGGCGGACGCGGAGATGGCGGCGGCCCACCTGGAGTACGCGGAGGTCGAAGGGACGACCGACGTGCTGACGTTCGACATGAGCGAGCCCAACGCCGACGGCACCCGGATGGAGCTGGATGTCGACGTGCTGGCGTGCCTGGACGAGGCGGAGCGGCAGGCGACGCGGCGCGGGCACATGGCGAGGTGCGAGCTGCTGCTGTATGTCGTTCACGGTGTGCTGCACTGCCTTGGCTTTGACGACCACGGCGACGACGAGTATGCCCGGATGCACGCGGAGGAAGACCGCGTGCTGGAGGCCATCGGCGTGGGGAGTGTGTTCGGCGGCGCGTCGGGGGCCGGGGCGACCGGGGAGGGCCCGCGATGAAGGGCGAGGCCTGGTTCTGGATCGCGCTGGGGTCGACGATCGTCTCGGGCCTGTGCTCGACGTTGTTCCACGCGCTGCGCGAGACGTCGCGGTCGAGGCTGGAGCAGGTCGCGCGCGAGCGGAACAACGGGGGGCTGACGCGCCGGGTCGAGGCGATCCTGGAAGACATGGACGGGCACGCCAACGCGATGGCCCTGCCGCGGATCCTCGCCAACCTGCTGCTGGCGCCGGCGCTGGTGTTTCATTCGTGGCACGCGCGGGGCGGCCAGACGCTGGACTGGATCGATGTGGGGATCGGGCTGGGCATCGCGGCGGCGATCGTGTGGGTCTTCGGGCTGGCGATCCCGACGGGCGTGGCGCGCCACGCGGCGGCGGAGACGATCTGCGTGTGGTCCACGCTCGTCCGCGCGGGCTACATCCTCGCGGCCCCCTTCAACGCGGTGGTGCGGTTCTTTGACGAGGTGGTGCGGCGGCTGGCCGACCGGCCCACCACCGCGCCCGACGAGCAGGCCCACGCGGAATTGCTGTCGGCGGTGGACGAGGCGCGTCAGGAGGGGCAGTTCGACCGCTTCGAGACCGACATGATCGAGGCGATCGTGAAGTTCAAGGACACGACCGTCGCCCAGATCATGACGCCACGCACCGAGATGGAGGCGATGGCGCTGACCAACAGCCTGGGCGAGGTGACGGCGACGATCCGCCGGAGCAACCACAGCCGCGTGCCGGTGTACGACGGCACGCTCGACCGCATCGTGGGCGTCTTCTATGTGAAGGACCTGATGCGCTGGCTGGCGGGCGACGCGGGACGCTCGGGGAGGACGTTTGACTTCAAGGCGATCCTGCGCCCCGCGCTCTTCGTGCCCGAGACCAAGACGATCCGCGAGCTCTTGTCGGAACTCCTGCAGAACAAGGTCCACCTGGTGATGGTCGCGGACGAATACGGCGGGACGGCGGGGCTGGTCACGATCGAGGACATCGTCGAGCAGATCGTGGGCGAGATCAAGGACGAGTACGAACTCCCCGAGGACGACAAGCCCGAGGTGGTCATCGCGGAGGACAAGCGCTCGGCGACGATCGACGCGCGAGCGTACATCGTCGATGCGAACGAGGGACTGCGCGACCTGGGCGTGGAGCTGCCGTCGAGCGAGGACTACGACACCGTGGGCGGGTTTGTCACCGTCACGCTGGGGCGGATCCCGGCGCGGGGCGAGCGGTTTGAGCACGACGGCGCGGTGGTGACGGTCTTGGC
The DNA here is from genome assembly GCA_016793195.1 of Phycisphaerae bacterium. Taxonomy (GTDB): domain Bacteria; phylum Planctomycetota; class Phycisphaerae; order Phycisphaerales; family UBA1924; genus JABWBC01. The sequence continues at coordinate 3,714 of JAEUJA010000293.1, forward strand.
GGCGGAGGCCACGCGGGTGACGCTGGTGCGGGTGGAGCCCGGGGCGTCGGGCGATTCCGGCGCCGAGGGGCGGCGATCGGACCAGGGGATCGGCGAGGGGATTCAGGTGCGGGCCCGCGGGTCCGAGGAGGCCGCGTCCTCGTGAGCGAGCGCGTGCCGGCGCTTCGTGCGCCGGGTTCTCGCTACCATCCGGCCATGCCCCTTCGCCTGTACAACACCCTGACGAGGACGGAAGAGGACTTCGTGCCTCGGGACGCGGCGCGGGTGACGTTTTATTCGTGCGGCCCGACGGTGTACGACGACGCGCACATCGGGAATTTCCGCTCGTTCCTGGCGGCGGACGTGCTGCGGCGCTGGATCGAGTCGCCGCTGTGCGAGGTGAAGGGCGCGAACGGGACGACGCACACGGGACCCCGCAAGGTCGTGCACGTGATGAACATCACGGACGTGGGGCACATGACCGACGACGCCGAGGGCGGCGAGTCGGGCGAGGACCGCATGGCGGTCGCGGGCCGCCGGATCGCCGAGGCCAAGAAGTCGGGCAAGCTGCCGGCCGACGTCGCGATCGATCCGGGCAACCCGTACCAGATCGCGCGGTTCTATGAGGATCGCTTCAAGGACGACGCCAAGCGGCTCGGGCTGAAGCTGGCGCTCGAGGCGGAGCAGGACCCGACGCTCCAGCCGCGCGCGACCGAGAGCGTGCCGGGGATGATCGAGCTGGTGAAGCGATTGATCGCGCAGGGCTACGCGTATGTCGTAGGGAATCCCGGCGATCGCGTCGTCTATTTCGACGTGCAGAGGTTCCCGACGTATGGCAGGCTGAGCGGAAACACGCTCGACCACCTGCGCGAGGGCGCGGGCGGGCGCGTCGCCGCGGCCAACCAGGCGAGCAAGCGCCACCCGGCGGACTTTCTTCTGTGGAAGGAAGACTCGTCGCACATCATGAAGTGGGATTCGCCGTGGGGCGCGGGCTATCCGGGCTGGCACATCGAGTGCTCGGTGATGAGCTTCCAGCGCCTGGTGGGCAAGGACCTCTCGGCGACGATCCCCGGCGGCGAGGCGCTGATCGACCTGCACTCCGGCGGCGAGGACAACATCTTCCCGCACCACGAGTGCGAGATCGCGCAGTCGTGCTGCGCCTTCAACGCCGCGCCGGGCAAGGGCGGGTACGCCCGCCTGTGGTTCCACCCGCGCTTCCTCCTCGTCGAGGGTGCGAAGATGAGCAAGAGCAAGGGGAACTTCTTCACGGCCCGCGATCTCTTTGCCAGGGGCGTGGAGCCGGCGGCGCTGCGCCTGGAACTGGTGCGCACGCACTACCGGAGCAACGCCAACTTCACCATGCAGGGGCTGGCGGATTCGCAGCGGCAGGTGGAGCGATGGCGCCGCTTTGTCGAGAGCGCCAAGGGCGACGCGGCGCATTCGCAGGGCTCGCGCGACGACGCCATGATCGGGTTTGCCCTGGCGATGAACGCGGACGTGAACATCGCGGCCGCGATCGCGGAGGTCAACAAGTTCGTCGCCCGCACCGAGAAGCCCGGGACGCAGGACGCGGCGCTGATGAAGGAGTTCGACGCGGTGCTGGGCGTGCTGGAGTTGCCGAGGCCGGCCGCGGCGTCGACGGAGATCGGGGTGTTCGCGCCGGGTGTGGCGCCCGATGCCGCGGTTGTCGCGAAGCTGGAGGAGCGCCGTGCGGCGCGGGCCGCCAAGGACTTTGCGAGGTCCGACACGATCCGCGACGAACTCTTGGCGATGGGCTACGCGATCAAGGACGTGGCGGGCGGCAAGGTCGAGGTCAGACGCGCGGGATCGTAAAGAAGTTCAGCACGGAGCGACACGGAGCGCATCAAGCACGATGACATTCGGCATGCCGATCTCGTTGTGGAGGTACATCACGCTGGAGCTGTGGCGCATCATCGCGCTGACGGCGGCGGTGCTGGTGGCGGTGATCGCGTTCGCGGCGTCGATCAAGCCCATGGCCGACGGCAAGATCACCCCGCTGGAGGCGCTCCAGTTCATGGGGCTGGCGGTGGTGCCGATGCTGCAGTACGCCCTGCCGTTCGCGGCGGGGTTCGGCGCGACGCTGGCGTACCACCGCCTGTCGCACGACAACGAGGTGACGGCGGCGTACGCGGGGGGGGTGTCGCACCGGGCGGTGCTGATGCCGGCAATCCTGACGGGCCTGCTGCTGGGCGCGGGGCTCCTGGGGCTCAACCAGTTCATCATGCCGCGGTTCCTGCGTTCGATGGAGGTGCTGATCGCGCAGAATCTCTCGAAGGTGCTGGTGAATTCGGTGCAGCGCGGGCAGCCGGTGGTGCGCGAGGGCACGGTGCTGTACGCGGATCGGGTGGTGACGCTCAACCCCGACGACAGCCCGACGCTGAAGGCGGCCGGGGCGCGCGAGTGGCTGGTGCTCTACGGCGTGATGGTGCTGACGTTCGACAAGGACGGGACGCTGGAGCGCGAGGCGGCGGCGAACCGGGCCCAGGTCGTGCTGCTCCCCGGGACCGCGGGCGAGGGCGGCGCGACGCGGGCGGTGGTGCAGCTCGAGCAGGGGAGCGCGCGCGACGCCGACCGCGCCTACGCGAAGTTCGAGACGCTCCCCCTCTGGATGAACATCTCCAACGCGTTCAAGGACGATCCGAAGTTTCTCACGTTCGCCGAGCTGGTGTCGCTCCGGGGCCGCCCCGAGGACATGAACTGGATCGAGGTGCAGCGGCGCGACCTGGCCTATCACGTCGGCGAGCGCGTCACCACCGAGGCCATCCAGAAGGAACTGAAGGAACAGGGGCGGGTGACGCTCCGCGACCCGCAGGGGACGGAGATCGTGGTCCGGGCCGCGGGCATGAGCGTGGGGGGGAGCGACTGGCGCTGGTCGCTCATCTCGGCCAAGCCCGGCGGGCCGATCGAGGTCGAGGTGCGGCGCGCGGGCGCGGCGGCGACACGGTACTCAACGACCAACGCGGGCCTGTACACGGACATGGGCGGCCCCGATCGCTTTTCGCGGTCGATGACGCTCCGCCTGGAGCTGGACCGGGTGGCGACGGGTCGGACGCGGGGGGAGCAGGCCGCCGGAGAACGAACAAAGCTGGTCTTCAGCGAGCTCTCGCTCGTCAATGGTCCGGTGGAGACGCTGCTGGACGCGGGCAAAACGCCCTCGCGCTCGCTGCTGGCCGACGCCAAGGCACGGGCGGCTCGCAACGCCGACGAGTTCATCCAGCGCCCGCTGGCGGACCTGGAGCATTCGATCGAGAGCCTGCAGCGCGAGATCACGAGCAAGCAGAACGAGCGGTTCGCGATGGGCCTGGCGTGCGTGGTCATGGTCGTGGCCGGGGCGATGACCGCGGTGCGCTTGTCGGGGAGCCTGCCCCTGACGGTGTATCTGTGGAGCTTCTTCCCGGCCCTGGCGACGGTGATCACGATCTCGAGCGGGCAGCAGTTGACGCACGAGCACGGCTGGCCGGGGCTGTCGGTGCTCTGGGGCGGCGTGGGGATCATGGGGGCCTACGCCGCGGTCGGGTACTGGCGTTTGACGCGGCACTGAACCGGGTCGGAGACGAGAACGCCCGCCTCGGAGAGGTGGGACACCAAGAGGGGCCGGGCCCCAACGCACGATGACGCGATCAGAGACCAAGCACATCCATGCACGCGCCGGCACATGGGCCACATGGTCCGGGTCGTGGGCGGTCGTGGTCGCGCTGGTGCTCCTGGCCACGATCGCGCGGCTGGTGTACCTGGCGTGGTTCAACCCCTACCCGCTCATCGAGGACGAGGCGCACTACTGGGAATGGAGCCGCCGCCCCGAGTGGAGCTATTACAGCAAGGGCCCGGGCATCGCGTGGGCGATCGCGGCGTCGGTGAAGCTCCTGGGGACTGGCGAACTCGGTGTGCGCGCGCCCGCGGCGATCGCGGGGGCCATCGCGGCGCTGGCATTGGCGGGGCTGGCGCGCGATTCGATGGGCGACACGCGCTCGGGGTTCTTCGCGGCCATGTGCCTGCTGCTCGCGCCGGTGTTCCAGGCGCTGTCGCTGCTCTCGACGATCGACATGCCGTATGTCGCGTGCTGGATGCTGGCGGTGTGGGCGGCGTGGCGCTGCCTGCATCGCGCGGGGTCGTGGTCGTGGGCCGGGCTCGGCGCCGCGATCGGCGCCGCGGCGCTCTTCAAGTACACGGCCCTCCTGCTGGTGCCCGGGCTGATCGTGTACGCGCTCGCGCGGCGCGGTCGGCTGCGCCTCCATCCCAGCGCACGCGCGATGCTGGCGGGCGCGATCACCCTGGCCCTCCTGGGCATGGCGCCGGTGGTGATCTGGAACGCGCAGCACGGCTGGCCCACGGTGCATCACCTGCTCGGGCACCTGGGCGTCAAGGGCGGCGACATGCCCGAGGCGCGCGGGGCGTATTCGCCGCTCTGGACCCTCACGTTTCTCGCGTCGCAGATCGGGCTGGCGGGGGCGGTCGGCGTGCTGGCGGTGATCGGCGGCGTCAGGGCGCTGCGCGAGCCGGACGTCGCGCCCGACGGCCCGCGCGAGGGCGCCGTATTCCTGCTCCTGGCCGCGGCGCCGATCTTCGTGTTCTATCTCGCCGTCAGCTTCGTGAGCGAGGGCGAGGCCAACTGGGCGATCGCGGGCCACGCGACGCTCTTCCCGCTGGCGGCGCTGGGGCTGGTTCGCGGCATGGATCGATTTACGGCGCTGATGGCGCGCTGGCGAGAACTCCCCGAGCCCAGGCCGCGCTGGGGATTCCTGCTCCGCCGCCCCGAGACCGCGACGCAGGTGGCCTGGCACGTGGCGATCGGGATCGGATTGGTCGCGGGGATCGGGATGCTCCGCCCCGACTGGGCGTCGGGGCTCCCGGGCCTGGGGCGGTTCGTTCCGGTCGGACGATTGACAGGAGCGACGAGCGGCGCGGCCCATGTGTCGGAGCTGCTCGGGTCGCTGCGCGAGCACGCGACGGGCGAACCGTTTGTCATCAGCCAGCATTACGGACGCGCCAGCCAGATGGCGTTCTACCTTCCCGGGCGGCCGACGGTCTATTGCTCGAGCAGTCTGATGGGCGGGCGCCGGTGCCAGTACGATCTCTGGGCGGAGACGGACCTGCGTCGCGCGAAGGGGCTCGTGGGGCGTCCGGCGGTGCTCCTGGGTGCGACGCGCGAGCAGTGGGCCGCGTGGTTCGAGCGGGTGGAGGACATCGGCGAACTTCGCGGCGAGCACAAGCGGGGGCGTCCCGCGTTCCTGGGCTACGGATTCAAGGGGATCGGCGGTTCTTGATGGCGAGCAAGGCGGGATCAACTTCCATGACGCCGATGGGCGGGCGCTGGCTCTCGCCGCGTGAGTCAAGGCTCCGCACGCGGCGCGTGCTGGTGACGATCGCGATCGCGCTGTTCGTGTTCATCGCCGCCAGCGTGCTGGACCACTGGGCGTATTTCTTCTTCAAGAGCGGCGACACCGCGCGGGCCGAGGGACGCGACTGGTACCGCCTGCTCCGCGTGATGGGGTACTTGCCGACGTGGCTCATCGTCGCCCTTTCAGCGTGGTTGCTGTCGAGGCGCGAGGCGATCGCGGCGCGGGTCTCGATGGTGCTCTCGATCCTCGCGGGCGCGACGCTCTCGGGCGCGGCCGCGGAACTCCTGAAGCTCGTCATCGCGCGCGAGCGCCCGGGCCCGGACGGCCGCTACGTCTTTCGCGGCCTCTTCGCGGGCTTTTCCGACGGGGGCAACCTCGGCCTGCCCAGCAGCCACGCGGCGGTGGCGTTCGGCGGGGCGATCGCGCTGGCGCTGGCCCGCCCCGTGCTCGGCCCCTTGGCGATCCTGCTCGCCGTCGGCTGTGCGTGGACGCGACTGCTCTCGGGCGATCACTTTCTGTCGGATGTCACGGGCGCCGCGATGCTGGCGTACGCTGTGACGCTCCCGGCCTGCCGCGTGCTGGGCCTCATCCCGCCCAAGATGCCCCGGTTCGCGTGAACGACCATCGATGAAGCTTCTCGATCGATACATCGCCCGCCAGTACCTCATCAACGTCGTCGCGTTGCTGCTGATCTTCGCGTCATTCGTCGTGACGATCGACGTGTCGCTCAACTTTGATCGTTTCGTGTCGGCGGCGGATCGCTACCTGGCCGCCGAGCCGGACCCGGGCTTCGTTCGCCGCGCCGTGGTGACGACGATCCTGATCGCCGACCTGTGGTGGCCGCGCCTCCTGCAACTCTTCAACTACACGCTCGGGCTGGTCATGGTGGGGGCGATGGGGTTCACGTTCGCCCAGCTGGTGCGGGGGCGCGAGCTGGTCGGCGTGCTGGCCGGCGGGATCGCCCTGCACCGCGCGGCGATGCCGATCTTCGTCGCGTCGCTGGCGCTCACGGGCGTGCAGGTCGCCAACCAGGAGCTGGTGATCCCGCGGATCGCGGCGATGCTGGTCCGCGATCACGGCGACGCCGGCAAGCGGGCCCTGGGCGAAACAAGCGTCCCCATGTACAAGGATGCGCGGGGACGACTCTGGTTCGCCCGCGCCTTCCGCGCCGACGAGGGCGTGCTGACCGGCCTCATGATCTGGGAGCGGGACGAGCAGGGGCTGGCCCACACCCGCGTCTCCGCGGACTCTGCGCGCTGGACCCCCCGCGGCTGGGAACTGGAGAACGGGCGGGCCGTCCGCCTCGACGGGCCCGACGCGCCCGTCGCCGTCGGTCGCATCGAGACCAACCTCGACCCGACCGCGATCAAGATGCGTCGATTCGCCGGCTTTGCGCAGAGCCTCAGCTGGGCCCAGGTATCGCAGATGCTCTCCCGCCCCGAGCTGGTGGACGAGCGCGGGGCGATCGAGCTCGAACGCATCCGCTGGGGGCGGCTGTCCATCCTGACGGCCAACCTCCTGGCCCTGGCCGTCGCCGTGCCGTTCTTCCTCCGGCGCGAGCCCTGCAACATGATCGTGCAGTCGCTCAAGTGTGCGCCGATCGCGATCACGGCGCTGATGGGCGGCGTGCTCGGTGCGTCGGCGGCGATCCCGGGTTTGCCGCCGCAGATCGGCGTCTTCGTGCCGGTGATGGTGCTCCTGCCGGTGGCGATCGGCATGGTGACCAGCATCCGAACGTGAGCCCGGCGCGGGCGAAAGATCGCCTTGGGAACCGTCGCTGCGTTTGGTAGGATGTCCTCTTCGCACGGGGAGGAGTCCATGCCGAGGTCGCTCATGCGTTGTGTTCGCGGGTATCGCTCAGCGGGCTGGGCCATGGGCGCGCTGGTCGCCGCGCTGTTGGTCCCGGGCGGGCCGCGGGCCCAGGGCCAGTGCGGCACGTCGGTGCTCTGGCACGACGGCGGCGTGGTGACCGCCGCCCACGCCACGCCATCGTACTACCTCGCCGGCGCCGCCAACGAGCTGCGCATCTACTCAATGGCCGATCCCTCGGCGCCGGCGCTGCTGTCGACCTACATCCTGGATGGCAAGCCGCAGAAGATCGAGAAGGACGGGAACTATGTGTTTGTCGCGCTGGGCGAACGCGGCGTTGAGATCATCGACATGACCAACCCCGCGGCGCCTGTTCAGGCGCATTCGATCGGAGGCGGCAATGCCAAGGATGTCGCGGTCTCGAGCGGGAAGCTGTTCGTGTGCTGGAACGGCGATATACGAGCCTACGACATCGCAAACCCGGCGATCCCGCAGTGGCTGAGTACCTACGCGATTGGAAACGCGATTGAGGTGGAGAGCCGGAACAACATCGTCCTTGCGATCGGCGGCGCGACGCTGACGGCGGTCGATTTCCAGAACGGGACATCACCGGTCTTTCGTGATGAGGTGACGTTTGGGAACACCACGCGCCGTATGGACGTCCGTCCCGGAACACTGGCAGTGCTGGCCGAAGACGATGTCTTTTTCTTCGACATCTCCGCGCCGTCGAATATCACGCAGCTGAGCGTGCTGACGAATCAGGCAGGATACTCCTTTGATGGGGTGTGCGAGTTCGGGCAGGCCGACGGCGTGCCGGTGCTCTATTTCGTCAATGACGACTATGACCTGGACGCGGTATCGATCGCCAATCCCGCGTCGCCGCAGCCCATGCCGGTGGTGCGGGCGGACGTGCCGTCCAACCTGCGCGTCGCGGCTCCGTCGGCGGACCGCGTGCATGTCGCGGCCTATTCCACGCTTACGACGATGTCGTCGACCCTGGCGGGCGCGACCGAGCTCTCAACGGTCAACATGGGGCCCACGTTGCTCTACGGGCTTGTCGCGGCGGGGAATGCTCTGATTTCGGCCGCGAGCGGAACGCTCGACGTGTACGACGCGACCAACCCGGCGTCGCCGGTCTTGGCTTCGACCATCGACCTCCCCGACCTGGCCAGCGCCCTGGCCGCCGATGGCACCACGGTCTATGTGCAGATCGAGGGCGAGCGGCTCCAGACCTATGACGTGAGCAACCCGGCGGCGCCGGTGCTTCTGGGCGAGGACACGGTGATCGCCGACGCATGGGAGATGACGGCGGAGGACGGCTATCTGTACATGGTGACATGGAACGATAAGTTCGATATCTACCGCATCTCCGATCCGAACAATGTGCGACGGAAGAGCTCGACAGACACGTCGTTCCAAGCGGCGTTGGTGGTGAAAGACTCGATCGCGTATGTCGTGAGCGGGGCCATCGACATCTACGACGTCTCGGACCCGTCGAACCCTGATCTGCTGGCGACGATACCGCCGCCGGGTGTGTGGGCCTTTGAGGATGCGGCGATGATGCCAGGGCACATCTTGCTTGCGGAGACCGGCGATGGCCAGGTACAAGCAATCGACGTGAGCAACCCATCGAATCCGCAAGTTCGTTCGACACTCAACTTTTCAGGGCTCTTTCCGAGAATGCACGCCTCCGGCACGCTGATGATCATGTCGAAGCTGGAGGACGTGGTGCTGGTGGACTGGGCCGATCCGGGCAGTCCGGTGATACTGCCGCAGACGTTGCGTCAGTCGGGGCAGATGTTCGTTGGTGCAACGGTGGGCGGCGTCTTCTTCGGGGCCGCCTACGACGGCGCGGGGATCGATGGCTTCGATCTGCCCGGCCTGCCGCGCCTAGTCGCGCAGCCCGAGGCCCAGCCAGTCTGCGCCAACTCGTCGTCCGTGCAGTTGTCCGTCACACCCGCCGAACCGGCGGGCGTGACGTACCAGTGGCGCCGAGGTGGAAATGCGATGAGCAACGGCACGACGAGCTGGGGTACCACGATCTCCGGCGTCACGAGCGCGACGTTGACCTTCACCGCCCCGCACATCCAGGACCTGGCGCTGTACGACTGCGTCATCTCCAACACCTGCGGGTCGATCACCAGCAAGGCGGTCACCCTGTACCCGGGTGTTTCGCCGCAGATCGTGATCCCGCCCGAAGAGGCGCGGGTGTGCCCGTCGGGCAGCGCGACGCTCAGCGTGGGCTGGCTCGGCACGCTCCCGGCCACTTTTCAGTGGCAGGCCGAGGTGCCCTCTGGCTCGGGGAACTGGATCGTCGTCGGCGATGTCGAATACCCGCGCTTCTTCATCGAGGGCTCGGGCACGCGATTCCTCACCATCGGGGCCCAGGCGGGCCAGACACTGCCCGACCTGGTGCGGACGCGCTATCGCTGCACCGTCACCAACATCTGCGGGAGCGCGACCAGCGACCCGGCGACGCTCCTGGTGTGCGTGGCCGACTACAACTGCGACGGATTCGTCAACGGGGATGACTACGACGACTTCGCGACCTACTTCGAGATCGCCGATCCCGCCGCCGACGTCAACGCCGATGGCTTCGTCAACGGCGACGATTACGACATCTTCGCCGAGGCGTTCGAGGCAGGATGCTGAGAAAGCGACCACCAAGCATCGGGCGTCGGGCATCAGACAGCGGTCATAAGGAATAAGAGAACCGCAACAAACTCAGGGTGATCCCCTCCCCAGAGAGGGGTATGAACGGCGAGTCATGGTGTCGGAGCGGCGCGATGAATCGCGACCGGCCAATTCGAAACGTGCGGCAGCGAAAGGTGAGTGCGCGATGGGTCGATGGTCATGCACGGCGGCGGGGTTGATCGTGGCGAGCGCGGCGTCGGGCGCCGGCGCCCAGTGGACCGTCACGCTCTTGAACCCCGTCGGTTCCGTCGAGTCGGTGGCCATCCACGCCTCGCCCTCGGCCCAGGCCGGGCACGCCAAGTTCGGCGATTCCTACCACGCGGGCTACTGGAACGGCAGCGCGGGGACGTGGGTCGATCTTCACCCCGCGTGGAGCCTCGAATCCATCGCCAACGCCGCCGACGCCGGGCAGCAGGTGGGCCGCGCACGCGTCGGCAACGCGCACCACGCGGCACTGTGGAGCGGCACGCCCGAGTCGTGGATCAACCTCAATCCGCCCGGCGCCAGCGGCTCCATCGCCTTCGCGGTCCGCGCCGGCCAGCAGGCGGGCATGGCCAAGATCGACGGCGTCGACCACGCGGGCCGTTGGAACGGCAGCGCCGGCTCGTGGGTCGACCTCAACCCCGAGGGTGTGTGGACCTCGTTCGCACGCGGAACTTCCGGCACCAGACAAGTCGGCAGCGCGCAGGTCGAGGGTGCCTACCACGCCAGCCTGTGGATGGGCAGCGCGGCGTCGTGGATCGACCTCAACCCCTACTTCGCCGAGTCTTCCGGCGCGGTCGCGGTGTGGGGTAACGCGCAGGTCGGCTGGGCCACCTACGAAGGTCAGCAGCGGGCCGCGCTCTGGCATGGCTCGTCCGATTCCTGGACCGATCTCCACCCGGCCAGCGCGCAGTTTTCCGTAGCGCACGGCGTGCACGAGGGCTGGCAGGTCGGCTATGCCTACAGCGACAAGTACCGCGCCAGCGTGTGGACCGGCTCCGCCCCAACGTGGGAGGACCTCTCCTCGACGCTCCCGGGCGCCTGGCTCAGCTCGCTGGCCTGGAGCGTCTGGCGCGAGGGCCCGACGCTCTACATCGCCGGGAGTGGCTTCAGCGCCGATCGCTGGCGCACCGAGGCGATTCTCTGGTCGCGCACCGTCGATGTCCCCTGCCCCGCCGACATGAACGCCGACACCTTCGTCAACGGCGACGACTACGACCTCTTCGCCGAGGCCTTCGACGCCGCCGATCCCGCCGCGGACTTCAACCAAGACGGCTTCGTCAACGGCGACGACTACGACCTCTTCGCCGAGGCCTTCGAGGCCGGGTGCTAAGAAGGAAACACGGCAGCTTGAGGCGGTAAGCATGAGGATGCCACGCAGGCCGCGGAATGCCGGGGTACTGTTCGCCAGGAGTGGAATCGATGTCCGGGCTTCGAATGAGCGTCTTGTCCCTGTGCGTGTTCGCGAGCGCTCAGACTATGGCGCAGTGCGGGGCCGTGTACTTCGACGGGAATCCCGGCGCCTCGCTCTCGGGGCGCGTCCGCGCCATTCAGATGTGGGATCCTGATGGTCCGGGACCAACACGCGCGGCTCCGGTGGTCGGAGGCCAGTTCGCAAGCGCCGGAAGCACGACGCTCAACAACATCGCGCTCTGGAGTGAATCCGGGTGGCTCCCGCTGGGCGACGGCCTCACGGGCGGGCTTGGCCAAGTCTCCGCGCTGGCCGTGATGCCGACCGGTGAACTTGTGGCCGCGGGCCACTTCTTCTCGGCCGGCGGCGTGCCGGTCGAAAGCATCGCGCGCTGGGACGGCTCGTCGTGGAGCGCGCTGGGCGGCGGGCTCACCGGTATGGGCACGGTCACCGTCGGCGGCGTCCGCGCCCTCTTGGTCCTTCCCACCGGCGATCTCATCGCCGGCGGTGAGTTCACGCGCGCCGATGGCCAGCCCGCCCAGGCGATCGCACGCTGGGACGGCACCCAGTGGCATCCCATGGGCGCGGGGCTGACCACCACCATGACCTACGACCCCGCCGTCTTCGCGCTGCTGGCGCACCCGGACGGCTCGGTGTACGCTGTCGGACAGTTCACTCGCTCCGGCGCGACCGTTCTCTCGCACGTCGCGCGATGGGACGGACAGGCGTGGAGTTCGGTCGGTGGCGGAACCAACGCATTCGTGACCGCCGTCGCGGCCACAAGCTCGGGAGAAATCCTGATCGGCGGCGGGTTCACGCTCGCGGGAACCACCAACGCCAGCCGAATCGCCCGCTGGGATGGCGCGGCGTGGCACGCGCTGGGCAATGGACTCAACGACGCGGTCCGCGGCCTGTGCGTCGAGCCCTCGGGGAACATCGTCGCCACCGGCTTCTTCACGCACAGCGGGTCGGCTTCGCGGAGCCGCGTGGCGCGTTGGAACAGCGCCGCCTGGCTTCAGATGGGAACCGGATTGAGTTTCACCGGCCTGGTAATTGCGCAACACCCGTCGGGCGAACTCCTGATCGGCGGCGAGTTCTCCAGCGCCGGCGGCGCGGCGTCGGCGTTCCTGACGCGCCGCTCCGAGGACCAACGCCCGTGGATCAGCGTTGACCCCAGTGACGTCGAGGCGGACTGCGGCCAGGTCGCGTCGATGTCCGTCGCAATCGCGCCAGGTTTCGGTAGCTCGCAGTTCCAGTGGCGACGCGACGCTGTCGCCATCAACGCCGCGGACAACCCAAGCGCGCTGTCGCCGACGCTGTTGCTTTCCGCCCAGAGCGAGCCGGGCGTGTACGACTGTGTGGTCTCGACGTCCTGCGGGAGCGAAATAAGCGAGGCCGCGATGCTCGCCGTCAACCCATGCTGCCCCGCCGACTTCAACCACGACGGCTTCGTAAACGGCGATGACTACGACGCCTTCGCCGAAGTCTTCGACGCCGCCAATCCCGCCGCGGATTTCAACCAAGACGGCTTCGTCAACGGCGATGACTACGACCTCTTCGCCGAGCACTTCGAGGCGGGATGTTGAGAGAGAAGACAAAAAGCAATGGGTATCAGGAAAGGGAGAAGCTGGCGAGACAGCGAGGCAGGGAAGAGCTTCCCTCCCGAAGATCTGGCTGCGAGCCGAAAAGGCGTCGAGTACCGGGCCCTGGGATGACGCAGAATCACGAGTTCCACCGGCCCGGCGCCCCGCGATGATGAGGCGTGTTTCATGGCCTGTGACAACGCCCGAGAACTCCCGGGCGGGACAAGAAGAATCTGACATTCGGTGTTGGTCACCGCGCCCTGGTTCGATATCTTTCGCACTATGACGCAACGCACAAGAGTCCGGCGGCCGTGGGTTACTGATCGCACCAAACCCGACCCACGCGGCGTTCGCGTGCGCACTTTGCTGGCGGCCTTGGCCGCGACCTGCGCGGGCGCACTGTCGAGCAGTGCACTGGCCCAGAGTGGGTTGACGGGTGTCTACGCCGACGGCCAAGTCTTCCTCCGCTGGGAGCTCGCGGCCGGGCCGGTCTTCACCTATGACTTGTACTCGTCGGACACGCCGCAGACCGACATCGCAAACATGACGCTGCTGGCGCGGCTGTTCCCGGAGGAGGTAACGGGCGAGCGCACGCACAACCTGCAGCCGACCGCGACGCTGCGGGTTCCAAACGGCTCCGGCTACACGACGCTGACGACCACGCAGGGCGCACTGGCGTGGACGCCCCACGATGCGGGCGCCAAGTTCTTCGCCGTGGTGGTCAACGGCAGCACCGGCGTGACGACCGACAACCGCGTCCATGTCAGCTACGCCTATGACCCGGTCAACGAGCCGGTCCGCCCGCACTTTCAGTTCGCCGGCACGACCGAGAGCGGCTACCCCTACGGCGCGTACGTCGTCTGGGTCGACGGACGCGAGGACCCCGAGGACGGCCGCCCCGATTTCCCGGTCATGGCCAGCGCCAGCCGCGGGTGCGTGCCGCACGTCTTCGCGGTGACGACGCCGTTGACCGGCCTGCCCTCCGGTCCCTACCCGGCGGTCTTCTGCATGCACGGCGGCGAAGGCGCGTATCAGAACTTCATGCCCGGTGAACTGAGCCGCGCGGCGATGTCGATCGAGATGACCGACGGCATCGTCATCACCCCCGACGACAATCTGTACTGGCAGGGGGGAGCCATCCTGCAGTCCAACGTGACCGCGTGGTTCGGCTACGCGCGCCATTTCGATCCCTTCTTCATCGGCGCACGCCCAGACCTGCCCGCCGACGAGATCATCACCAATTACACGAGCCGCCGGGTCTTCTGGATCGCCGACTGGGTGACCTCGGGCGCCGGGCCCTTCGAGGTTGATCCGCACCGCGTCTCGATCATGGGGCATAGCGCCGGCTCGCGCGGCGCGTCGCACCTCTCGCGCCAGCAGCCCTGGCGCTTCAGCGCCGCAGTGCTCCAGTGCGCGCTCTTCAACCTCAACGAGCAGGGGCCGTTCATGGGCGATTGGTCGCAGAACCTCGCGACCAACATCACCTCGCCCGACACCGGCCTGCCGCTGACCTATCTGCAGGTTCAGACGCAGAGCAACCGCATCAGCCCCGAGCCCTACATCCCGTTCACGCGCGTCTATTCGGGCAAACGCGACGACAACTCCGGGGGCGCGTGGTCCCCCGCGGCCCGCGCCGGCCTCGACGCCTGCAACGACTCCCAACTCGGCATCATCGTCAGTTGGGACGAGCGCGAGCACGGCGTCGACAAATGGGCGTTCGAAACGCCCGACCAATTTGACGAGCCGACCCACTGCGATCCCTGGCCCGACGTCGGCCAGTGGATCGCGCCGGTCAAGACCGAGCGCCACGCCTCGCAGTACCTGTCGGATCACTACCGCAACGACGTGTCGTATCCGGGCTTCTTCGATTGCGATGAGGACCTGAACACGCCCGGACGCCAGCCCGATCCGGGCTCGGGCGAGCCGTGCGTGTATGACGGCGTGACCTGGGGCACCTGGGGCGGCTACCTCGACTGGACGCCCGCGACCATCGTCGATCAGGCCGACCGCTGGGAATGCACAATGTTCCTTCGCGGCAACTCCGCAACCTCGATCGACAACGCCCTCGTGCCCGTCGTGCGCGTCAGCCTCGCGCCGAGACGAACGCAACAGTTCCATCCGAGCGCCGGGCAGACCGTGTACTGGGCGCTCCGCGTGCCCGAGAACGGCCCGATCACGCAGCACGGGCAGGTCACGGCCGATTCCCTCGGCGTCCCCAAGATCGCGGGCCTCCTGATCCCGCGCGAGGACCTCGCCAAGGCGAGGCTCCTCATGGGAATCACGCCGCAGTGCCCCGCCGACTTCAACCACGACGGCTTCGTGAACGGCGACGACTACGACGCCTTCGCCGAAGTCTTCGACGCCGCCGACCCCGCCGCCGACCTCAACCATGACGGCTTCGTCAACGGCGACGACTACGACCTCTTCGCCGAACACTTCGACGCCGGCTGCTGAGACGAGCTCTCGGCCATCCGCACGCGGCTCCCACGCCGACGAAGAGCGGAGTCCTCGAAGCGAATCGTCGCGCTGACGCCCGAACTCGATCGAGTATCCGTATCGGGCATCGGAACCGGGCAGCAATGGCCGGGCGAGTGCCGCCGGGCCCGGATGCATATCGCACGTCGTGCGCCGCCGCGCCCCCGGGCGAGAGCCGCGGCGTGGAGTGCGCGATTCTCTTGGCTTGTGCCCGCGTTTCCGCTACCTTGAAGG
>JAEUJA010000334.1 GCA_016793195.1 Phycisphaerae bacterium
GCGATCGGGCACTTTCGAGCTTGGGCGCGCGGCGGGCACGGCACCTCGACGATTGTGATTCGATGGCGCGATGCACGCCCGATCATTTCGACTCGAACCAGTTCCGCCCGATGTGCGCATCGGCCTTGAGCGGCACGCGCAGCGTCATCGCCTGTTCCATCCGTCTCACCACCGTGTCACGCACCGACTCCGCCATTTCCTCGGGTGCCTCGAAGACCAGTTCGTCGTGGATCTGCAGGAGCATCAGCACGCGCCGGTCATTGTCCGCGCTCCCGCCACCCCCGGCGCCCCCGGCGCCGAAGAACTCTTCGGGCGACGCCGTGGACGCGAAGTGCTTGTGCAGATCGACCATGGCGAGCTTGATGAGGTCGGCCGCGGAGCCCTGCACCACGCTATTGATCGCCGTCCGCTCCGCCAGGGCGCGGCGCTGGGGATTCGTCGAATCGATGTCGGGGATGAGCCGCCTGCGTTTGAGCATCGTCTCGACATAGCCGAACCGCCGGGCTTGTTCCACGCACTCTTCGAGGAACGTGGTGATCCCGGCGAACCGGCGTTTGTAGCCGTCGATGATCTCCGCGGCCTTGGTGTTGTCGATCCCGAGGCGGCGTGCCAGCCCGAACGGCGTGATGCCGTAGACGATGCCGAAGTTGACCATCTTGGCGCCGCTGCGCTGCTCGCGCGTGACGCAGGACGGCGCGATGCTGTGGATCTGGGCGGCGACGGCGGTGTGGATGTCCTCGTCGCGGAGGAACGCGTCGATTAAGGCCGGATCGCGTGACAGGTGCGCGAGCAGTCGCAGCTCGATCTGCGAATAGTCGGCCGTCACCAGCACGCGCCCGGCCGGCGCGAGGAACGCCTTGCGGATGTCGCGCCCGATTTCGGTGCGGATCGGGATGTTCTGGAGATTTGGATCGCTGGACGCGAGTCGCCCCGTCGCGGCCACGGTCTGGTTGAAGCTCGTGTGGACGCGCTTCGTGCCCGCGTTGATCGCGTCCTTGAGCGCGACCAGGTAGGTGCTCACGAGCTTGGTGAGCTGGCGATATTCGAGGATCAAGGACGGGATCGGCGTCGTCACCGCCGCGTCCTGCACCAGTTTCTCCAGCACCTCGGCGTCGGTCGAGTGCCCGGTCTTGGTGCGCTTGATCGAGGCGAGCCCGAGGCCCGGCTCGACATCGCCGGGTTTGTTGAAGAGGGCCGTGCTGAGCTGCTTGGGAGAATCGGGGTCGAATGTGCGCCCGATCGACTCCATTGCTTTCGTGTCGATCTCGTGAGCGAGTTCTTTCACGCGAGCCTCGAGGCGCTCGCGCTGGCGGTCCAGCTCGCGCGGATCGACCAGGATGCCGTTCCACTCCAGCTCCGCCAGCACCTCGACCAGCGGGAGTTCGAGATCATGGAACAGGCTCGCCAGACCCATCGCGCGAATCTGCGGGAGCATCTTCTGGGCCAGTCGGAGCGACAGATCGGCGTCTCCCGCCGCGTAGGGCGTGGCCAAGTCGATCGGCACCGTGTCAAACGAGCGCTGCGTCTTGCCGCTCCCGATCAATTCGCTGATCGACTGCTTGCCCATGCCGAGCAGGGCCAGGCCGAGCGCGTCGAGCGAGTGCGAGGATCGCGAGGAATCGATGAGGTAGCTGGCGACCATGGAGTCGCACGCGCCCGGGGCGGCGATGCCGCGGAGATGAATCCCCGCGCCGCGAAGGACCATGAGGTCATATTTGAGGTTGTGCCCGTACTTGGGCTTGTGCTCGTCTTCAAGAATCGGGCGCAGCGTGTCGAGGACGGTCTTCTCGTCGAGGTGCTTGGAGGGATCGGGCGAGCGGATCGGGATGTACCAGGCGCGCCCGGGCTCAACGCAGAGCGAAAGGCCGCAGAGCTTGGCGTCGCGGACCGAAAGCGACGTGGTCTCGGTGTCGACCGCGACCGCGGCCGCGGCACGCAGCTTCGCGATGACATCGCGCAAGGCCGCGAGCGTGGTGACGCATTCATAGATCGCGCCCTCCGGGACCGGGGCGGCCTTGGGGGCCTCGCCCTGGCCGAAGAGCGAATCCACGAAGAGCGGAGCATCGTCCGCGCTCGCGGCCTTCGAATTGGTTGGGCTCGACGCGGTGTTGGATGCCGCGCTCGAACGGCTGGCGCTCGCGCCGAACAGCGTTCCACCCGACGCGGAGGTTGCGGCGACCGTGCTCGCGCCGGATCCGCTGCCGGCGCCGCTCTGTCCCAAGAGGGCGCGGACCTCGTCCTGATACCGGTTGAATCCGAGTTCTTTCAGGATCGGGATGAGCTTGTCAAGGTGAAGTTGTGCCGTGTCGGCCTGGTCGAGGGGGAGGCCTTCGCGTGATTCCAGGGGCGCGTCGGCGTCGAGCGTGACGAGCTTCCGCGAGAGCGCGAGCAGGTCGCGCGAGGCGCGGATCTTTTCGCCGCGTTTGCCGGTGATCTTGTCGGCGTTGGCGAGCAGGTTGTCGAGCGTGCCCCAGGTCTTGATGAGCTCGGCCGAGGTCTTCTCGCCCACACCCTCGACGCCGGGCACGTTGTCGACCGTGTCGCCCATGAGCGCGAGCATGTCGACGATCTGATCGGGGCGCAGGCCGCTGGACTCCATGAGTGATTTGGTGTCGATCACGCTGTCGGTGTGGATGTCGAACATTTCCACGCCGTCGGCCAGCAGCTGCTTGAGGTCCTTGTCCTTGGAGATGATGCGGATGGTGAGGTCGGGGTGCGCGGGCTTGAGCTTCTTGACGAGCGTCGCGATGACGTCGTCGGCCTCGAAGCCCTCGGAGCCCAGGATGGGCACGCCGATCTCGCGGAGGATCGCCAGGCACCGGTCGACCTGGGGGCGCAGGTTCTCGGGCGGCGGCGGGCGATGGGCCTTGTACTCGGGGTAGAGCTGCGAGCGGAACGTGCCGCGATCGCCGGAGACATCGAGCACGAGCGCGAGATAGGCGGGCTTTCCGCCGACCTTGCCCTCGCCGCGGAGGAGCTTGAGGAGCATGCCGATGAACCCGAAGGTCATGTTGGTGGGCTCTTTGGTGACGGGGCTGGTCATGGGGGTTCGGATCGCGTGGTAGGCGCGAAAGAACTGGGCGTAGCCGTCGATGAGGTAGAGGGTCGGCATGGGATGCTCGAAGAGTTTCAACACGGAGGGACACGGAGGGGCACGGAGGGGCACGGAGAAGAAACTGTGGCTAGAACAAAGGCCGCGGACGTGCAATCGTGCGACACGTTAGTCATTCGAGTCGATCGCCGCATCAAAGGTGAAGTCGGGGGCGTTTGCCTTGCTGACAAAGTAGAACTCGTGGGCGCCGTTCAGGTCGTTGAGGCGGATTGCCTCGGCGTCCGCGTCGGTCATCCGCCGATAGACCTTGACCACCTTGATGTACCAGTCTGCCTTCTCGACTGAGATATCGTCGCGACGGGTAACTCGTACTACGGCGTACATCTTGGCCATCGAACGGTTCATGTACGCGACCTCCCGGAGGACAATTCACCACGGAGGGACACGGTGGGACACGGAGGGACACGGGGAGGAAAGCCGTGGGTAAGGACAGGAAGCAGAATCAGATCAGGTCAGACTACCAAACGGCGGAACTGCTCCATGATTCGGCGGGAGTTGAAATTGAAAAGCAACCCGACGCGGCGGCCGCTGAGGCGAAGATACGTCAAGAGCTGGGCCTCGTGAATCGCAGCGAGAGCTTCGACCGCCTTCAATTCCACGATCACGGCGTCATCAACGAGCAGATCAATCCGAAAGCCGGCGTCGACGCGGGTCCCTTTGTACATGATGGGAAGCTCGACCTGCCGACGCACCACGGCACCACGAGCGACCAATTCATGCGCAAGGCATGATTCGTACGCGGATTCGAGCAGACCCGGCCCGAGCTGCTGAGGCACCTCGACCGCGGCCGCGATGACCCGCGCGGAGACTTCCTCGTGAATCAATTCTCCCACGGAGTCCTCCTCACTTCTTCCCTCCGTGCCCCTCCGTGTCGCTCCGTGGTGAAGAGAGGTCCTTGAGCAATTCCATGTACGCCTCGCTGGGGGTGACGGCCCGGCGGGACATCATCGCCCGCGCGACTTCCATGAACTTCTCGAAGCGGTACGCGCGGGCGCCGGCGTCGGTCCGCCACTGGAACGCGTCGACGCACCCGCTCACGGGCTCGGTGGCGGCCCACATCGTTCCGGTCCCCACGATCGAGCCGGTCATGATGCGGGTGCCGATCGCCGTCTTCACGTGGTCGCCCAGCACGCAGCCCAGGAACTGCTGGCCCGTTCGCTCGTTTGACGAAGTCGGCGTGGCCTTGGCGATGATCTCGCCATACGTGTTGAGGAGGTTGGAGTTGTTGGTCGCGGCGCCGAGGTTGACCCACTCGCCGAGGTAGGAGTCGCCGAGGTAGCCGTCGTGGCCTTTGTTAGAGAAGGCCTGGAAGATGGTGCCGGCGACTTCGCCGCCGACCTTGCACCACGGGCCGATGGAGGTTTGAGCGCGGATGGTGGCGTGCTCGTTGATGGTGGTGTGAGCGCCGATGTAGACCGGGCCGATGACGATGGCGCCGGGTCGTACGACGGCGTGCTGGTCGATGACGATGGGGCCGTGCTCGAGGTCGAGGATCGCGCCGGGATAGACCTTGGCGGAGGGATGGATGCGAAGGCGGGAGCGGCCGAAGGTGATCGCGCCCTGAAAGTTTCCGCCATCTTCGAGGCGTTCGATGAGCAGGCGGAGATCGACGGCGAGTGCGGCGTCGCGGTGGGCGCGGACGCTCCAGGGGCGATCGAGCGTGAAGGACCTGGCGGCGCGGATGGTGGCCGCGGGCCGGAGGGGCGCGCCGGAGAGGAAGGCGGCGGCGGCGCGGGGGTCGACGCGGCAGGCGAGGATGGTGCCGACATCGTCGGTGATGGCGGTGCTCGCGGGGAGCGAGGCGAGTGATTCGGAGTCGAGCGATTCGGCGTTGACGACGGGCGGGAGCACGCACCGGCCGTTGATGAGGAGGATCGTGTCGCACGGGCTTGCGGGCGCGCCGGGCGGGGTGAACGGCGCGTTGACGGGGATGGTGTGCTGGCCCTTGGCGTAGCGCTCGGCGGTGGTGGGCGCGAGCGGGTCGGGCGTGCGGAGCGCGACGACGCGGAGATTTAGGAGCGACGCGAGGCGCTGGAGGTTGGTGAGCGCGCCGGTGCGGATGTCGAAGGCGGGGCGGGTGTGGACGAGCGTGCCGAGCTGGGCGAGCGCGTCGTCGAAGACGATGGCGGGGATTTCGCCGCGGGTGAGCATGTGGGGAGTGTATGGGAAGAGGAAAAAGGGAGAAGCTGCGGAGTGGCGGAGTGGTTGGAAAGTGATGTGGTCGGCGAACGCGCGGCGTTCGGGCGCGTGGCTATTTCTTCTGATCGGCCCAGGCGTGGACAACCAGCTCGATGCGTGGCGGCTCGCCGGGGCGGAGCTTGGAGACGTCGACGCTGGGGAGTGTGCGCGGCGGCGGGGTGCTGGCGTCGTCGTTGGCTTCTTCGGTGTCGCGCGTGCCGCGGGTGAAGCGGAACTGGATGGCTTTGCCGTCGAAGGGGCGTGGGAGGGCGAGGGTCCAGCGGCCGTCGGAGTCGCGGGAGAATTTCATGGCGGGGTCGGCGGGGTTCCAGGCGTTCATGGTGCTGGCGAGGTAGATGGGCGATTCGTCGGAGGCCGCGGCGGTGCGATCGTCAACGACGAGGATGACTCCCTGGGCGAGGGATTCGGCGGGGACGAAGCGGGCGGAGTCTTGGACGGGTGCGGTCTCGGCCAGGCCGCGTTGGTTGATGACGGGGCGCGTGCTCGCGGGGTTCTCGAAGGCGTACCAGAGCATGCCGGAGACGAGGAAGAAGGGGAGTGAGAGGAAGATCGTGAGGAGCACGAGCTTCTTGCGGCGTGACGCGGGGGAGGGCGCGAGCGGGGCGTTGGTCATGGGCGATGATACGAGCGGCGGGCGGGGTCGGATCTCGTCCTGCCGCGTGAGGGTGCGCCGAAGCCGCGAGGATGAAGGGTTCGGTCGGCGGAGTTTCGAAACATTGGGCACCGATGTCGCAAAGCGGACATCGGTGGCACGCGGGCGGGGAACGGCGTGGCAATCAGCGTCGCGAGCTTTCGCGCGCGACGGACGGGCGTCGCACCGCTCTGGAGAGCGGTGCCACCAAGAACGAGGGCACGCAACACGGCGCGTCTACTGTTTCGCGTGTCCATCCGGTTCGACGACACGATCTGGCTGTGGCTGGGGCTCTTGGCGATCCCGTCGGCGCTGGTCGCGCTGGCGTATTTCGCGGCGATGAGCGGGCTGCGGCGTGTTTCGGCGATCGTTTTTCGCACGCTGCTGATCGGGCTGCTCGCGCTGGCGCTGGCGGGGGCCGCGAGCGTGCGGGTGACGAACGATCTGGCGACGATCGCGGTGATTGATGTGTCGGAGTCGGTGCGGCGGCTGCGTCCGGGCGAGGCGTTGCCGGCGCTCGAGCGGGCCCGGGCGTTCCTGAGCGCGGGCGTGAAGCAGCGCGGCGCGGATGATCTTCTGGGCGTGGTCGCGTTCGACGGCTCGTCGATCGTGATCGCGTCGCCCTCCACGCTGGATGTTTCGGGGCGCTCGCTCGACGTGCGCATGAGCGAGGGAACTGATATCGCCGGGGCGCTGCGCTTCGCGGCGTCGCTGATCCCGCCGAGCGCGGCGGGGAGGCTCGTGCTGATCTCCGACGGCAATCAGACCACGGGCAACGCGCGGCGCGACGCGGCGGAACTGGCGCGATCGACGGGGCGCGAGGGTGAGCGGGCGCGGGTGCGTGTCGACGTGGTTCCGGTTGAGTACGACATCCGCAACGAGGTGCTGGTGGAATCGGTCGATGCCCCGGCGCGGGCGCCGTCGGGCGCGCCGATCACGGTGCGGGTGGTGCTGAACGCGACGGACGCGGCGCGAGGCACGCTGCGACTGATGGACGGAGACCGGGTGATCGATATCGATCCTGCGGGCGAGGGCGACGGGCGTCGGCTCTCGCTCTTGCCTGGGCGGCGGGTGGAGGTGATCGAGGTGCCGGCGAGCGCCGATCGCGTCCACAAGTTTCGCGCGGTGTTCGAGGCGGAGTCGGGCGACACGCTGAGCGACAACAACTCGGGCGACGCGTTCACGATCACGCCGGGGCGCGGCTCGGTGCTGCTGGTGGACGGCGTGAGCGACGCTGATCCGACGGGCCCGGGCGCGATCCTGGCGGAGACGCTGCGCGCGTCGGGGCTGGATGTCACGGTCGTGCCGCCGACGGGAATCCCGCCTGATCTCTTGGCGCTGCAGGCGTTCGACATCGTGATCCTGCAGAACGTGCCCTCGGACGCGGTGCCGCCGGGGACGCAGACGCTGCTGGCGGCGAACGTCGCGGACCTCGGCGCGGGGCTGGTGATGATCGGGGGGCCCGAGAGCCTGGCGTCTGGGGGATGGCGCGGCACGCCGATCGAGCCCTTGCTTCCGGTGAAGCTCGAACTGCCCGACAAGCTGATCACGCCCGAGACGGCGGTGATCTTCGTGCTCGACAACTCGGGCTCGATGGGACGGAGCGTGATGGGCTCGGCGCGGAGCCAGCAGGACATCGCCAATGAATCGGCGGCGCTGGCGGTGCGCGTGCTCGATCGCCAGGATTTGGTGGGCGTGATCGTGTTCAACTCGGACGCGGACGTGCTGGTGCCGCTCGGTGCGAATGCCGAGCCCGCCACGACGCAGGAGGCGATCCGCTCGATCAACGCGGGGGGCGGGACGAACGTGGTGCCGGCGCTGGAAGAGGCCGAGCGGCAGATGGCGGGCGTGAAGGCCAAGGTCAAGCACGTGATCGTGCTCTCCGACGGGCGCTCGCAGAACGCTGATGAGGTGCCGGCGGTGGCGTCGCGGATGGCGGCGGCGGGGATCAAGGTTTCGGCGATCGCGGTGGGGGATCGCGCGGACCTTGAGGGCATGGAGAAGATGGCGGAGATCGGGAAGGGGTCGTACTACGCGGTGTCGAACCCGAATCTCTTGCCGCGGGTGTTTCTGAAGACGGTGCGGATCGTGCGGACGCCGATGATCCGCGAGGTTGCGTTCGCGCCGGTGGTGTTGCCTTCGAGTTCGCCGCTGTTGCAGGGGGTCTCGGTGTTGCCGATGCTGGGGGGTTTGTCGCTGTCGCAGTTTCGGAGCGAACCGACGATCTCGAACGTGCTGGCGACGCCGGAGGGCGAGCCGGTGCTGGCGCACTGGACGTATGAACTCGGGCAGGTGGCGGTGTTCACGTCGGACGCGCACAAGTGGGCGTCGGCGTGGATCGACTCGCCGGTGTACGCGACGTTCTGGTCGAACCTGGCGCGGAGGCTTTCGCGCCCGGACACGGGGCGGGACTATCGCGCGAGCGCCGTGCACGACGCGGGGGCGCTGGTGCTCTCGGTCGAGGCGCGCGACAAGGACGGCCGGCCCATCGACGATCTCTCCATCCCCGCGACGATCTATCCGAGCGACGCGGACCCGATCGAGACGCGCCTGTCGCAGACGGGCCCGGGGCGGTACGAGGGGCGCGTCGGCGGGATCGATCGCCCGGGGGCCTATGTCGCGGTCTTCAAGCCCAAGGGCGTGGCGGGGAGCGCGCCGATCGCGCCGGTGTTCGCGGGGGCGACGGCCTCGTCGGGGATCGAGTCGCGCCAGCTTCGGAGCGACCGGGCGCTGCTGGAGTCGATCGCGCGCGAGACCGGCGGGCGGGTGCTGAACTTGGACGACGCCGCGCCGACGCTGTTTGATCGCGAGGGAATCCCGGCGCAGGAGGCGCTCACGCCGCTGCGGCCCGTGCTGCTGGCGTGGGCGCTGGTGGTGCTGGTGCTGGACATCGCGACGCGGCGGATCGCGTGGGACCGGTTCGTGAGCCGCGAGTTCGGCGCGGGCGTGGCGCGGCGGGCGCGGGAGGAGACGGCGGATCGCGGCGTGGCGGCGGCGCGGACGCTGACGGGGATCAGGCGGCCGGTGATCGCGCCGGAGAGCGCGGCGCCGACGTTCGGGGCCGATGACGCGGCGGAGCTGGCGCGGGCGGCGCGAGATCGGAGATTGGCGGATCGCCTGCAGCAGATTCGCGGTGGCGCTGGTGCCGCCGGATCGAGTACGGGCGGCGCGGGCGGATCGGGCGTGGGGGGTGAGACGTCGAGCGCGGGCCCGAAGTCCCCGGAGGGACAAGATGGCGCGCGGTCGCCGGGCAAGGATTCGGGCGTGGCGCTCTCCGACTCGTC
This sequence comes from Phycisphaerae bacterium, assembly GCA_016793195.1. Lineage (GTDB taxonomy): Bacteria > Planctomycetota > Phycisphaerae > Phycisphaerales > UBA1924 > JABWBC01. Next base: position 9,227 of record JAEUJA010000334.1, read on the forward strand.
GGCGCCGATCGTGCGGGAGGCGTCGCGCGAGGCGTCGGGCGGGTCGGAGCCTTCTTCGCTTTCGTCGATCAAGAAGCGTGTGCGCGATCGGTACCAGGACGATCGCGGGGCGTGAGACATGAGGAGGCTCTGCTGAATTCGGTCGGGAGCACGAGCACCTCTTCGGGGTGCCATGACCATGGCGCGTGCATTCCGGGGGTTTTCGCTCGCTGACTCGCTCAACCCCCGGCTACTGGCGGTCAGCCCTCCGGGCTGAAGGAGCGGATTTCAACAGAGCAGCGTGAGACGCGAGGCTTGAGGCGTGGTTGTGGCGGGCGATGCGTGCGACACCGCGCGGCGGAGCGTGCCTAGTCTTGGCCACGAATGCACCGGGACGCCGAGCGCCACGATCCCTATGCCGCCCTGCGCGAGCGGAACTATGTTCTGTACGCCTCGGGCTACGTTTTTTCGGCGGTGGCGTTGTCGATGGTGACGACGGCGCTGGGGTGGGAGATTTACGAGCGGACGCGCGACGCGTTCATGCT
>JAEUJA010000286.1 GCA_016793195.1 Phycisphaerae bacterium
AATACGGCATCGATCCTGATCGCATCGGCGCGATCGGGTTCTCGGCCGGCGCGCACCTGGCGATGCTGCTCGCGGTGGGCGGCGAGAACGACGGGCTGGGCATGAAGGCCGCGGATTCGGCGCTATCGGGTCGCGTGCGTGCAGCGGTGTCGTTCTTCGGGCCGACCGATCTTTCGAGCAAGGACTTCCCCCCCACCACGACGCAAATCCTGAACGGGCTCGTCGGCGCGGACGACGTTATCGACGGCGTGTCGAAGCTCGAGCGCGCCATGAAGGCCTCGCCCGTGACCTACGTCACGAAGGACGATTCGCCGATCTTGCTGTTCTTTGGGACCAGGGACCCGCTCGTGCCGCACACGCAGGCATATGGAATGCTCGACGCGATGACAAAGGTCGGCGTGAACGGGCGGGCGGAGATCATCGCCAACGAGGGGCACGGCTTCAAGATGCCCGAGATGACGCGGACTCTCAAGGATGCGAGCGAGTTTCTGCTGGAGAACATGCCGGCGATCGCGCCGACGCCCGCATCGCAGCCCGCGAACAATTAATACGGGTTGTGCTTGAATGTCGGGCGAAGATGGAACGGGGATCGGAATCTCGTGAAGGGCGCCGGATACCCGCGGGCCACCCACGACGCCCGGAGTTCAGACCGAATCCGAAGAGTGCGGCCCGCGCGTCGACGGAATCGCTGCGCCGCGATCATTGGCCGGCGTTACTCGCCCAGTCCCGCCAGGAAATCGTTGATCGCGCTCGCGGTGGACCCCGGCTGTTCAACGGGAGGCATGTGCCCGGCGTCTTTGATCACGGCCAGTTGCGAGCCCCTGATCTTCGCGTGCATCTCGTTCGCCAGCGCCGGGGGCGTGATCACGTCCTGATCCCCCACCACGACCAACGTCGGGACGTTGATGGTCTCCAGCGTCGTCCACGAATCGGCGCGATCGCCCAGTGCCCGCGCGCACGCGGCGGCGCCGACGCGGGGCTGCACGCCGATGCGTGCAAACCACTCCTCCTGAACGGCCGACGACGTCGACGGCGCAAACAGCCGCCCACGCATCGAGTCGGCCACGATCCTCGGGCCTTCGCGTTCGATGTGCGCCGCGGACTCGTAGCGCGAAGCGCGGCCCTCGGGCGTTTCGGCGTTGGGGCGTGTGTCGATGAGGAGCAGGGCCGCGATGCGGCTCGAATATCGACGCCACGCCTCGAAGCACACGATGCCGCCCATCGAGAGCCCGCCCAGGACCACGCGATCGTGAACGCCGATGGCATCCAGTACCGCGAAGACGGAGTCGGTGATCTCGGCGATGGACGCGGCCGGGCGTACCGCGCTCTCGCCAAGGCCAAGGAGGTCGGGCGCGATGACGCGCCAGCCGTCGCGGATGAGCGGCGTGATCGGCCGCCACATCGAGCGGTCGAGCGGAAAGCCGTGGAGCAGGACGAGCGGCAGCCCGCGCGAGGAGTCGTCGAGCGCGAAGTCGCCGAGTGGGGTCACGATGCGCATGGCGTGCTCCGGTGATCGATGGTAGTGCCGGGCGTTTCTTCGGCGGAGCGCGGACGCGAAACGGGGCACTTCCTCCGTGAAGCGGGGCCCACAATGACGATCGCTGCTGACACAAGGCCTGAACGGCCGATCGCCTGTCTAATCGCGGAACTTCGTGTGACAGTCCTTGCACGACGCTCCAACGGCCTTGAACTTCCCCGAAAGCGTCACGCCGTCATTCTCCCCGGCAAGGAGCGCGTCCTCGAGTTGCTGGGCAAGTTCCGCGTTGTCTCTGAGCGCCCGGGCGAAGTCAGCGGGCTTGGACGAGGCGCGATCGCCCCCCGCGAGCACGCGGAGCATGTCCGCCATGCGGCCGGCCTCAGCGACAGGGACCAGATCGGGATGCTCCTTTGGGGCCTGCCAGCCGGCCTTCTCGATCAACTTCAGGTGCTCGTTGATTTCGTCGAGCTCCACCATCGCCTTGACGAACCCCTTGGGCGCGGCGGCCTCGGGGAAGTTGGGCGGGACGCTGTCGATCACGTCCGCCCCCACCAGCGTCGAGGCCGCCACGCACGCGTAGAGACCCTTGTAGCTCGGCGCGGTGCCCGACACCTTCATGCGCGCGACGCCGTCCTCGGGCGTCATCCAGCCGAGCCCGACCGCGGCGGCGGCGGCGGCCCCGGCGCTGCGGTGCTTGCCGTGATGGCAGTGGATGTACACGGGGCCCTTGATCATCGCATCGCGGGTGGCGCGGGTGATCTCGAGTTTTCGCTGTTCGTCGAAGCCGTTGTATCCGATGGGCAGGTGGATGTAGCGAATGCCGCGGGCAGTGGCGTATTCGACTTCGGGCGCGGCGCCGTCAACGCTGATGATGGTCTTGACGCCCATGCCGGCCACCGCGTCGAAGCCCGCGTCGCCCTCGGGGACACTCCCCGAATAGAAACCATCGTGATACGCGACCACGTTGTGCAGGCCGGGATAGTCGCGGGGTGTGGCGTCGATCAGCTTGGGCGGCTCGACGGGCGCGACGCCGCGGATCGTCTGCGGCCTTGCCTGTTCCGGAGAGCTGCACGAGGCCAGGGCACCCGCGGCAAGCACGAAAGCGACGGGGAGCGCACGCATGGAGACGAGTCCGCGCTTCATAAAATCCTCAATAGTGACCGCTGGCGTGCGGCCATCAGCGAGTATATCGGCGAGAGCATACCCGGGTTGCGATCGAACGGCGATGCCATCAAGAAACACGCCGCGGCGCCCTCGGCAGCAGCCGGCGGCTTGCACGTTCGGGCGATTGCCCGGGCTTTCTGGTAGGATTCTCGCGAAGTTGAATACCCGTGTGGGCCCATCTCGCAGCGCACGAGGCACCCCTTCTCGCGGCGTGCATCGTGCCTTCACGCTCATCGAACTGCTGGTCGCGATCTCCATCATCGCGATCCTGATCGCGATCCTGCTCCCGGCCCTGGCCCGCGGGCGGATCATCTCCAAGCGAACCTCGTGCGGCTCGAACCTCCACGGGATCGGCGTCGCGCTCCAGGGGTATCTCAATGACTTCAAGGGCGTCTTCCCCGTTCACAGCAATTGGGGAAACGTCGTCGGCAAGCACGGCACGCGGAATACCTACGACGAATCGCCGGGGACGGGGTGGGAGAACGAAACCACGTCGGCGGGAAAGCCGCTGAAGATCAGGCCGCTGAACCGGTACCTCGATTCGCCGATGGTGGCGCGATGCCCCGACGATCGCGGGGACGTCCTGCAGAACAACGTGCCCAACTGCTTCGAGGCGTACGGCACGAGCTACCTGGTTCATTGGCGGAGCGACAATTTCGCGACGGCGCACGCGACGTCGGACAACGTCGGCTCCAGGCCGCTGCGGGAGAGCGATCCTCGCGGGCCGCTGTCGCTCAAACTGGTGATGGCCGAGTGGGTCTGGCACGGGAATCGGGCGCTCTCCCAGCCGCAGAACCTGTGGCACAACATCCGCGCCATCCGCCAGTACAACGTGCTGTTCGGCGACTCCCACGTGAAGTTTTTCAGCTTCCCGCGCGAGATCGAGAGCTGGTACGAGCCGTCGGCTGCGGCGCCGGACCCCAACCGCGGGTGGTGGTAGACGGACGCGGATTCTGATCGCGCGGATTGGATCGGGTCGATGTTCCGCGAGGGGTCAAGGTGGGAGGTTCGCTTCAAGGGGCGGCTTGCCTTGTCCGATGAGCGGGGTATAGTGGATAAACAGAGCGGAAATTCTCCTATGAAGACCACCGCAGCCGTTTCCATCGCAGGCTTGGCCCTCTCGGTCGTGCTGGGCGTTTTTCTGGGACTTGGCGGCTACACGTTCCGCTACGCCGAGGGGACGTCGTACCTGTCGAACGATCCCAAGGCGTGCGTGAACTGCCATGTGATGCGCGACCAATACGACGGCTGGCAGAAGGGCTCCCACCATGCGGCCGCGACGTGCAACGACTGCCATGTCCCCCGGGACGTGGTCGGAAAGTACGCGACCAAGGCCGAGCACGGCTGGCGGCACAGCAAGGGCTTCACGCTCCAGGATTTCCACGAGCCGATCCGCATCTCCACGCAGAGCCTGGAGGTCGTCCAGGCCAACTGCGTCGCGTGCCACTCCGACTTCGTCTCGGACGTCTCGATCTCACGCGGCTCGCAGCACGCCATGATGATCGGCGACCTCAACTGCGTCCATTGCCATTCCCACGTCGGGCACGGCCCGACCCGCTGAACGATTCACGGAGACTCATCCATGTCCACCAGCGATCAGACAACCAAACGCGGCTCCGGGCTCTCCTGGGTGCTTGTCGTCATCACCGCCGGCGCCACCGTCGGGCTCATGATGCTCATGCAGAACATCCGCGAGCGAAAGACCGAAGCGAAAGAAACCGTGTTCCGCGTCACCAACATCGCGGAGTCCACCGCCGACCCGGCGGAGTGGGGAAAGAACTTCCCGCGCCAGTACGATTCGTACAAGCGAACCGTTGACATCGACCGGACCAAATACGGCGGGAGCGAGGCCTTCCAGAAACTCGACCAGGACCCGCGCTGGCGACAGATCTTCAAGGGCTACGCGTTCTCGATCGACTATCGAGAGGAGCGCGGGCACGCCTACATGCTCAGCGACCAGCGCGAGACCGAGCGTGTGACCAAGAAGGCCCAGCCTGGCGCGTGCCTGCACTGCCACGCGTCGGCCGTCAACGCGTATCGCAAGGCGGGGATCGAGAAGGGAGCGACGGGGACGCTCGATGACGCCCTCACCTCGCCCGCCGGACAGGAGCAGCTCAACAAGGGATTCGAGGCGTTGTGCGCCATGCCCTACAACGACGCGACCAAGCTGGTCGCGCACCCGGTCGCCTGCGTTGACTGCCACGATCCGCAGACCATGCAGCTCCGCATCTCGCGCCCGGGTTTCACGAACGGGATCGCGGCCCTGGCCAAGAGCGAGGACCCCGTGCCCCACCTGCCGAGCGTCGAGCGCTGGCGCAAGGGCGACCGCAAGAACGCGTACGACCCCAACGCGGAGGCGACACGCCAGGAAATGCGCAGCATGATCTGCGCCCAGTGCCACGTCGAGTACTACTTCAAGGGCGACGGAAAAGTCGTGACCTTCCCCTGGCACAGGGGCCTGAAGGCCGAGCAGATCGAGGCTTACTACAACGAGGTCGGCTGGAAGGACTGGGCCCACGCGGAAACGGGCGCGCCGGCGCTCAAGGCCCAGCACCCCGAGTTCGAGCTCTGGAGCCAGGGCATCCACGCCCGGAGCGGCGTGGCCTGCGCCGACTGCCACATGCCCTACCAGCGCGAGGGCGCGGTCAAGATCAGCGACCACCATGTGCGCAGCCCGATGCTGAACACGGCCCGCGCGTGCCAGACCTGCCACCACTATTCCGAGGACGAGATCAAGTCTCGCGTCGAGACGATCCAGGACCGCACCGCGAAGCTGATGGGGCGCGCCGAAGAGGCGGTTGTCGCGCTGATCAACGCCCTCCAGGCCGCCAAGGCCACCGGGGCGAGCGACGAGACGCTCAAGAAGGCCCGCGAACTGCAGCGGCAGTCGCAGTGGCGGCTTGACTTCATCGCGGCCGAGAACTCCATGGGCTTCCACGCCCCGCAGGAATCGGCGCGAATCCTGGGCGAGGCGATCGACATTGCCCGCCAGGGCGAGCTGGAAGCCCTCAAGATCACGGGCTTCAACGCGACACCCAAGGCACCGGAAAAACCTGCGGACAAGCCCGCGACTCCCCCGCCCGCCAAGTGAACCTGACGGGCGCGAGGGCGTCTGACCGGACATGGGCCTCTTCAGCAAGCTCTTCGGAAACGCCGGCGCGGGAAAGCCATCCCGCACCGGCGTTTTTCCTTCCCCCGAGTTCTCGTCGGCCGGCGCGGCGATCGCCGCGATGATCTCGCGCCAACGCGAGCACTGGCCCGGCGGTTGGGTGAGCGTCACGCTCGTCGATCACAAGGGCGACGACGATCCGCCGATGATCCAGGTGGGGGGCGAGCAAGAGCCGGAGATCAACACCCTGCTGCGGCGAGCGCCCGAGCTCTTCGTGGCGTCGCTGGGGCTCGTCGAGCGGAAAGAGGGGTTGTACCTCGTGCCGGACGCCGACGTGGCACAAGTCGCGCAGGTCGTCGAGGCCCTGCTCGCCGAGCTGTTCCACGCCGCGCCCGGCGATCGTCTCCAGATCGATATCGACCCGGGGTAAGGCGGCTCGCGCCGCAACCGATCGCCGAGGTACCGGTACGATCCTTCCATGCCGCGCCACTCGGACACCACCGGGCCATGTCTCGATTGCTCGCCGGGAACGAGCGGCGCGAGATTCCTCGGGCGATCGAGGTTCCTCGGCCGTTGGCCATCTCTCCCGCGTGCGATCGCGCTCGTCGCCCTTGCGATTCTGATCTCGCCGATCCCCGCCTGCGATCAGAAGCCACGCCTGCTGGCCGGCGTCGTGGCCCAGTCGGGCACCAACCGCTCCGCGGCGGCGGCGAGCATCGCGGGGCTGATCCACCGGGGCAAACTCTCCTCCGACGAGGTGCTGACTCTGGCGCACGACAAGCTGGCGGCCGGCGAAGACGCGACACCCTTCGCCGGCGCGGTGCTCGACGCCCTGGTGCTGCTGGACGGCGAGCTAGCCGACGGCGGGGAGTTCGAGATCTTCTACCGGCGCATCGGTCGACTGGCGCTGGCCGCGGCCATGCGTGCGATCGAGAAGGAACGGTTCGACGAGGCGGCCGAACTGGTCTTTGCCGGTCCGAAGCGCTGGCAGACCGAGGCGTATTGGCTGCGGTACACGGACCACGACGCACTGGCGTCGATGCTCCTGGCCCGCACCGGCAAGCGGCGCGAGGCCGTCGATCGGTTGCGGTCGCGCCCGGTGCTGGAGGGCGACGCCGCGGAGGCGATGAAGGCGCTCACGGGCGGCGAGTAGTCTTCGTGTGCGTCGCGTCCTTGCCCGCTCTTCCATCCGAGCACGACGTCGTGGAAGCGAGCCGCGTCCCGAAGTCCCGCGCCGGCAGGGACGATCGATCCGCTTTCGTCCCCATCGCCCTCGCGCCGCGCGGGATGTTCAGCTATCATTTGGCGTTCACGAAGTTCGCGCCGGACGCTCCGGCGCCGAGGGAAGGAAGATCCATGTCGATGTCCACTGGTGCGCCCGCCAATCCCAAGAGCACGAGCACCCCGGCGCTGGGGCGAAAGTTCATCGCCGAACTCGGCGGCGTGGAACGCGTCGCCGGCGCGTTCTCGATCGCCAATGCCCAGCTCGGCAAGACCCGCAACGACAAGCCCTACCTCCGCTGCCTCCTGGGAGACAAGACCGGCGAGATGCCAGGGCGCATGTGGTCGATCGACGAGGCCACCTTCCGGCGCCTCCCCACCGACGGCTTTGTCTGGGTCGAGGGCGAGACCCAGCCCTACCAGGGCGAGCTTCAGTTCATCATCCACACCATCGACCCGATCGAGCCCACGCCCGATCAGATGCGCGACCTGCTCCCGTGCTCCAAGCGACCGAGCGCGGAGATGTTCGCCGAACTGCTCGAGCTCATGAACACCATCGCCCATCCCGCGATGAAGGCGCTCGCCAAGGCCTACCTCGACGACGAATTCCTCATGGACGCCTTCCGACAGTGCCCCGCCGCCAAGAGCATGCACCACGCCTACCTCGGCGGCCTGCTCGAACACACCCTCTCGCTCGTCAAGCTCGCCGATCGGGTTTGTCCCCTCTACCCCAAGATCAACCGCGACCTGGTCGTGATGGGCCTCTTCCTGCACGACCTGGGCAAGACGCGCGAGCTGGCCTACGACCGCGCGTTCTCCTACACCGACCGCGGCGAGCTCATCGGGCACATCGTCGAGGGCGCGATCATGCTCCACGACAAGGCCCAGCAGGTGATGCGCGAATCCGGCCAGCGCCTGCCCCCCGGCGCCATCATGGTCCTCCAGCACATCATCGTGTCGCACCACGGCGAGCTGGAGTTCGGCGCCGCCAAGCTCCCCGCCACGCCCGAGGCGATTCTCGTTTCCATCCTCGACAACCTCGACGCCAAGACCACCATGGCCTTGGCCGCCGCCCGCCCCGATCGCGCCGGCGGCTTTGACCTGGGCGGCAACTTCACCGAGAAGCAGTGGGCCCTGGAGACCAAGCTCTACCGCCCCGATCCCTTGGGCTAGGCCGCCCATCGGAATCGCTCCAGCATCCGCGGCCTGCCCGCCCGCGAATACTTCTCCGCGTCGCATGGAGCCAAAGCCCGTGACCAGCGAATCATCCATCCAGGTCAACTTCGGGCGACCGATGCCGCTCTTCCCGCTCGATTCGGTCACGCTGCTCCCCCAGCAGATCGCGCCCTTTCACATCTTTGAGCCTCGCTACCGCCAGATGATCGACGCGGCCCTTGATTCCTCCGGCCAGATCGCCATGGCGGTGTTCGCGGGGCCCAAGTGGAAGGAGCAATACCACGGGCGGCCGCCGCTCAAGCCCGCCGTGTGCGTCGGCCAGCTCGTCGAGCACGAAAAGCTCGACGACGGGCGGTACAACATCCTGCTGCAGGGCGTCTGCCGCGCAAGGATCGTCAAGGAACTCCCCGCCAGCGAGGACCGCTTGTATCGCGCGGCGATGCTCGAACCGTTCGGGCTGGAAACGAAGGAAACCGAGGACCTCGCCGACCTCCGCCGCCGCCTCAGCGAATCACTCGCCGAGGGGCCCCTCGCCCAGATGCGCGTCGCCAAGCCGATGCTCGACTTCCTGCGGAATCCCGAGATCCCCACCGCCGCCCTGCTTGAAGTCATCTCGTTCACAATCCTGACCGACCACACGCTCCGCTACAAACTGCTCTCCGAGGAGAGCCTCAAACGCCGCGCCGATCTGATCGAGCGCGAGCTGCACGGCCTGGAAGACCTCATCCGACGTGCCGCCAAGCAACGCCCCCAGGATTGGCCCAAGGGCTGCAGTTGGAATTGAGACACACCGGGCCGGGAAACCGCCGCGCGCGGACGCTCCGTGCAAAAAACATCCGGAATTCGATGACTGCGTTCCCGCCCGATTGTGTTGGCTCTTTTCCGCATAAAGATTCGCGGATGCAAATCAAACCCAAACGTACCGCCCCATATCCTCGACGTACCACCACAGGCCCCGCAGCCGGAACTTTCCCAGGTTAGTGGCATCTAAACTTTGTGCAACGAGGCCGGTACAATGTCGAAGACATCTGGGGCAAAGGCCGATGGGGCACGGGCCAGTGTTCGGCCAAGCCCCGCTGGTGAAGGAGTGAAAGCCATGTCGTGCGTCGTGAATCGTGGGATGAAGGCCGGTTCGCTGGGGTCGCGGATCGCGGGCCGTCGCGTGCTGGTCGCCGCGACGCTCGGCTCGCTCATGCTCACCGCCGGGTGCAACAACGCGCTCGAAGGCGGCCTTTCCGGTGCCGCTCTGGGCGCGCTGGGCGGCATGGGCATCGGCGCCATGTCTGGCAACATGGGTGAAGGCGCCGCCATCGGCGCCATCATTGGCGGCATCGGCGGCCTGTTCGTCGGCGATCAGAACGAACGCAACTCTCGCTATCGCGATTGAGAATCCCGTGTCCACCGCACAGGCACAGTCTTCTAATGCCGCGCCGACTCAAGCGACGTCGCTCGCTCAGATGGTCCGCCCTCATCGCGGTTGGCTGATCTGGTTTGCCCTGATGCTCTCGCCGCTCCTGTGCACGGTGCTCGATATCTTGACCGAGCGAATCTACAACGTTGAGCTCCCCAAAGTGGTTTTTCTACTACTGGTTTTGGTCATCCCAGCAGTCGGCTCGATATTGCTCGGCACGCTCTCACGGCGCTCGCCTGTGGCGGCTCGCTGGGCATGGGCTCTGGCTTGGCTCGGTCGTGATCCCACTGCTCTTCCCCGCGATGGCGCTCCTCTCCATCGGTTTCCTGGGAATGCCGGACCAATAGTCCGCGTCGGCAGGATCAGAAGGGCCCGTCGCACCCGTGGCGGGCGAGTCAGCTCGTGGACAAGGTCTCCTGGCCATCGAGAGCCGTCGCGTGTCCGATCTGCACTCGTTGGGGATCTCATGGAACGCATCAGGTGTTATCCAGCAGCAGAGGATTGCGCAACGCTGCCGAGTATACTTTTCGATCGATGCTCGATAGTCTTGGCGATCTCGTGGGCAACCTGAGCCACTCGCATAGGCTGGCTATCTTCCTCGTTGCATCGGGCTGGTTTCTCGTCTCTGGCTTTGCCGCAGTCTTTCTGCACAAGCGAATGGCGCGCCGCTATCTGGCTGGGGCTGGGAAACTCCGACCAGACCTGTTGGAATCGATCGCCAGATCGCTTGCGGTCGTGATCGCGGTTTTCGTGCTTCTCAGCGCAATTGCTTATTTCACGGGCGCCGTCGTCTGGCTGGTCAAGAATGGCGTAATGAGTCACGTCCGCTCGTCGGTCAATGTGCTCTTTCTTGCAATCGGAGGCCTCGGCTTCCAGTTGATCGAATTGCTCCCGACTCATTGGATAAGCTGGCTGGACAATTAGAAAGACGGGGACCTAGTCAGAACCCCCCCGGATCGTCCACCACCGGCCTGCGCCGCGGCTTGTCGGGCACCGGTTCTTTCGCCGCCGCAAAGCACGCGGCCTGCAGCGTCTGGAACAGTTTCTCGTGCTCGGGGATCGCCTCGATCGCTTCCAAGAGATCATCGACACGCCACGCCGCCGGATCGTGCGGATTCAGCGCCGCGATCGCCGCGTCGCCGATCGCCTCGCCCGCTTCAAGGAACCACTCGATGGGCGGCAGGCTCTTGGAATCGTCTCGCATCGAACCGTTCTGCGTTGAAACCTCACCCAGCGGCGCTTGGCGCAGCACGCGGATCGCGCGGCTCATGATCCCGCCGCCCGCGCGGATCGCCGCCACCGGCCACAGGCCCGCCTTGGTGATCGGCTCGCGCGTCAGCACATACACCGGCGTCTTCTTGCGGCGAGCGTGGTCGCGCAGCTCATGGGCTTCGATCGCGATCGCCGGCGGGCACAACAGGTAGCACCCCGGCGCGATCGCGCCCTCGGTGTACTCATCCACCCGCGGCACCACCGCGACCATCCCCGCGTCCTCCGCGAGTTGGCGGATCTGCCTCCGCGCTTCCTGCCACGGCATGCAGATGCGGCCCAGCCGCTCGAAGTCACCAGCTCGCCGCGCCATCGCCGCGCCCCGCTCGCACTTGCCGAGCGCGCCGAAATAATCGGCCTTCGCGAGGGCCGCGCTGGCCTCGTCCATGAGACGATCGATCGAGATTGCGGAGCGCGGGCCGGTCATGCGCGGCGCGAGCCTCCGACGCGGCCTTCGCGGATGGCCCGTGCGATCGCGGTGAGCATGACCTCCCAGCGATCCACCACGCCCGACAGGCCGTATTCCATCGCGTCGGCCAGGGCCGACCAGTCCTGGGCCTCCATCGCATCGCGGACCTCGCGCAGGGCCGCGGTCAGGGCGTCGACGTCTTCGCGGGCGGCGCGGGTCTGGCCGTTCCCCACATCAAACTTGGCCTCAAAGAGCTGCGTGCCCAGCACCTGCGCGGATTTCTCGAAGGCATCACGCACGGCCTGCCACACGCCGAATGCGTGCTTGACCTCGTCGAGGGCCGCGTCGGTATCGCCCGCCAGAAACTTGTCCGACGCGCTGCTCTGGTGCTGGCGCGCCAACCGCAGAGAATCCGCCGCCTGCATCAGCGTCTCGGCGACCAGCAGGTTTGGGTCCGCCGAGATGAGCCGAAGCTCGCTGATGCCCGAGGCGTCGTCGGGCGGCGCGCTCAGCAGGTCATCGCCCAGCGGGCGGCCGTCGCCGTGCACCTCGATGATGATCCGCCCGCGCCGCTCCGCCTCCTCAACGCCCGTCTTCAGGGCCAGGGCGAGTGACTCGCGCGGCGTGAAGATCACATCATTGTCGAGAAGCAGGCGCATACTCATGGTCGGTCCCCCGAGGCTGGTCCCATCGTATCGCGCCGTTTGATTCTGTCACGCCTTGTTTGGCGATTGATCGGACATCTCTCGGGCGTCTGCCGCCCCGTCCCCGGTGGCCCCCGGGCGAGATTCGCGCCGTTTGTGCTTGTAGATCAGGCGTAGGTTGCGGGCGTAGATCACGATCCCCGGGGCCTGGCCCAGAATCCCGATGGGGTCCTGACGCCACACAAAGTAGCTGAAGAGCAGGGCCGCCCCCACCAGGCTGAACCACCAGAACGATTCGCCGATCACGCTCCGCCGGTGCTTTTCGCTGTTCAGCCATTGCAGGATCATGCGTCCCGAAAAGGCGACCTGCCCGACGAGCCCGATCCCCACCCACACCACGTTCCACCACGACGTGATGTTCAGCACCTTGAACACCCAGTTGTGCCGCTGCGCGATCACGGTGTCGTAGACCTCGGAACCGAAGAGCGTGCGAACCTCCGCGCCGCCGCCGAATCGGTGCGGCGTGTCCGCGCCCTTCATGTGCAGATAGAACACGGGCTCCGCCGCAGATTCGCCGACGCCCCGGGCCTCCAGCACGCCTCGCGTCGTCCCCACGCGAACATTCAGCTTGATCGCGTCCTCCGCGAGATCAAATTTCGGCCCGCTCGACGGCCCGAACGCCAGCCACGCGCCCAGGAACAGCACCAGCGCCATCGCGGCGCCCGGCTCCCACTTCAATCGCTTGCGCGGTCGGTCCATCACGCGCCCGCCCCGTCGCGCGGGACCTCCACGCTCGATACCGCCCGACGCCGGTTCCGCATGTACCGCACCGCGAAGCAGTCGATCAATCCCGGAATCGCGCGCTGCATGATCCCGAGGCCGTACTTCGGGACCCCCGCGATCCGCGCCCTGTGCTTCACGGGCATCTCGACCACCGTGTACCCAAGGTGCCGCGCCGTCACCGGGATGAACCGGTGCATGCCGCGGAACTCCAGCGGCAGCTGCACCGCGATCTCCCGCTTCATCAATCGCAGCGAGCAGCCGGTATCGCGGATCGTGTCGCCCAGGAGCAGCTTGCGGAACACACGCCCGACCCACGAGCCGACCTTGCGGATCGCGTTGTCCTTCCGCGCGTGCGAGCGATCGCCCTGCACCATGTCGGCACGCTGCGCCAGCAGCAGATCGAGCATCGCAGGGATTTCCGCCGGATCATTCTGCAAATCGGCGTCCAGCACTGCGACATACTCGCCCCGCGTCGCGCGGAACCCCGCGTGGAACGCCGCCGACTGCCCGTTGCCCTTGCCGGGCGGCGTGCGCGTCATCGCCACGCACCGAAGCCACGGGCGATCGTTCATCAGCGCGTGGACCTTCGCCCGTGTCGAATCGGTCGAGCCGTCGTCGACGACGATGAACTCAAACGAGATTCCGCGCGGCGCCAGCGCGTCATGGACTTCCTGTACCAGGCGGTCGATGTTCGCTTCCTCGTTGTGCGCCGGCGCCACCACGGAGATCCGCGGCGTGCCGGGGCCCAGAACATCCTGCCCGGGCGCGCCGGCGCGGCTGAGATTCGGTCGGGCGGCCTGCGGCGTCACGCTCATGAGCCCATAGCCTAGGCCTAATCGCCCGCATCGGGTTTCGAGACTTGTTTGTCTGGATCGCGCCTCGCTTCGACGTCTCCGTCACCCCTTCCAGGGACGCCCATCGTGACGGGGAGATCGCAGACTTGAACCGCCTCCGATTCGCGCGCCCCAACCCGCCAGACCAAGGACCCGAAGGCCTCGGGCGCTCCGCCACGCGGCGCTATACTCACCCGCGGTCGAGTTTCGCCCGCCGCACCCCGACAACAGACGACGGAGCCACTGATGGGCCTTCGCCACTCGGATCACATCAACGACCCGCCCATCGTCCCCGTGACCTTTGTCATGGAGGACCCCCACAGCCTCACCGGCAAGGACGAACCCGAGGTCGTCGTCAACGCGCCGCTCGGCGCCCACCTCCTCGAGGTCGCGCTCGAGGCCGGCATCAACATCGAGCACGCCTGCGGCGGAGTCTGCGCCTGCTCCACCTGCCACATCTACGTCGAAAAGGGCATGGACCAACTGAGCGAGCCGACCGAGGCCGAGGAAGACCGCGTCGAAGAAGCGCCGGGGCTCCAACGCAACAGCCGCCTCTCGTGCCAGTGCGATGTCCGCGGCAAGGGGCCGATCGTCGTCCGCGTCCCGGCGTGGAATCGCAACGCCGTCAAGGAACTCCCGCACTAGGCGCACGCCCCGATCGCGGAAAGGACGTGGCATGGCACGCGAATTCGGCTGGCTCGATGTCGACGATATCGCGGTCGCCCTCGTCGAGCGCCACGCAGGCGCCGATCCGCTCCGCGTCCGCTTCACCGAACTCCGCAAGATGGTCGAGGCACTCCCCGGCTTTGCCCCCGACCCTGACCACCCCGTCAACGAGCGGATCCTCGAGGAAATCCAACGCCTCTGGATCGAGGAGCTCGAAGACGCCGACCGCGACGAGGACTAGCCCGGCGCGCGTACCATCGCGGGACATGCCCCAGCCCCGCAAGCTCCACGATCGCTATTTCAAGCAAGCCAAGGCCGAGGGCTACGTCGCCCGTTCGGCGTACAAGCTTCTCGAAATCAACAGCAAGTTCCGCATCGTTCGCGCCGGCGATCGCGTGCTCGACCTCGGCTGCGCGCCGGGCTCATGGATGCAGGTCGCCACCAAGGCCGTCGGCGCCGGCGGGCTCGTCGTCGGCGTGGACCTCCAGGCCGTCGGGCCGGGGATCGCGCCCGGGGCCGCGACCGTTCAGGGCGACATCTTCAAGGTCGACCCCGCCACCTTGCTCGAACTCTCGGGCTCGATGTTCGATGTCATCCTCAGCGACATGGCGCCCGCGACCACCGGGCACGGCGACGACTTCCTTTCCGTGCGCCTGTGCCGACGCGTGCTCGAAATCCTCCCGCCGCTCCTTTCGCCCGGCGGCTCGCTGGCGATGAAGGTACTCGAGGGCGAAGAGTTCCCCGAACTCCTCCGCGAAGTCCGCGCGCTCTTCCCCCGCGTCAAGGGATTCAAGCCCGATTCCAGCCGCGACGTCTCGCGCGAGATGTTCATCGTCGCCGACGGCTACCGCCCGCCCACTCCCACCAGACCCCTGCGGAGCGCGACGTGACACTGCTCGCGCCCACCGCCGCGCTGGTCGCGGGGGCGATCGCGCTGCCCGCGGTGCTCGCGCTGTATCTTCTGAAGCTCCGGCGCCGCCCCGTGCGTGTCAGCACCACGCTCTTCTGGAACGCCGCCAGCGAAGACCTCCAGGCCAACGTGCCGCTGCGGTGGCTCCGCCGCTCTTGGCTCCTCGTGCTCCACCTCCTCATCGCGTCGCTGCTGGTGCTGGCGATCGGGCGCCCCGCCCTCTCCGGCGCGAGTTCCGGCAGCCGCCGAGTCATCATCCTGCTCGATCGCTCCGCGTCGATGAACGCGAGAGAGGGCGCGTCGAGTTCGCAGGCTTCATCATCGCTCCCGCCGGACACCGTTGCTCCGCCGGGCGGCCCCGCGCCCACCGGACGGACATCCCGCGATCCATCGCCGACCCGCTTCGACCTGGCCAAAGAGGCCGCCATCCGCATCGCGACCGACGCGATCGATCAAGACGGCGCCAGTGTCTCGCTGATCGCATTCGCAAAGGAACCCGTGCTCCTTTCGCCCGCCTCTGGCTCCGCCAGCCAACTCCGCGCCATGATCGACGCTGTCACGCCCACCGACCAGCCAGCCGATCTCGCCGCCGCGCTCCGCGCCGCCGAGGCCCTCACGCTCGACACGCCCGAGAGCGACGCCCCCCCGCTCGTCGCCCTCGTCAGCGACGGCGGATTCAGCGAGCCCCGCGCCAAGCTCGGCAACGCGGCCTTTTCCTTTGTCTCCGTTGGCGCTGACACAACTCCAGACAATACCGGCATCGTCGCCTTCGCGGGCCGCCGCGAATACGCCGATCCGCGCACCGTGCGTCTCGTCGCCCGCCTCGTCAACGCCGGCGGCTCCGCCGTCTCCGTCCCGCTTGTGCTCCGGCTCAACGAACAGCCGCTCGCGCGCCGCGCCCTCGAAGTCCCCGGCGCAGCAATCACGCCCGGCGTCGACGGTGCCCCGCCCACCTCGACTCCCGGCGAAGCCATCGCATCCTTCGAGATCGCCACGAGCGCCGCGGGCCTGCTCTCGCTCTCGATCGATCGTCCCGACGCCCTCGACGCCGACAACGCCTCGTGGCTCTCGCTCCCCCGCGCGCAGCCGCCCCGGATCGTCCTCGTCGCGCCCGATGAATTGAGGCTCGACTCCGGCGCCTCCGGTTGGGTGCTCGCCGACGCCCTCGCCGAACTCCCCGGCGTCACGCTCACGACCATGACGCGGAGCGAGTACGAAACCCGCTCCGCCGAACGCGGCCTTTCCGCCGCCGATCTCCTCGTCTTCGACGCCGTTTCCCCACGCACGCTCCCTCGCGTCGCCACGCTCTCGTTCAACGCCTCCCCGCCCATCCCCGGCGTCACGCTGAGCGAGCCCTCGGCTAAGGGCAGCTATGTGCTGAGTTGGCGTCGCACCTCGCCCATCCTCCGCGATGTCTCGCTCGATTCTGTCTTCATCGCGCGCCCGCGCGTCATCCGCTGGGGCGGCGAAATCCTCCGCGCCAAGCTCACCGAGCTCGCCACAGGCAACGATGGTCCTCTCATCGCCCTCGCCGAACGCGACGACGCACGAGACATCCTCGTCGCCTTCGCGCCCGCGGAGTCCGATTGGCCCTTGCAGGTCAGTTTTCCCGTGTTCCTCGCCGCCGCCGTCGACACCCTCACCGCGCGTGCCGCCGACCTGAACGACCAGGCGACCACCTCGCGCCCGCTCTTGATCCGCGTACCCGCCGCCGTCACCAGCGTTTCGCTCCAAGGCCCGGAGACACTTTCCGCCACCACGCGCGTGGGCGATTCCGGCGCCAGCGCCGGCTTCGGCGTCGTCGCCCGCGTTGGTGTCTATCGAACCATCCCACCGATCGCCGGGAGTGAATCGCTCGGCGTCTCGCTCCTCGACGCCACCGAATCTTCGCTCCTCACCCGCCGCGAGCTCTCGATCGGCGGGCGTGCCATCGCCGCCGGCTCCGCGGGCTCCGTCGGCCGCCAGGTCTGGGATTGGTGCGTGCTCGCCGCCATCGCCCTGCTCGCGGTCGAATGGCTCGCCTATGCCGCGCGCATGAAAGTGTGATCGTCACTTCCCGCTCAATCCGCCCCACTCCTTGAGCGAGAACGACACGCGCGACGGCTCCACCTGCCAGGGCAGCATCGCCCGCGGCCAGCTCCCCCGCACGCCCCGCGCGTCCACCCGCACCAGCCCGACACGCACGATGCTCTCCGGCTCGATGCACGCGCCGTCCAGCGGCACCATCGCCGCCCACCGCGCCTCCTCTTTCACGAACTTCACCCCCTCCACGATCGTCCGAACTTCGTCGGGATTCTCAGCCTGGATCAGCGTCGCCTCGCCGCTCGCCGCCAACTGCAGAACCACACACGGATGCTCGCGCGGGCCGACCCACACCTCCACGCGGTCCTTGGTGGGATCATCGGCCCGGCCCACGCGCCGGCACTCGACCATCATGAACCATGTCTCCTCGCCCCCCGGAACCAGCGCGCCGCGCGCGATCAGCGCCCGCGTATCGGGAAGCCCCGACGCTCCATGATCGCTCGATGGCGAGCGCCACGAACGCAGCGTCAGGTCGGGCTGCAATCCGCCGAACGGGCGACCCGGCGGCCGCACCGGCACGCGCCCGCCCAGCGCCGACAGCGACACGCCCCACGAGCCCGACGACACCACCAGCGACGTCCCCGCCTCGCCCCGCTCGTCCCTCACCGTGGATGTCCCGGGCAGCGCGGCCGCGAGCGTCGTGACGCGCAAGGGCTCGATCGGCGAAAGCTCCGACTTCGCGCCCGCCGCGCCCAGCGAGACCGTCATCCCACGATCCGTGAGGTTCGCCACCCCGACGCTGCTCACGCTGATCGCGAGCGATTCATCGTCGGGGTCGGGCGCGGAGAGCCCCGCGTCGTCGGCGATCCAGGCGATCATCGGCTCCTGCGACTTCAGCCACGTCTCCGCCCGCGCGATCCGCCCGCCGGTCGAGAGCTCGGGGTCGACAAGATCGGCGACCAGCGCGTCAAGGTCGGCCTGGTCGATCGGCCACGCGGGCGCGAGGTGCCCGTCGCCAAAATCGATCACGCACGCCACCCGGCTCGCCAGCCGCCGCGCCAGGTCCGGCCGGTCGCGCCACAGCCACGCGATCGCCACGCTCCATCGCGCCTCGCTCTGGCGCGCCAACGCCTCGAGCACCGGATCGGAAAACTCCGACACTCCCAACGTCAGGCGCAACTCCGCCTCGCGCCGCGGATCAAGACCCGTCGTCACCAGCCGATGCCGCCAGCGACGCACCGGGCTCTCGCCCTCGGGCAAGAGCAGCGCGCGAAGCTCCGCCGAAAACTTCGCCGCCTCCATCGGCGTCGGCCAGCCAAAGCCGTCGCCCGACCGCACCAGCGCCGTCGGCGCCGGCAGCCAGTTGAGCGGTAGCCGTGTATTGCCCAGCCACACCCCCTGGCCCGCCGCGTCCGCCGGCAACGCCATCACCAGCACCCACGTCGCGCCCACGCCGCGCGCGTCGGCGCCGGTCGCGGGCCCGGAATCCACCGTCCATGCCGCCGCCGACGGCAGCCAACTCGCTGGCGCCCCGGGCTCCAGCCGCACCGAGATGCGCCGCAGCAACGCCTCCACGGTCCGCCCGTCGTCAAGCCGTGCCTGCATCGCCTTGACGCTCAACGGATCGCCCACCACGCGCACCGGCGCCACCAGCGTCGCGCCCGCGATCACGTCGATCCGCGGCTCGATGGGATCAACAGCCAGCGACGCCTGCGAAGGTGGCTGCGCCAGCGCGAACGCGCCGGGTAGCACCGACAGAATCAGGCCGACGAAGCCCGCCATCCACGCACGATTCACCGCCACGCCGCGGCGCACTCCCCACCGCGACGAGACATTTCGCGGGCCGCGCCCTCCGACCGCTCCAACCAACCCCGTGTTCGCGCACGTCTTCCACTCCATCCGCTTTCCGTGCCTCTCCGTGTCGCTCCGTGGTGAACTGTCTTCTTCGCCGCCATTGTCCGCGCTCACGCCGCCTCGATCGGCAGCGTCGAAACCAGGTTCTGCACGATCCCGTCCGGCGTCACGCCCTCCGCGTGCGCCTCGAAGTTCAGAATCAATCGATGCCGAAGCGAGCTCCCCGCCGCCCACCGGATGTCATCGATCGCCACGCTCTCCCGTGATTCCATCAGCGCCCGACACTTGCCCGCCAGCACCAGCGCCTGCGCCGCCCGCGGCGACGCCCCCAGCCGCACATACTGATTCACCATCGGCGTCGCGTACTCACCCCCGATCGCCCGCGGCTGCGTCGCCAGCGTCAATCGCACCGCGTAATCCTGCACGTGCGGCCCGATCGGCACCCGCCGCACCAACGCCTGGTGCCCCAGAATCCCCGGCGAATCAAGCACCGGCACAACCTCCGCGTCCGCCCCGCGCGTCGTTCGGTCCAGAATCGCTGAAAGCTCGCCGCGCCCAGGAGGCCCGACCAGCACCTTGAAGAAGAATCGGTCCAGCTGCGCCTCCGGGAGCGGATATGTGCCCTCCTGCTCGATCGGGTTCTGCGTCGCCATCACCAAAAACGGCAAGGGCAAGGGGTGCGTCGTCCCCCCCACCGTCACCGCCCGCTCCTGCATGGCCTCCAAGAGCGCCGACTGC
Organism: Phycisphaerae bacterium; assembly: GCA_016793195.1. Classification (GTDB taxonomy): domain Bacteria; phylum Planctomycetota; class Phycisphaerae; order Phycisphaerales; family UBA1924; genus JABWBC01. The sequence continues at coordinate 19,687 of JAEUJA010000286.1, forward strand.
GTCTTGGGCGTCGCCCGGTTGATCTCATCCGCGAGCAAGATCTGACAGAACACCGGCCCGGGCTGGAACTGGAACACTCGCTGCCGGCGCGCGTCCGTCGCCTCGCTCTCCACCACCACCGTCGTGCCCGAGATATCCGCCGGCATCAGGTCGGGCGTGAACTGCACCCGCCCGAAGGAGAGACGCAGCGCCCGCGCCAAGGTTCGCACCAAAAGCGTCTTCCCGATCCCCGGCACGCCCTCCAGGAGCACATGCCCAGAGCAGAACAGGCATGTCAGCACCGCGTCCACCACCTCGCGCTGCCCCACCACCACCCGCGCGATCTGTTCACGCACCCGCGCGACATCCTCGCGAAACTTCTCCGCGGCCGTCTGAATCTCCTCGGGTGTCACGGGCGGCAATTCAGGCATGGCGGCTCCTGCGGCGGCGCGGTTCTCGGGCCACATGGTATCGCACGCCATGGCCCCAGAACCGACCCCTCGCAGGCGGCGCCCGCCGCACGCACCGCCAGCACCGCGCCATGGACGCCCGCGGACGCCCCCATCAACCCCGCTCGATCACGCCGACGACCGCCCCTGCCGATCTCTCGATCCGGGGAAAGGGATCGACACATGAACGCCAGCCACCTTCGGCACAACCGCGACGCGGCCAGGATACTCCGGCGCACCGGGGTCGCCACGCGATCCGCCGCGTTCGGGCAGGTCGCCGTTCCGCTTCTCGCCGAAGCGCTCGAACCCCGCCAGCTCCTGGCCTTCGCGTGGACGGCCGAAGAGGTCTACCTCCTCGAACTCGTCAATCGCGCCCGCGCCAACCCCGACGCCGAGGCCGCCCTGCTCGGGCTCGACCTCACGAAGGACCTCACCGACGCCGAGATCGCCAAGCTCGTCCCGCAGGAACCCCTCGCCCTCAACGAATCACTGACCCTCGCCGCACGCCTCCACAGCCAGGCCATGGCCGACCAGGATTTCTTCTCACACATCGACCTGCAGGGCAACTCGCCCACCGACCGCGCCAGCGCCCAGGGCTACGTCTACTCCGCCGGCGAGAACATCGCCGCCGGCTACGAGTCCGTCGACGCCGTCCATCGCGCCTGGCTCAATTCCGTCGACCACCGCAAAAACGTCCTCAGCCTCTACGAAGACTTCGACGAGTCGTTCCACTACGACGAGTTCGGCGCCGGCATCTTCATTCCCACCAGCGCCCGCTACGCCAACTACTACACCCAGATGTTCGGCTACCAGGGAATCAGCGACGTCGCCGTGTACGTCCTCGGCGTCGTCTACACCGACACCAATACCAACCAGTTCTATTCCGTCGGCGAGGGCGCGGCTGGCGTGCGCGTCGACGTCCTCGACGCCACCAGCGCCATCGTCGGCACCTACACCACCGACGCCGCCGGCAACTACCAGATCGCCGTCGCGCCAGGAACCTACACCATCCGCTTCACCGAAATCGCCACCGACGCCACGCTCGAACAGAGCGTCATGGTGTCGTCCACCAACGTCAAGCTCGACGCCCTCACCGACACCTTCATCCCCCCGCCCCCCGATGGCGGCGACACAGGTGGTGGCGGTGGAGGTGGTGACACCGGCGGCGGTGGCGGTGGTGGTGACACAGGTGGCGGAGGTGGTGGAGACACCGGCGGCGGAGGTGGTGGAGATACCGGCGGCGGAGGTGGTGGCGACACAGGCGGTGGCGACGCCCCGCCCCGAAACCTCACAGGGCCCGCCGGCACCGTCAACGGCTCGGTCTGGGCCGACGCCAACTACGAGCAGCTCACGTTCGTCACCCGCGCACCCGACAACACCGCCATCGCCTTCAAGGAAGGCACCGACAACACCTGGACCTTCGAAGACCTCCACGCCATGACCGGCTCACCGGCACTCACCGGCGACATCGCCTCGTGGGTCGATCCGTCCGACGGCCTCACCTACGCCGCCGCGCCCAGCGCCTCGGGACTCCTCCTCTTCGTGCGCAGCGCCACAGGCTCCTGGGCCTACGGCAACCTCACCACCGCCGTCTACGGCTCGGCCATCATCACCAGCGAAATCACCGCGTTCACCGACCTCGAAGGCGTCGTCCACATCGCCGGTCTGAAATCCAACGGCGACCTCGTCATGTTCACCCGCGACGGCAACTCCACCGCCAACGGCCGCGCCTGGACATACGCCAACATCGCTCAGGACCACCTCCGCGCCCAGTCACTTGCCATGCCCTCGCTCGTCGGGCCCATCATCAGCTACGTCACCGACTGGAACGGCCTCAACATCGCCGGCCTCGACGCCTCCGGCAACATCCAGTCCATCTGGTGGGCACCCGGCCTTGACCTCTGGCGCACCGACAATCTCTCCGCCATCACCGGCGCATCGCCCATCGCCGGCGGCCTCACCTGCTACCTCACCTCCTGGGGCGGCATCAACCTCGCCGGCGTCGATGCCTCCGGCGATGTCACCGTCAGTTGGTGGGTCCCCTCCTTCGCCGGCGACTGGGTCAACACCAACCTCACCGACGAATTCGCCGGACCTTCCATGGTCGGCGTCAGCATCTCCAGCTACGTCACGTCCTGGGGGGGCCTCAACATCGCCGGCCGCGACACCAGCGGCAACCTCTCCGTCTACTGGTGGGCCCCCTCCATGGGCGCCTGGGAAGTCGCCAACCTCACCGACGTCATCGGCACCACCCTCCTCCCCACCGGCGCGATCCGCGGCGTCACCACGCCCAATGGACGCATCGTCCTCCTGGGCGCCAACGACGACGGCCACGTCCTCCGCTACTGGTGGTCCCCCGACGCCTCCTGGCAAGCCCAGGACGTCACCCTCGCAAGCTGAACCACATCGTGCTCCGGGTGGCGTGGTCAACCTCGTTGACCACGCGCCGTATCACAGACCTGTCCGCAGGCCCGTGCTCTTGGCTCCGGGTGGCGTGGTCAACCCCGTTGACCACGCGCCGTGTCACGGACCACGCCTCGCGGATTGTGCTTATCCTGCAATCTCGCCCGCCAACGAAAAGGCCCGCCATGTCAAGGCGGGCCTTGTCATTCCGAACTCACCCGCCCCCTACTTCCCCATCCACTTCGTCCACAGCCCGTCAAACTCCTCGACGTTCTCCTTCGTCACCACCGGCAGCTCATAGGTGTTCATCACCTTCTCCGGCTTCTTGTTGTTGAGGGCGTAGTCAACCAGCATCGTCACCGTCGTGTGCCCCCACGCGTAGCAATCCTGCCCGATCAACGCCTGCACCTGACCCTTGCGCACGTAGCCGAGCTGCGTCGGCAGGTGGTCCACGCTCACCACCTTCGCCTTGTCATACACGCCGTCCAGGGCGTTCTCCGTGAACAGCGGCCAGCCGCCCACCATCGCCCAGCCCGTGATGTCCGGGTTGGCCGTCTGCACCTGCTGCACCATCGCCGCCGCGTCCGCCGGCGTCTCCTTGTGGTAATAGACCTCCTTGAGCTTGATGTTCGGGTGCTTGGCCATCTCGTCCTTCACGCCCTTCACGCGCGCCTGCAGGTTCGGCGCGGTCTGATTGCCCGCCAGAATCGCGACGACGCCCTTGTCGCCCATCGCCTTGGCCAGGTGCTGCATGACCACCTGACCGGCGATCACGTCATCGGTCCCGAAATACGCCATGCGCTTCGACTGGGACGAGTCCGAGTCAAACGTGATGATCGGCACGCCCTTCTCAACCGCCGCGTCGATCGGCGCCTTGAGCACGTTGCCGTCCGTGCAGCTCAGCGTGATCCCGTCCACGCCCTTGGCCACAAGCTGCTCGATCGCCTGCGCCTGCTTCTGCGCATCCTCGGAAGGCGGCGTCTGCCAGTCGATCTTGATCTCGACTCCCAGCTTCGCCGACAGCTCCTTCGCCGCGTCGAACGCGCCGGTCTTGGCCGCCTGGAACACCGGGTTGCTCTGGCTCTTGGCGATCACGCCGATCGTCAGCGACTTCTTCCCACCCGCCGCCGCGGGCTTCTCCGCGGGCTTGGCTTCCGCGGCCTTGTCCCCCGCGGGCGCGTTCTCCGCGGGCTTGGCCTCGCCCGCCGTCGGCGCGGGCTTCGCCGGCTCGCTCTTCCCCTCGCACCCGCCCACCGACAACAGCGCGGCCGATCCGATCAACGACACGGCCAGAGCGGACAGAAATCGTTTGGCTTGCATAAACCTTCTCCATCTGTGCGGATGAACCAATCACTCGAACCGAGTCCACCACGCCGCTACTTCCCGCGCGGCATGAACCGTGACTTCACCTGATCCAGGAACACCGCGACCACAATCGCGGCCCCCATCACCACCTGCGTATAGCTCGTGTCAATCTCCAGAATAATCATCGCATTCGAGATCAGCTGAATCAGAATCGCCCCGAGCAGCGCCCCGATCGCCGACCCGCGACCACCCGACAGCGACGCCCCGCCGATCACCGTCGCCGCGATCACCGGCAGTTCATACCCCTGGCCCGCGTCCGGCGACGCCGCGCCGAGGTACCCGAGATACACCGCCGCCGACAACCCCGCCAGCATCCCGCACAGCGTGTAGAGGATGATCTTCACGCGTCCGACCGGGATGCCCGCATACGCCGCCGCGGTCTCGTTCCCGCCGATCGCGTACGCCCGCCGCCCCAGCACGGACCGCGTCAGCACCACGCCGCCGATCGCGACGACGACCAGCATCAGGAACACCGGCACAGGGTTCACGCCCCACATCGGCGCCTTGAAGAACCCAACCGTGAACGACGACGGAAACCCCACGATCGAATCACCCCGCGTCACCAGGAACACCGCGCCGCGAATGACGGCCATCGTCCCAAGCGTGATCACAAACGGATGCACCCGCAGCCCGACGATCATCGCGCCGTTCGCCAGGCCGCACACCGCGCCCACAAGACAGCACACGCCGATCCCCACCGGGATCGACGCAAACCACGCCGCGCCCCCCTCGCCCGGCACCGAGCCCGTCGCCGGGATCCCCAGCGCCCCGGCCTGCAGATGCTTCAGCGCGTACGCCCCAACGATCGCCGCCAGCGCATAGATCGACCCCACCGAAAGATCGATGCCGCCCATCACGATGATCGCCGTCATCCCGATCGCCATGATGGCGATGAACGACGCGTCCTTGGCGACCAGCACGAGGTTATCGGGATCAAGAAAC
>JAEUJA010000296.1 GCA_016793195.1 Phycisphaerae bacterium
TTCGCTCCGCGCCCTGCGGATCATCACCGAAGCCGCGGAAGATCTCGGCGAAACCGCCCGCGCCACGACGGCGATCGATGGCACGCGCACGCGCCTCCGAGACACCAGCAAGCTCTCGGCCGACGACATCGCCGAGGGCGTCCGCACGCTCCTCCTGGCCTCACGCCGCGGCCCGGGCAACCTCCCCGACTTCAACGCGCTCATGGCCATGCTGGGCGAGGCGCGCAAGGGCAAGGACCCGCTCTCGTGGCGCGTCGCGCTCTGCGAAGCGCAGCTGCTCTGGGACAAGGACAACCCCGGCGAGGCCGTGGGAGCGCTCGAGCAGGCCCTGTCGCTCAACCCCAAGGCCGCCGAATCCTGGGCCCTCTTTGTGCAGGTCACCACCGCCCAGATGGACGTGCCCGCCGTCATGGCCCGCCTGGAAAAACTCGACGAGCTGGCGGGTGGGAAATCGCTCGACGGCCTGCTGGCGCTGGCGCGACTCCGCCTCTACCAGCGCGACGCCGCGTCCGCGACGGAAATCATCGATAGCGTGCTGACGCTCCACCCCGCGCAGCGTGAGGCACTCGCCATGCGCGCTGCCGCCGCCGCGTCGCTCTTCGACGACGCCGCCACCCAGCGCGACCTGGCCGCGTTCGCCAAGGCCTGGCCGGGTTCCGCGGCCGCGCTGGTCGAAGTCGGCCTGGCCCAGAGCGGCGCCCGCCAGTACGAAGACGCCGAGAAAACCCTCCGCGCCGCCTGCGCCAAAGCGCCCGGCTGGGCCGAGGCCTGGACCGAATTGGGCCTCGTGCTGGCCCAGGCGGGGCGCGACGACGCGGCCCGCGAATCGCTCGCCGAGGCCCGCCGCCTCGATCCCTTCAACGTTCGTGCCGCCAACACCTTGACCATGCTGACGGAGCTGGCGGGCTTTGCGACCATCGAGAGCGAGCACTTCATCGTCCGCTACAAGCCCGGCGATGACCTCGTGCTCGCACGCGAGATGCCCGCGACGCTCGAACGGATATACACCCGCGTCACCGGCAACGCCCCGGGAGGGATCGACCACGCGCCCGCGGGCAAGACCGTCATCGACCTCATGCCCGACCACGCGATGTTCGCGGTGCGCATCACCGGCATGCCTCAATTGCACACCATCGCCGCCGCCACCGGCCCCCTGGTCGCGATGGAAGCGCCGCGCGTGGGCGCGGGGCACTCGACGGGCGTGTACGACTGGTCGCGGGTGATCCAGCACGAGTTCACCCACACCGTCACGCTCTCGCGCACCAAAAACCGCCTGCCGCACTGGTTCACCGAGGCCTCGGCCGTGTATCTCGAGGACGCGCCCCGCGACGAATCACGCTGCACCATGCTCGCCCGCGCCCTCGACAACGACCAGCTCTTCGACCTCGACGCGATCAACGTCGCCTTTTCCCGCCCGCAGAAGCCCCAGGATCGCGGCATGGCCTATGCCCAGGGGCACTGGATGTACGAGTTCATCGTCGAGAAGTGGGGGGCCGCCGCGCCTCTCAAGCTCATGGACCAGTACGCCGCCGGCGTGCGCGAGGCCCAGGCGATGGAGTCCGTCCTCGCCGTGTCACGCGAAAAGTTCCTCGAGCAGTTCAAGTCATGGGCCCGCGCGCAGGTCGTCTCGTGGGGCCTGGCCATGTCCGATGGAGTGCCCAGCGTCAAGGAGCTCCTCGCGCAATCCAAGGCCGACGGCGGGAGCGGCACCACGCCCACCCCCGAACTCATCGACGCGTGGATGAAGGAATACCCCGACCATCCGCAGGTCATCGAACTCGCGGTGGCGGCAGCCCTCGACACAAACGCCGGCAAGGCCGACGACGCGATGGTCCCGCTCTTGGAGCGCCTGGCGTCGGCCGCGCCCGTCAAGCACCTGCCCCACCGCGTGCTGGCCAAGTTCTACCTCGACAAGGGCGAGGGCGAAAAGGCGATTCCGCACCTTGAGTTCATGGACGCGCGCGAAGTCTACAACCCCGCCATCGCGGTGGAGCTCTCAAAGCGCTACGCCGCGCTCGATCAATGGGAGACGGCGTTCCAGAAGGCCGAGCGCGCCACGCGCATCGCGCCCTACGACGCCGCCCACCGCGAACTCGCCGCCGCGATGGCGATCAAGGCCGGGCATCTCGACGCCGCGGCCCGCCATATCGACGCGCTCACCATCCTCGAACCCGACCGCGACGTCCACCGCAAGCGTCTCGACGCCGTCAAGAAGCTGATGCAGGCGACGCCTCCCCCGGGCCCGCCGGGGAATTGACCGGCCAGCCCGTCCACGCTTCGTATCGCGCCCGCAAGTCCTTCACAATCTCCCCGGCGCTCAGGCCCATCGACGGGTAGTCGATCACGGGAAAAAACCGCACCCGCGCCCGGCTCGGGGTGCACAAACTCCCCCACGCCGTGGGCGTCACGGGCGTGCCGTCGATCACAACCGGGAGCACCCGCGCCTTCCCGCGCGACACCAGCAGGCCGACACCCGGCGCAAACGGCAGGAGCTGGCGCGCCGGTCGCTCGATGCCGCCCTCGGGGAAGATGCCCAGAACGCCGCCCTCGCCCAGCACCCGCAGCGACGCGCGGATCGCCGCCGCGTCCCGCGAGTTCTGGTCGATGCCGATGATGTCAAGGAAACTCCACACGCACTCGAACTGCGGCAGGCGCATCCGCTGCGCCATGATCCACCGGATGTAGAACGGACACGCGACCTGCACCAGCACCGGGTCGATCCCCGCCGTGTGATTCACGACCACGATCAGCGGCCCGGGGCGGCGCGACCCCGGCACATGCTCCCGACCCTCCACCCGGCAGCGATGAACCACCCGCGCCAGGAACTTCCCCAGCAGCGTCGCAAGCCCCGTCGCCACATCCTCCCGAGGGTTGTCCAACAGCCAGCGGCACGCCGCGCCGACGGGCGCGAGCACCGCGAGAATGCCGAGGATCGTGGCGAGGTATGCCATGAGGGGGCGGAGTCTATGAATCGGACCGTCGCGTCGTCTCCCACCAGAGCTTGTGGACGGTCTTTGATCGGTGCGATCGATCCTCGCGCGTAAATTGTCCCGGGGCCGATCAGGAATCCGATCTTGGGTGCGATATGGGAGAGTCTCGAAAGTCGTCGCGCGGGCGTTCCAGGTCGTCGACCGATTCCTTCGGCGTCGGACGAAAGCTGTTGCTCGTCTCCTTGCTCTTGGCCTGGGCCTTCGTCGCCGCCAGCCTGGTCGGGTTCGACCGCGCCGACCCGCCCACCCACGTCGTCTGGCCCGCCAACGACCCGGTCGCCAACTGGTGCGGCCCGTTCGGCGCCTCCACCGCCTACGCCCTGTACCGCCTGCTCGGATACGCCGCCTGGGTCATGGTCATCCTCGTCGGCCTCGCGCTGCTCTCCACCGCGATGGGCGGCAAGGTGCGCCACGCCGCCGTCCGTCTGATCGGCGCGGTCATGATGACCATCGCCGCCGCGGGCCTCCAGAATCTCATGGCTTCTCTCTCGGGTCCGCTGCCCGACCTGGCCGGCGGCACGGTCGGCGTCGTGACCGCCGCCGAACTCGGCGACCGCTTCGGCACCCTCGGCTCGTTCCTCTGGCTGGCCCTCATGGGCATCCTGGGCTCGGTCGTCGCGATCGACGAGATCGTGTCCGCGCTCACCGGCTGGACTCTGCGCTTTGCGCGCGAGCGGGCCGTCCCCGCCGCCGTCACCGCCGGGAAGTTCACCGGCGAGATCGCCGGCGAGGCCGCCATCGCCGCCAGCAAGTCGGCCGCTCGCACCGGCGGCGGGATCTTCGGCGCCCTGGCCGGACTGCTCCGCCACGACTCCAAGCCCGCGCCCCGAACCAACGACATCGACGACGACACCACGATCCCCGAGGGCGACGCGCTGCGCGCCAAGCGCAAGCGCCGCGGCAAGGACGAGCTTGCCCCCGCCGAGGCCGACGTGCTCGACGCCGAGAGCGTCGAGGGCGTGGGCGTCGTGACCGAGATGAAGCCCAAGGGCAGGAAGTCAAAGGCCGACGGGCCCGCGTCGCGCGACGCCGACGATGCCGAGCCCGATGAATCGGCGCTCGAAACTCGTGCCGACGCCGAGGACGCCGAAGCTGACAAGCCCGCTCGCAAGTCGGGCAAGAAGCCAAGCGCCGAGAAGACCACGCCCAACGCCGCCGCCAGCGCCGCCGACGAATCGGACGACGAAGCGGACGCAGCGCGCGACGCTCAGGACGACGACCAGGACGACGACGTCGCCCCCGGCGCCCCCCAGGTCTATAGCGAAGAAGCCCTGCGCGAGAAGATCGCCAAGCTCCCGATCCTCTTCGGCCAGAAAGACAAGAAGCTCGCCACCGCCGAGGACCTCCGCGGCGTGCAATCGACCGACGATCCCGCCCTGGCGGGCGTCGCCGCCGCCGTCGAGCCCAGCCGCCCCTACGAGTTCCCGCCCCTCGACCTCCTCGAAGTCCCCGAAGAAAACTTCAACATCCAGCTCGAGGAGTACGTCCGCGAGCAGGCCACCCTGCTCGAGGGCGCCCTCCGCCAGTACCGCATCGACGGCGAGGTCGTCGGCATCGAGTCCGGCCCCGTCATCACCCTCTACGACGTCCGCCTGGCGCCCGGCACCAAGGTCGCCGCCCTCTCCGCGGTCTCCAGCGACATCGCCCGCGCCCTCCGCGCCATCAACATCCGCATCGTCCCCAACCAGGTCGGGCGCGACACCGTCGGCATCGAGGTCCCCAACGCCCAGAAGGAAAAGGTCCGCCTCCGCGAGCTCATGGGAAAGAGCGAGACCTTCGCCGGCATGAAGCTCCCCATGTTCCTCGGCAAGGACGCCTCGGGCGAGGTCCTCATCGAGGACCTCACCAAAATGCCGCACATGCTCATCGCCGGCACCACCGGCTCGGGCAAGAGCGTGTGCATGAACACCATCATCATGAGCTTCCTCTACACCAAGAAGCCCAGCGAGCTCAAGCTCGTGCTCGTCGATCCCAAGATGGTCGAGATGAGCCAGTTCAAGGACATCCCGCACCTCATGTGCCCCGTCGTCACCGAGATGTCCAAGGCCGCCGCCATCCTCGAGTGGGCCACCCACAAGATGGACGAACGCTACGAACTCCTCGCCGAGGCCGGCTGCCGAGACATCGCCTCGTACAACGGCCTGTCGTGGGAAGAACTCAAGGAACGATTCCGACCCCAGAACGAGGCCGAGGAAGCCAAGATCCCCCGCAAGCTCCCCTACATGGTCTTCATCATCGACGAGCTGGCGGACCTCATGATGACCGCCAAGGAGGTCGAGACCTACATCATCCGCATCGCCCAGAAGGCCCGCGCCGTCGGCATCCACCTCATCCTCGCCACCCAGCGCCCACAGGCCAACGTCGTCACCGGACTCATCAAGTCCAACATGCCCTGCCGCGTCACCTTCAAGGTCGCCAGCGGCATGGACTCCCGCATCGTCCTCGACCACAAGGGCGGCGAGCTCCTCCTCGGCCACGGCGACATGCTCTTCCTCTCCCCACGCACCAGCAAGCTCACCCGCGCCCAGGGCACCCTCGTCGACGACCTCGAAATCCGGCGCGTCGTCCGCTTCATGCGCGACATCGCCACACCCTCCTTCGAGCGACAGCTCGTCGCCCTCCGCTCCGCCCCCGATGAATCCGGCACAGGCCTCGGCGGACTCACCGACGACGAACGCGCCGTCGCCAGCGCCAACAACTCCTCGGCCTCCCTCGCCGCCGCCCAGGAAGACCCACTCTTCCCACGCGCCGTCGAGATCGTCCTCGAAACCCGGCGCGGCTCGGTCTCGCTCCTCCAGCGGCGCCTGGCCATCGGCTACACCCGCGCCAGCCGCCTCATCGACCTCATGGGCATCGCCGGCATCATCTCCGACCACAAGGGCTCGGTTGCCCGCGATGTCCTCATCACCCCCGCCGACTGGGACGTCATGAAGAAGCTCGCCGCCGCCCAGGGCCTGGCCAGCGGCGAGGTCCAGGCCGATCTCTTCAACACCAGCGCCACCGCCGGCACACCCGCATCAGGCGACGCCAGCGATGACGACGTGGACGATGGAACCGAAGCCGCCGACGCCGAGCAAGCGCCGTTCGACGACGACGCCCCGCCGAACGTCGAATCAACCATCGAGGACGAGGACGAGTTCCCCGACGCGTTCGTCGAAGACGAGGACACCCCCTCGCGCCGATAGAAACCGCC
>JAEUJA010000298.1 GCA_016793195.1 Phycisphaerae bacterium
CGCGACGTCTTCAGCATCGTGCGCATCCGCCCCGCCGCCATCGCCCGATTCGCCGGCGCCGCCGCCGGCGCCATCCCCATGCTCCGCGCCATGACCCAGGTCGAATCCGCCGGCTGGGAGGTCTTCCTCGCGCCCGACGCCACGGCCCGGGGACAGGCGTGGATCGAGTTCGCCCCCGCGCCGCGAGACAACGTCCAGGCCGCGCCGCCCGCCGATGCCGCGCCCACGCCGCGATAAACTCGCCCCATGCTCCTGGGCATCGACATCGGCACCTCCTCCACCAAGAGCCTCCTCATCGACGAGCGCGGCCGCGTGCTCGCCGCCGCCAGCGCGCCCCACGCGATCTACCGCGACAGGCCGCTCTGGTCCGAGCAGGAACCCGAAGACTGGTGGCGCGCCGTCGTCGCGTCCGTCCGCGAGGCGATCGCAAAGTCCGGCGTCGACGCCTCGCACATCCGCGCCGTCGGGCTCTCCGGCCAGATGCACGGCGCGGTCCTCCTCGACAATTCCGCCGCGACCGGCGGCGGACAATCCGCCCCCGTCCTCCGACGCGCCATCCTCTGGAACGACCAGCGCTGCGCCGAGCAGTGCGACACCATCGAGCGCGCCGCGGGCGGCCGCCGGAAGCTCGTCGAAATGGTCGGCAACGCCGCCCTCCCCGGCTTCACGCTCCCCAAGCTCATGTGGGTGCGCGACCACGAGCCCGCCGTGTGGAAGAAGACCCATGTCGCCGTGCTCCCCAAGGACTACATCCGTCTGCGACTCACCGGCGTCATCGCCACCGACGCCGCCGAAGCTACGGGAATGTTGGCCCAGGACATCGACCGCCGCGCCTGGAATCTCGACCTGCTCTCGCGCGTCGGGATCGACGCGAGCGTGCTCCCGCCCGTGCTCGAAGCCTGCGAAATCAGCGGCACGATCACCGCCTGGGCCGCGGAACAGACCGGCCTCCGCGTCGGCACGCCCGTGGTGGGGGGCTCGGGCGACAACCAGGCCGGCGCCGTCGGCGCGGGCGCCATTCGCGAAGGCCTCGTCCTCGCCACGCTCGGCACCAGCGGCGTGATGTACTCGCACACCGCCAATCCCCGCAAGGACCTGCCCGAGGGCGACGCGCCCGCCGGCCGCCTGCACGCCTTCTGCGCCGGTACCGGCACCGCGGCCTCGCGCGAAGGTTGGTGCGTCACCGGTGTCATGCTCAGCGCCGCCGGCTCGCTCCAATGGCTCCACGACACGCTCTTCCCGGACAAGAGCTTCGACGATCTCATGTCCATGGCCTCCGGCGTCGCGCCGGGTTGCGAGGGCCTTGTCTTCATGCCGCAACTCACCGGCGAACGCTGCCCCTATCCCGATCCGCGCGCCAGCGCCGGATGGATCGGCCTCTCCGCCCGCCACGCCGCGCCGCATCTGGTTCGCGCCGTCATCGAGGGCGTCACCTTCACGATGGGCCAGATACTCAGCATCGTCCGCTCCGCCGGCGTCGAAGTCCGCTCCATCCGCATCGGCGGCGGGGCGGCCAAGTCATCGCTCTGGCGACAGATCCAAGCGGACGTGTATGGAATGCCCGTCGCGCTCCCCAATACCGAAGAAGGCCCCGCGCTCGGGGCGGCCATCATGGCCGGCGTCGGCGCCGGCGCGTGGAACAGCGTGCGGGAAGCCTGCGACGCGATCATCAAGGACCAGCTCGTCGTCGAGCCCGGCCCCGACGCCCCGCGATACCAAACCGCGCGCGACGTCCACGCGAGCCTCTACCCCTCCCTCCGCGCCGCCATGCACCAACTCGCCGGCGCGTGAACGTGCTGTTGGGTGACGCGCACTCTTCTTCAGGTTCGTGCGACTTGCCTTGACGAGCCCGAAGCGCCAGCGAGGGTTCTTGTCTTTGCCTTGGGTGGCGTGGTCAAGCCCGCTTCGGGGCTTGACCACGTGCCTCTGAATCGTCGCGCCGTGCTCCTGGTTTCGTGTCACCGATGTCGGCCCGGTGTTCAGTCCGGCGACATCGGCGATCTTCTCCTTCCCTCTGCTCCCCTCTGATTCCTCGGAGTTCCACCTCTCTCCCATGGTCTTCGCTTCCACCATTCCCCACTCCCCATTCCTCATTCCCCATTCCCGACTCCCGCTCCTCCCGGTTAGTCCCCGCTTATCACCGCGCCGCAGCGCACCAATGTGTCCGTCTTTTTTCCCTCCTTCCATTTTCCCGAAAAAATTCTTCGCGTGCCCTTCCCCCGCGCGCAACCCCCTTCCCGGCCTTGATTTGTTTGGCCATTTGGCCATTTGGTATTTGGCCATTTCGCCCGCGCATCACCGCGATATTGCGCACCAACGTGTCCGTCCGCCCCACTTGTGGAGAGCGCGTGCGTGCCCCGCGCCCTCACCTGGGCCAGGCCTCGGGCGAGTTTGCCTGCGGCGCAACCCCGGCGTCTTTGACAAGTGAATACATCGGCCGGGACCGTGCCTTGGGTGGCGTGGTCAAGCCCGCTTCGGGCCTTGACCACGTTTCTCTGGACCGCTGCGCCGTGTCCTTCCCGTGCCATCGATGTCGCTCCGCAACATCGATGCTCGTCGCCTCTGGCGCCCGAGGCCTTGAGTGGCGCGGCCAGCGATTTCCCTCGCTCAGGGCGGCGCGGCAATCACGTTCGACTCGAGCCGTGGCGTCTCGCTCACCCCTCGACGTCGATCCGATGCCGCTCTTCGTCGTGCGGCTTGGCGTGCGGGTCATACAGCGGGTGCCGCTGGTGGTCGTCGTGCGCCTCTTCCTTCGCGTTGTCGGCCAGGTTCTTCACCGCCTCCACGCTCTCGGTGTTCACGACCACATCATCCCGCAGCTGCTCGCGCAGGCGCTTCGTTGATTCCGTCCGCGGCTTGCGGTCCGCCGCCACCGTCCGCTCGGCCTGGCCTAGGCCCGCGATCGACTGCGCCATGCTCGTCCCGGCGATGTTGCTCACGACCGCGTTATCGACATTCCCGCGCATCCCCCTTGAATCCATGCGAATCCACGCCGGTTCTGGGACGCGCAGGAGTCCCAGACCTTCCGAATGTCCGGTTCATTCCGCCGCGATCGGTTACAAGCCATACTCCATCCAGCGCGCGCTCACCCTCGCGCGAACCTCCTCGCTCATGCGAAGCAGCGGCGGGAACTCCCGCACCGGCTGACCATTCGCGCCGTCTCCCGGCAGCTTCGGCGTCGCATCAAACGCGACGCGCCGCCCGCACAGGCTGAGATTGCGATCGCGATCCGGCGCATAGCTCGCCATCCAGTGAAACAGCGCGCTGTCAAAGTTCGCAAGGTCCGCGTCGGCGCCGACCACGATCGTGTAGCGCGGCAGGGCGCACTCCTCCGTGATCGCGCCGATCGCCTTGATGATCCGCACGCCATCGCCCGCCTCGCGCTTCTCGGCCCGGATCAGGAGCCAATGCCCGCCCAGTTCTTCCGGCACGCGCGCATCCAGCACGCTGTCGATCGCGCGCACGCGCGTCTCCGTCGCGCGGGCCGCGTCGCCTTCCACCGCCGGAATCGGGCCTGCTTTGCACAGTTCCGCGCCCAGCCCCGTCACGCTCCGGTGCGTCTCGCTCGGATTCGTCTTCCGCGTCGCGTCCAGCCCCAGCTTCCCGCTCACGCCCAGGAACGGCGCGGCGTGATCCAGAATGTCCACCGGCCCACGCACGAGTTCACAGTCCCGCGCGGGCTCGCAGTGCTCTCCGACGGCCCTGAGCACCGCGCCCGAATCGTGCACGTCGACATTCTCGTCAACCACCACGATCGTCTTGGTCCAGCTCATCTGGCCCGCGCCCCAGATCGCGTGCATCACCCGCCGCGCGTGCAGCGGGTACTCCTTCCTGATCTTCAGGAACGCCGCGTTGTGGAACGCGCCGAACATCGGCAGGTCATAGTCGATGACGTCCGCCACGATCGTGCGCAGGAGCGGCAGGAACAGCCGCTCCGTCGCCTTGCCCAGGAAGTAATCCTCCTGCGGCGGGAGTCCCACGATCGTCGCCGGAAACACCGGGTTCCTGCGGTGCGTGATCGCCGTCACTTCGAGCAACGGATATCGATCCGGCAGCGAGTAGAACCCCGTGTGATCGCCGAAGGGCCCTTCAAACACGGCGCCCTCGCCGAGCCCGAACTTGCCGCCGCTCGCTCCGTCCTCTCTTCCGCCTTCTCTTGAAGCCATTTGGCCCTTGGACCACCTGGCCATTTCCTTCGGGTCCCACCCCACCAGCCCCGCGCGATGATCGACATACCCCTCGATCACGATCTCGGAGTTCGCGGGTACATCGATGGGCACCGTCTTGCAGCGAACCAGCGGGATCGCGCCGCGATTGAGGAACCCCGCGAGCAGAAGTTCGCTGATCCCCGGCGGCATCGGCGCGGTTGCGGCATACGGCAGCACGCTCTCGCCCCCCAGCGCGATCGCCACCGGCATCGCCTTCCCCTTCGCTTTCCACGATCGCCAGTGGCGCGCCCCGTCGTGGTGCATGTGCCAGTGCATCGCCGCGTGACGACGCCCCAGCAACTGCACCCGGTACATCCCGATGTTCCGGCTCGCGGGCGCGGGGTTGCCCTCGTCGTCGACGTGGATCGTGTGGACCCCGCCCAGCGTGATATAGCGCCCGCGGAAATCTCGTTCCCACTCAGGACCGGACCCGAGCCCCGCGATCCCGTCATTGATCCCCACGGGATAGCCAAGGCTCGCATAGTCACCGTCCATCGGCCAGCAGCGGAGCAGGGGCAAGCGCGTGAGATCGACATCCGCGCCCGTGCGCACGACCTCCTGGCACACGCCGCTCTTGACCTTCCTGGGCGGGATCTTCGCCAGTTCAATGAGTTCCGGGAGCATCCGCAGCTTGGCCAGCAGCGTCGGCGGCGGCTCGGGCTTGACCAGCTTTCCGACTCGCTCGGCCAGCCCTTCCAGCCCCGCGAGGTTGGTCGTGTCTTCTTCGCAGCCCAGCGCCATCTCGACGCGCCGGTAGCTTCCCCACGCGTTGATGAGTACCGGGATATCCGATCCCGCGACGTTCTCAAAGAGCAGCGCCGAGCCGCCCAAGTGGCACTGGCGCGGGTCGGTTCGCTGCGAGCCCTTGGAGCCCAAGTGGGGGGCCCGCGACTTGCTCACGCGGTCGACGATCTCCGTGATCTCAAGCACGGGCGACGCCGGGGCCTTGATCCGCCGGAGTTCCCCGGCACGATCCAGGGCGTTGATGAAGTCCTGCGTTGTCTCGTACATTGCACCAGCCTATGCCCGAACAGCCGACCACGCCGCCGACCTCGCCTTGCACGCCCGCTGAAACGACGCCGCCCGCCGGTGGTGCGGCGCCCGCGCCCAAGGCACACGAGTACGCCCACGAGCGTGACTGGCCCGGGTACTACCGCGCCGTCGCGGGCAAAGGCGCACGCGAGACCTTGCTCAAGGCGCTGGAGCTTTTCGAGCGAGACGCCCCGTCTGACCTGCCGCGCTTCGCGATCGACCTGGGCTGCGGCTCGGGGCGCGACACCTTCGAGCTCCTCCGGCGCGGTTGGCGCGTGCTGGCGGTCGACGCCAGCGAGCTTGGCCTGTCGCTGCTGAAGAAGGAAGTGCCGAGCGAGCACGCGGATCGGCTCGAAACCATGCTGAGCGGCTACGAGGATTTCACGCCGCGCCGCGCCACGTTTATCAACGCGTCGTACGCGCTCCCCTTCTGCGAGCCGTCGCGCTTCGACGAGGTCTGGGCCCGCATCGCCGCCGCCATCCCGCCCGGCGGGCGCTTCGCCGGGCAGTTCTTCGGCGAGCGCGACGACTGGGCCGCCCTCCCCGACCGCGCCCACCACACCAGGCCTCAGGTGGAGAGGCTCTTGGCAGAGTTCACCATCGACCGCCTTCAAGAAGTCGAGAACCGCGAAGCCGGCGCGACGGGGATCGTCAAGAACTGGCATGTGTTTCACGTCGTGGCCAAGAAGCGTCCCGGCGGGTCGAGCTGAAACCCGAAGCAAGGGAATCGGAATCAGCCCGATCGCGCCGGGCGCCGATCCGCAACCGGGCGAGCCCGGCGCTGGTACCCTTTGCCACCAATGACCGCGACGCCGACATCCGCCGTTTCCTCCTCGCCCCGCGCCGCGGGCTGGGCCGTCGACCTCGCCGACGTCGCCAAGACCTACAAGGGTCGCATCCACGCGCTCCGCGGCGTGTCGATGAAGGTCGGGGCCGGCGAGATCTTCGGCCTGCTTGGGCCCAACGGCGCGGGCAAGTCCACGCTGGTGAAAATCCTGATGACCGTCATCAGCCCGAGCCGCGCCACCGGCACCGTGCTCGGCCATCCCGTCGGGCACAAGCCGACGCTCGCCCGCGTCGGTTACCTGCCCGAGCATCACCGCTTCCCCGACTACCTCACCGGCGCTCAGGTGCTGGATTTCTACGCCGGGCTGTGCGGCGTGGGGCGGGCCGATCGCCGCAAGCGCCGCGGCGAACTCCTCGAACTCGTCGGCATGTCCCGCTGGGGCGCCACCCGCGTCCGAAGCTATTCCAAGGGCATGCGCCAGCGCATCGGCATCGCCCAGGCGCTGATGAACGACCCAGACCTGGTCGTGCTCGACGAGCCGACCGACGGCGTGGACCCCGTGGGCCGGCGCGACATCCGCAACATCCTGCTCGAAGTGAAGCGCCGCGGCAAGGCCGTCTTCCTCAACAGCCACCTCCTCAGCGAACTTGAAATGGTGTGCGATCGCGTGGCGATCCTGGTGCAGGGCGTCGTGGCGTCGCAGGGAACCATCGGCGAGCTCACCGAGGGGCGTCAGCGCTACGAGATCGAGATCGCCGATCCACGCCCGCCCATCGAGGTGCTCCGAGCGATCGCGCCGGACCTCGCCGCGGCGGGAAAGCTCCCCGGCGGCGAGGCCATCGAGCACACGCCCGCCATGCTCCGCGTCGCCACCGCCGACGCGGCGCGTGTCCAGCCGCTCGTCGACCTGATCCGATCGCGGGGCCTGGTGCTGCAAGCCCTCCGCCCGGTCCGCCCGTCACTTGAGGACCTTTTCATGCAGGCCGTCACCGACCCCTCGACGGGGCACGTGCTCGATCCCGGCGCGGCGGACGACAAACAGGGACGCGCGGCACGCACGGGCGGGGGTGCGGCATGATCCAGACCATCACCCTGCTCGTCGACGCGTACCGCGAGCTGAACGCCAAGAAACTCTTCTGGATCACGCTCGTGCTCTCGGGCGTGATCGTCGCCGCCTTCGCGTGCGTGGGGCTCGACGCCCAGGGCCTGAAGATCCTGTGGTGGTCGTTCCCCATCCCGATGTTCAACACCGGGACCATCAGCCTGGCGCTCTTCTACAAGTTCGTCTTCGTCAATTTCGGCGCGGCGCTCTGGCTCTCGTGGGCGGCCATGATCCTGGCGGTCGTCTCCACCGCCTCCATCATCCCCGACTTCGTCACCGGCGGCGCCGTCGAGCTTTCGCTCTCCAAGCCCATCGGGCGCGTGCGTCTCTTCCTCACCAAGTATGTCACCGCGTTGCTCTTCGTCGCCCTCCAGGTCTCGGTGTTTTCCGTCGCATCGTTCCTGGTGATCGGGCTGCGCGGCGGGGCGTGGGAGCCGCGGCTGTTCCTGGCGATCCCCATCGTTCTGGGCGTCTTCAGCTATCTCTTCTGCATCTGCGCCCTGGTGGGATTGCTGACGCGCTCGACCATCGCGGCGCTTCTGCTCACGCTCCTCTTCTGGATCTTTCTCTTCATCCTCAACGCCGCCGACACCGCGACCCTCGCCATCAAGACCGACATGGCCGGGCGCATGACGGCCCAGGAAAAGCGGCTCGTGCGCCAGCAGAGCGAGCTGGAGCGGCGAGAGCACTGGGCCCGCGATCAGCTGAACGAGAGGGCCAAGGCCGACGCCGCCGCCAAGGGCGAGCCGGAGCCGGCGCCCGGCGTCTGGACGATCGAGCAGCTCGACGCGGCCGACCCGACGCTCCCGAACGTGCGGGCCGAGCGAGGGCGGATCGAGAAGCAGCTCGAGGAATCCAAGGACAACATCACGCAGCTCCGGCGCTGGAACGACGGCTTCGTCATCGCCAAGACCATCTTCCCCAAGACCACCGAGACCACCGGCCTGCTCGAGCGCGTGCTCGTCAGCGACGAGGACCTCGAGAGTCTCGCCAAGGCCTTCGGCGGCGACGAACGCCGCGGGCGGCGCGATCCCGACCGCCCCGACAACGACCTTGAAACCGAGCGGCAACTTCGTTCGCGCTCCGTGACGTGGATCGTCGGGACCTCGCTGGCGTTCGAGGGCGTCGTGCTCTTCCTCACCTGCTGGATTTTCTCCCGGCGCGATTACTAGGCGACGGGGCGCTTCCCCATCCCACCCCGATTCGGCTACCATCGGCGTATGCCGATCCTCGGAAACCCAATGCGGACCACCCCGGGGCGGGCCCTTGCCGGCCTGCTCATCGCCGCGTCGCTCTCGCTCGCCGCGCCGGCGGCCCGCGCCGACGAGTTTCTTGACAAGCTGAACGCCAGCCTCGCCGACGTCAAGAACCCGCAGCGCAGCGACCTGGTGCTCCTCCCCTTGCTCGCCAAGGTCCAGCCGCCGCCGGCCAAGTTCGCCAAGCTCGAGTCGCTGGCGGCCATCTACCCCGGCTCGCCCGCGATGGCCGAACTTGCTTCATGGGCCGGCGCGCCGACGCAGAAGGCCGTGCTCGACGCGATTGCCAGCGTGACCAAGGAAGACGACTATCGCAAGGCGATGGCCTTCGCCCAGCCCTACGGCGTGGAGGGCGTGTCGGTCGACATGGTCGCCGCCCGCCTGTATACCGAACTGGGCGACCCGCCCTCGCTCGCCGGCGCGAAGTTCTACTACCTCGACGCGATCCGAACGATGGAGTTGCTGGCCCACGCCGACGCCGTCCGGCGTGCCGGCGAGGGCGACACCATCGGCGCGGTCAAGCTCCTGTGCGACTGGACTTTTTTCTGCCGCCAGATGGCCGACCGGCGCTTCTATCGCGAGGTGGTGTGGGGCTACGAGGCGATGATCGCGGCCCAGGAGCGTCTTCGCGACATCGCCTACTGGGACTCGCGCACCAAGAAGGCCCTCGACCAGCCCGCGCAGCGCGACCAGCTCGCGCCCCTGGTCGCCCGCATCGACGAGAACAAGGGATACCTCGAGATCTCGCGCCTGCGTCTGCCCATCGGCGATCGTATGGCGAGCGAACAGGCCGTCGCCCGCGTGTACCAGCCCCGGGCGGGCGTCGACACGAGCGTGTTTGCCACGACCATGTCGCGGATGGGCTCTTCGGAATTCCCGCTGCGTCTGTTCGGGGAGACCGCGCGCTGGCAGGCCGTCGCCGCGACGCAGAAGAACTGGTTTGAGATCAACGACCAGTTGCCGAAGCTGTATGTGGATTGGGAGTCGCGCTGGCGTCTCGATCCCTTCGACAAGCTGATGGAAAAGCCGTTCGTGTATTCGAGCTTCGACCGCGCCGGCTTCGCGGTGCTGGACGCGACCGCCCCGGACATGAGCCGGCTCTTCACGCTTCGCCAGCAGCTCCAGGTCGAGCTCGCGGGCACGCGTCAGGCCCTGGCGATCATCGGATATTCCGCCGCCGCCAAGGCCTTCCCGCCCCAGCTTTCGTCCGTCCGCCCGCAGTGGGTCAAGGCCCTTTCGGTCGACGCCTACAACCCGAGCCGCGCCCGCGGCGCCGTGCCGCCCTTCGAGTATTTCGTTCCCGTGCGCGACCAAAAGGTCGACGCCCGCGGCGAGGCCAAGCCCCACGAGGTCAAGGTCTTCGTCTCCGGCGGCGCGAACTTCGATCTGAAGCTCCGCGAGGATCAGTTTCTGCTCTACTCCACCGGGCGCGACGGCGCGAACAACTATGCCGCCCGCGTCGACAATCGTCCCGACGCCGGCACGGGCACCGACTATCTCATCTGGCCGCCGGTTTCGTCCTTGTATCGTCAGCACCTGATCGACCGCGGCGAGATCAAGTAGCGACGGCGTCGGGGTGCACGCGGTATCCGATCCGCGCGGCGCGTCGATCAGCCCGGGGGCGCGCGGCGTGGACCACGCGGACGACTCACGACGCTCGACCGAGCCCGCGACGCGCGATCCGCGCCGGCCATCCCGGTTCTTGCCCCGCGTTCTCTGTGCTCATCGCGGCCAATCCTTCGAGAGCGAGCCATGACCAGCAGCGACACCCACAAACTCGTCATCATCGGCTCGGGCCCGGCGGGCTGGACCGCCGCCATCTACGCCGCCCGCGCTCAGCTTCAGCCCGTCGTCTACTCGGGCGTGCCCAAGCAGAACCCGTCGATCGTTCTCCCGGGCGGGCAGCTGATGCTCACGACCGAGGTCGAGAACTACCCGGGATTTCCGCACGGCGTGATGGGCCCCGAGTTGATGGCCAAGTTCCAGGAGCAGGCCGAACGCTTCGGCACCAAGGTCGTCGGCGAGGACGTCGAGCGCTGCGATTTTTCCCGGCGCCCCTTCGTGCTCCACACCAGCGATCGCAAAGAGGTCCGGGCCCACGCCGTGGTCATCGCCACCGGCGCGACGGCCAACTGGCTGGGGCTGAAGAACGAGATGCGATTGGCCACCTCCGGCGGCGGCGTGTCCGCCTGCGCCGTGTGCGACGGGGCGCTCCCCATCTTCCGCGATCAGCCGCTGGCGGTCATCGGCGGCGGCGACACCGCCATGGAAGAAGCCACCTACCTCACCAAGTTCGCCTCCACCGTGTACGTCATTCATCGGCGCGATTCGCTCCGCGCCAGCAAGATCATGCAGAAGCGATTCCTCGACCGGCCCAACGCCAAGGTGCTGTACAACAAGAGCGTGGTCGACGTGCTGGGTGCCGAACGCATCTCGGGCGTGCTCCTCGAAGACACCGTGACCAAAGAGCGATCGGAACTCGCGCTCGCGGGCCTCTTCGTCGCGATCGGGCACACGCCCGCGACGGCGTTCCTGAAGGACAGCGCGGTCGAACTCGACGAGGGCGGCTACGTCGCGCTCAAGACACGATCCAGCCGCACCAACATCGAGGGCGTGTTCGCCGCCGGCGACGTCGCCGACAGCCACTATCGCCAGGCCGTCACCGCTTCGGGCATGGGATGCCAGGCGGCCCTCGACGCGGAGCGCTGGCTCGCGGCCCAGGGCATCGACTGAATCTCGCGGGGACGGGCGCTCGCGTCCTGTCTTCACTACCCTGCGTCACCCGGAGGCACGCCTTGCCCGCGCCCGATTCTTTCGACGCACTCTCGCACCGTCTCGACGCGCTCGAGCGCCTCGCGGCGGGGCGCGCGCCCACGCCGGCCTCCGCGCCGGGTGACGCGCCGAATCACGCCGCCTGGCGCGGCGGGGCCGACGGCTCCGCGCTCACGCCCGATGCTCGCGCCGACGATCGCCTCACCCGCAAGCTGCGCGGCGAGCTCTCCTTCTGGCTCGACGACGCCGGCGCGCCCGCCTCCGACAAGCGTCGTGAGTTCGACGAGCGTTGGACGTTCTATCAGCGCCAGCGCCTCGGAGAGCTGGCGTGGACCCTGCAACTCGAAAGCGCCGCCGCGCTCGCCGGCTGGGTGCGCCCGCGATCGGTGGTCGAGGTCGGGGGCGGGCCGTTCCCGGGCGTGTCGCTCCTCCGGGCCGCGCGAGCGATCGCGGTCGATCCGCTCGCGGACGCGTATGTCTCGGCCGACCTTGTGCCCGCGCGAGCCGGGCACGTTGTGCACGTCGGCGCGCCCGCGGAGAGAATCCCGCTGGCGCAGGGCTGCGCGGACCTGGTGATCTGCGAGAACTGCCTCGATCATGTGGAAGACCCGACCCTGGCGACGCGAGAGATGTCGCGTCTGCTCGTGCCGGGCGGCCTCTTCTGGCTGCTGGTCGATCTCATGGAGTTCCGCGACGAGCTGCACCCCAATCCCATGAACCACGCGCGGCTCGCGGCGATCCTCCGCGATGCCGGGCTCGGCGTGCTCTATCAGGCAACATGGGACGGCGCGTCGCACCCCGAGGCCGCGCGTCAGACTCGCCTGCTGGCGTGGAAGCCGGGGGGCGAGAAGCCGGGTGTTCGCGTCGAGCCAGGGCGCATCGCCGATTCATCGTTGATCGGCGCGGGTTGAGGGGCGACCTTGGGGGGCGATCCTCAGGCGACGGCCTGGCGCCAGCCGCACTGCGCCAGCACCGACGTCCACCGCTCGTGCTCGCGTTTGAAGAGTGCGGCGGTCGTGTCGGGTTTTCCGTCGCGCAGCTCGGCGTGCCACCACCAGCAGAGGCTGACGGGGACACCGAGGTCCAGGGCGAGTTCGGCGACTTGCCGGTCGGAGAGATCGATGTAGGGGGCGTCGATCTCGAAGCCGCGCTGGTCGCGGTCGGGGTCGAGCGACACGAGGCGCGACACGAGGGTGGCGCGGTCGAGTGTGGCGGCGACGCCCGCCAGGTCGACGGCGTCTCCGTCGGCGGCGCGATCGGTCAGGACGAGGGAGCCGCAGGCTCGGGAGAGGGCGGTGTACGCCGCGTCGATGATCTCGCGGGTGGCGCGTTCGCTGGCGGAGGCGGTGAGGTTGGGTGCGTCTCCGGGTGGGACGACGACTTCGAGCCCGAGGGCGGAGGCCTGGGCCTCGATGGCGTGGGCGCGTGCGCGGGAGGTGGCTCCGGGGGTGATGGCGGCCCACACCACCGGCAGGGCGGGCGTCGCGCGCTCGGGGGCGGAGGCCAGGGCGCGTTCCTTGGCGGCGGCGCAGGCGATGAGCGACACGAGGTCGCCGTCGCAGACGATCATGGCGGGGGCGGGATCGCCGTTTCCGGCGTGCTGAAGGGGCCGCATTGGGACATGATACCGCGGATCGCGGATGGGGGCGCGCCTGGGTTGAGGGCGTCTAGGCGCCGCGCCGGGCCGCCTCGTCCGCGGTCGCCAGCTTCAGGATGTTGGTCTGCGTCATGTCGCCGGCGTTGAGTTCGCCGCTCACGCGCCCGTTGCACATCACGACGATGCGATCCGAGAGGGCCAGGAGCTCGGGCATCTCGCTGGACACCAGGAGCACGGCGGCGCCGGCGTCCGCCGCCGCCCGGACCAGTTTGTGCACCTCGCTCTTGGTGCCCACGTCGATGCCGCGGGTCGGCTCGTCGAGCAGCAGGACCTTGGTGTCCTTGCCCATCCAGCGCGCGATGAGGAGCTTCTGCTGGTTTCCGCCCGAGAGCTCGCCCGGGAGCGAGCCCAGCGACGCCGTCTTCACGCGGAACCGCGACACCTTGTCGGTCACCAGCTCGCGCTCGCGCCCGCCGCGTCGCAGCCCGAGCACGCCGGCGATCCGGTGCATGAACGGCACGAGAATGTTCTCGTCGATGCCCAGCTGAAAGAAGAGCCCCTGCACGCGCCGATCCTCGGGCACATAGCCGATGCCGGCCGCGATCGGGGCGCGCGGGGAGGCAAGATCGACCGGCGCGCCGCCGACCGACACGCTCCCGGTCGCGCGCGGATCGAGCCCGAAGATTGCGTCGAGCGTCTCGGACCTGCCGGCGCCGACCAGCCCGCCGATCCCCACGATCTCGCCCGCGCGCACCGTCAGGGAGACATCCCGGAGCTTGCCCGGCGACGAAAGGCCCTTGACCTCCAGCATCGCCTTGCCCGCCGCGCGGTGCTCGCCGCCGATGAGCTGGCGCAGGGCCGCGGCCTCGCCGGCCTCTCCCGCGTCGTTGGGCCCGCGGCGCGCCGGGGGCTCGATGCGTCGCCCGATCATCTGCTCGATCAGCGTGGGCTCGTCGATCTCCTTGATCGTGCTGGTGGCGATGAACTTTCCGTCGCGCAGCACGGTCACGCGGTCGCACACCTGGAAGATCTCGCCCATGCGGTGGCTGACGTACACGATCGTCAGCCCGTCCTTGGCCAAGCGGCGCGTGATCTCCAGCAGGCGATCCGCCTCGGCGACCGAGAGCGAGCTGGTGGGCTCGTCGAACACGATGAGGCGCGGCGCGTGCGAGGCGCCCGCGCGGTCCTCCAGGCTCGCCGCGATCTGGCAGATCTGGCGTCGCCCCGGCGAGAGCAGGCCCAGCGGGGCTTCGACGTCGATGCCGGGATCGAGCGTGTGCACGAGGCGGGCCGCCCGTTCGGCCATGGCGCGGCGATCGACCAACCCCGCGCGGGTCGGGATGTCGTGCAGGCAGAGGTTTTCGGCGACCGTGAGGTTGGGGCACTGCGCCAGCTCCTGGTGCACGATGCGCACGCCCGCGCCGAACGCGTCGTCGATCGAGCCGGGTTTCAGCTCCCGCCCGGTTCCCGCGTCGTCGAAGATCGTGACGACGCCGGAGTCCTGCCTGTGCAGGCCGGCGATGGTCTTGCCCAGCGTGCTCTTGCCGGCGCCGTTCTCGCCCATGAGCGCGTGGACCTCGCCGGCCCGGAACGACACCGACACGTTGTCCAGCGCCTGCGTGATCCCGAACCGCTTCGAGACCGCCTGGGCCTTCAGCAACACTCGTTCCGCCGACTCGCTCATCCCGTGCTCCCGGTCGCCTGGTTGGGATGGTACCACACACGCCGGGCACGCGGCCCCGAACGCCGCCCGATAAGCGCCGCGCGCCCGATTCCCTGTGGTTTTCATGGTCCATCGGGTACACTCGATTGGCGCTGTCCCCCGGCCATCGGGCGCGACGGCGCCTCAGCATGAACCGAGCCATTGTCGCGATCGTCGTGTTGGTGACGGCGTTTCTCGCCGCGGCGCCCGTGCGCGCCCAGATCGTCATCGACGGCACGCGCGACGCCGGGTACCTCGCGACACGGTGGATTCAGGGTGTGCCGACGTCCGCGGGCGACAACGCGCAAGCGGGCGTGCCCGCGCCCGGCGACCCGCAGAGCGTCACCACCGGCGCGGAGTTCAAGATTCCCCTCTCGGCGCTGGGCAATCCAACCCTCACGACCCATCTTCGCCTGGCGGGCCTGATCGTCTCGTCAGACTACGTACAGGCATCCAACCAGGTGGTGGGGTCGCTTTTGTGCGATGCGACGGCGCTGGGGCCGACACGGGGCGTGCGGTTTGATCTCCTGGGGAGCCCGACGAGCAACAAGCAGTTCGTGGTCATTGGCGCCGGGAAGGACGAGCCGCCGCCGGTGATTGACGGCACACTCGACGCGGGGTACGGCGCGCCGCTGTTTCTTCAGGCCGCCTCGGCGGAGTGGGGCGATTCGACGTCGGGCCAGCTCGACTATGCCCCGGCGTCGGAGATCGACGCGGTGTATGTCGTGCGGACCCTCACCGATCTCTACGTCTTTGTCGCGGGAAACCTCTCGACCGACCTGTCGCGCCTCGTGCTCTTCTTCGACAGCAAAGGCGCCGGCGGGCAGAACCAGCT
>JAEUJA010000299.1 GCA_016793195.1 Phycisphaerae bacterium
ACGCTCGAAAAGTATCGTGAAGCCTGCGATCGATTGGTCTGACGCGGTTTCTCGGCCATCCGCACGCGGTTCTCACGCCGACGATGAGCGGAGTCCTCGGAGCGAATCGTCGCGCTGACGCCCGAGCTTGGTCGAGAATGCGCCCGAGAGTCCCGCTCGCTTCCCACGCCAAAAACACCGAAGCCCGCGCGAACTCCGCACGGGCCCCGGTTCGTTTCCTCAATTCTCTTCTCGGCTCTGGCCGCGCATCACTTCTTCAGCATGATCCTCACCCGCACCGTCTCACCGGGACGCACCGCCGCACGCTCCCGACCACGACCGACCTCGCGCTTCCCGGCCTGCAACAGATACCGCCCCGGACGCACCCGCTCGAACACATACTTGCCGTCCGCGTCGGTCATCGCGCGGGCCACCACGCGGTCGCCGTGCGTCAGCACCACATGCGCCTCCGCCACCGGACTGCCGTCCGCGTCCACCACAATCCCCACGATCTTGCCCGGCGCCGGCTGCGCGCTGGCCGTGCTCGGCATGGCCAGCATGAAAACCCCGACGATCGCCGCGATCAGGAAGCTCAGAAAATTCCGCTTGGTCATGGCGCGTGCTCCGGGCACCAGAGTGGTGTGTCAACGGCACGCCCCGCCGCACCCAAGAAGATGCGAACCAGCCATCCGGGGCATGCCGTTGTGCTCTCGTGCCGGACAGCCAAACGCCGCCGACGGCCGGTGTATTTCACCGCCCGATCCAAATTGAGGTTGCGAAACTTTCCACCAATTCGCAAGCCGCGCCCGCCCGCTCCGAATCAGCATCCGACGCCAAACCTCGGGGGTATACTCCGGGCACTCGTGGAAACCGATCAAACGCCGACCCACCGGCGGCGTCCGCGGCAAGGGTTTTGCCCAGCGGACGGCACGCAACTCCCGTTCACGAATCTCGACCACAGGAAAGGAATCGTCATGCCGGTCGCCTCCCTTCGCACCCGGACTCTCTGCTTCTCCGCCGCCGCGCTGGTCCTCCTGGCCGGACAGGCCCGCGCCGACCTGCCCCCCGCCCTCGACCGCGCCCCCGCCAATATCCCCGTCGTCGTCGCCGTTCGCAACGCCGACAAGTTCGTCACCAGCCTCGACAGCCTCATCAAGCTCGTCTCGCCCAAGGCCGACGCCGAGGGAGGCCCGGAGCTCGGCCAGATTCGCGCCGCCCTCGCCTACGACGGCGTCAAGAAAGACGGCTCGTTCGCCTTCGCCGTCACCTCCATGCCCAAGCCCCCCGCCGCCGACGCCGGCATGGTCGAGCAGGAGCAGCCCGACGCCGTCGTGCTCATCCCCGTCTCCGACGTCGCCGCCTTCATCAAGGGCATGGGCGGCGAAGGCGCCAAGGGCGTCGTCGAACTCAAGGGACCCAAGGACGCCCAGGACTGGCAAGGCCCCGCCTTCGCCAAAGACCTCGGCGGCGGATACGTCGCCATGGGCAAGGACAAGGACGCCGTCGAGAAGTTCGACGGCAAGACCGGCAACCTCGCCGCTCACAAGGCCTCGCTGGGCGCCCAGGGCAACAAGCTCGCCGACAACGCCGACGTGATCGTCATCGCCAACATCCCGCTCCTGCAAGACCAGATCAAGGCCGGCCTCGATCAGGGCATGCAGCAGATGCAGATGGGCCTCATGATGGCCGGCGGCGGCGTCGCCGAGGGTCAGGACCCCACCAAGTCCATGAAGGAAGCCGTCGAGGGCTACATGCGCGACGCCACCGTCGGCATCATGGGCGTCGGCATCGACGAGGGCGGCATCTGGCTCGACTTCGGCTCGCAGTTCAAGGAAGGCTCCGAGTGGGCCGGCATCTGCCAGGGCAAGGGCAAGCCCGGCGCCCTCATGGCCGCCCTGCCCAACCAGCCCTTCCTCTTCGCCGTCGCCGCCGACACCAGCTCCGCCGGCGTCCGCTCGCTCCTCAAGAAATTCGCCGCCGCCGCCCCGCAGGGTGACCAGGCCCCCGGCATGATGGACAACATGATGGCCATGCTCGACAAGATCAACGGCACCTCCATGATGATCGGCGCCACGCCCTCCATCATGGGCGGCGGCCTCTTCGCCAACACCGTGCAGTACATCTCCACCACCGACGCCGCCGGATACACCGGCGCGATGAAGAAGTCTTTCGAGGAGATGAACGGCAAGACCATCGCCGGCACCACCTTCCAGTCCAAGTTCGAGCCCGCCGCCGTCGACATCGCCGGCGCCAAGGTCGACCGCTGGTCCATGCTCATGCAGGCCGACCCCAACTCGCCCCAGGGCGCGCAGATGCAGCAGATGTCCATGATGCTCTACGGCATGGGCGGCGGGCCCGCCGGCTTCATGGGCGCCGTCGACAACGGCGTCGTCATGACCTTCGCCAACAACACCCCGCTCATGACCATGGCCATGGACGCCGCCAAGAAGAAGAACGGCGCCTCCGAGGACGCCGGACTCAAGGCCGTCGGCGCCAGGCTCCCCGCCGATCGCCACGTCGAGATGTACCTCGGCACCAAGTCGCTCATCGAGACCGTCAACGGCTTCATGGCCATGATGGGCGGCGGCGCGACCTACACGCCCCCCGCCGACCTCCCCCCGATCGGCATGGGCGCCGCCATGGACAACGGCGGCATCCAGTTCCGCACCTTCGTCCCCACCGGCGTCTTCAAGGCCGCCGGCGAGATGGTCAAGGCCATGGAGGCCGCCCAGCAGGGCGAGATGGGCGAAGAAGGCGACGCCCCCGCCGACAACGGCAAG
>JAEUJA010000317.1 GCA_016793195.1 Phycisphaerae bacterium
GACGTACTGGGGTTCTATGTGTCGAGTCACCCGCTGGAAACCTGGAAGCACTGGGCGTCGACGTTCGCCAACGCCGACACGTCGAGCGTGAAGAACATGGCCCAGGACACGCGCGCGATCGTGGCGGGGCTCGTTCAGAGCGTGCGCCAGTTGGTCGTGAAGTCCGGGCGCTCGGCCGGGCAGAAGATGGCGATTGTCACTTTCGAGGACACGGCCGGCGCGATGGACTGCGTGCTCTTCACCGACGCCTTCGCGCGCTTCGGGCACCTGGTCGACGCATCGAGCACGACGCCCGTGTTCTTGCTGGGGCGCGTCGATCGCTCGCGCGGCGAGCCGCAGCTCATCGTCGAGCGCGTCGTGCCGATCGACGGCGTGCCGGTCCTCCCCGGGCGACTCCAGCTCTTCTTTGACGGCGAGCGCCTCAACGGCACGGCGCGATCGAGCATGGAGCGCGCCGCGGAACTCGTGCGCGCCAAGGCCGCGACGGGTCCGGCGGACTTCCCCATCGAGATCGCCGTCGCGTCGGGCGGCTCGGTCGCGACCATGAGCGTCGATTCACGCACGCGCGTGGCGCTCGATCCCGATCTCATCAAGCAGTTGGTCGCGATCTTGGGCGAGGGGTGCGTGCGCGTGGTGGGGGGCGTGACGGCGGAGGTCGTGAACGGGAACAACAGGCCGTGGGAGAAGAAGAAGCGGCCGGTCGAGGTGTGACCCTTTGCTTCACGTCCGCGTGTGTTGGTTCCCCGTCGGCCACCGAGGGAGCATGGTGATCCACAAGACCTGCAACCGGTGCTTTGGTGGGTCGGCATTCCCTGCCAACGCCTCCCCGCCCTACCACGCCCATACCGCAATGAGGCCGGTAGAGAAGAAAGGCGTCGGCGCGGAGCGCCGACCCACCCAAGACGCGGCCTGTATCATCCGGCATGACGCATCCCGCACTTTGCTCTTTGGTCATCGCGTGTGCCGCCGTTATTTCTTCACCGCTCGCGCCCGCACAAACTCCTCAATCGCCCGCCGCTCCGTCGCAATCCGCCGAATCCGCGAAGCCGCCCGAGTTCTTCCTCCCCGCCGTCGCGGCCTACGCAAAGCCCGACGAGCGTGGCCTCCGCCGCGATGAATCCGGCCTGCGCCGCTGGGAATCGCGCGACCTCGTCTGGTACGTTCACCTCGCCGACGCCGGCGAACTCTCCGTCCGCGTCGAACTCGGCCAGCCCGCCGCCGCCGCGCCGGATTCCGCCAAGCCCGATCTTTCCAAACTCACCGGCACACTCTCGCTCTCGGCGCTTGATGCCGCGGGCAACCAGTCCAGCGCCACGCTCAGGCTGTCCGATTCAACCAAAGCAGTGGGGGACCCCAATCTCGGCTCGCGCGTGCCCGACACGCTCGCTCCCAACTTACCCACGCTCGGCCCTCTCACCATCTCTCGCGATGGGTACGTCCGCCTCACGCTCCACGCCGAGGGGCTCAAAGACGCGGGCCTGCTCCGCGGCCTCACGCTCGTCGGCGACGCCGCCAAGGACGCGCACACCAGCACCGTCGAGCGTCGCAACGCCGCCAGCGTTCACCTGAACTATCCACTCGAGCCCGGCGAACAGGTCGAGTGGTTCTATGGCGAGGTGCGAGCCCTCACCGATCCGGTCCATTCGTACTACGAGGTGCTCGGCTTCCACCGCGGTTATTTCGGAATCCAGGTCAATAGTCCCACCGAACGCCGCGTCATCTTCTCCGTGTGGGACGCCGGCGGCGAAAAGAACGACCGCGGCAGGGTGCCCGACGAAAACCGCGTCAAGCTGCTCGCCAAGGGCGACGGCGTGGTCGCCGGCGACTTCGGCAACGAGGGCACCGGCGGGCACTCGCATCTTGTGTATCCGTGGAAGACCGGCGAGAACTACAAGCTCCTGCTCGGCGCCCGCATCGACGCCGACGCGACCATCTACACCGCCTACTTCTTCTTCCCCGAGCGCCACGACTGGGGACTGATCGCGTCGTTCCGCGCCCCGCGCGACGCCAAGCACCCGCACGGCCTGTACGCCTTCAACGAGAACTTCGGCGGAAGCAACGGCGACGCCCGCCGCGTCTGTGAGTTCTCAAACGCCTGGGTCCGCCACCCGGACGGCACGTGGCGCGAGCTGCTGGAGGCCAAGTTCACGCACGACGGGCACGGCAAGGAACAACGCCGCGACTACGCCGCCTGGACCAAGGGCCCGGGCTTCATCCTCTCCAATGGCGGCTTCATCGACCGCCCGACGCTGGTCGGCGACCTTTCGCTGGGAATCCCCGCCGGGGCGGACGAGGCCAAGGAGTTTGCAAGCAAATTTGGTCAGGCGATCAAGCGCGACGCGCAGGCCAAGACGCCCGAGCTGGACCTCGACGCGATCCGGGCGCTGGCGACCCCAGCTACCCCTCAACCTCCAGCTCGCCGCTGACGTGATCTTCCCACCTGGTCTTGAGCGCGTGCGGCACCTTCAACAGGTCCAGCACTTTCCCCACGACGAAATCGATAATGTCACCGACGCTCCGCGGCCCGAGATAGAACCCCGGATTGGGCGAGCACAGCACCGCCCCCGCCAGCGACAGCTGCTCCATGTTCCGGATGTCGATCAGGCTCAGCGGCATCTCGCGGTGGCACACGATCAGCGTCCGCCGTTCCTTCAGCGTGACCATCGCGGCCCGGCAAAGCAGATTGCTCCCGCTCCCCGCCGCCAGTTGACCCAGCGATGCCGACGAGCAAGGCAGCACCACCATCCCGTCGTGCATGAAACTCCCCGAGGCGATCACCGCGCCTACGTCCTTGTTCGGATGGATGATGAGGCGTGATTCCATGGCGCGGCGTTCGGCGGCGTGCGAGGCGTCGTGGCCGAGTCGCTTGACAACGTGCGGCAGAAGATTCTCGAAATCCAGCACGCGCACGTCGGCCTCATCGAAGAGCAATCGTCGCCCGTAGTCCGAGACGACGAGGTGGACCTCGTGCCCCATGCCGAGCAGGAGTTCGAGCAGGCGGATCGAATACCACGCGCCCGACGCGCCGGAAATCCCGAGCACGAACCGGCGCGGGCTGGGGTCGAGGCTGGTCTCGTGCGGGTTAAAGGTCGGGATGGTCATGGTCTTTTCTTGGTGGCCCGCCTCTCCGGGCGGCGCTCCTCTTTTTGTGCCACCGATGCCGCCTCGCGACATCGGCGCGATTCGCCTCACCCCGACGAAGCCCGAGCGCGGGCGAAGTTCGCTGGCGAAACCCAGGCGACGTACCGCGCTCTTCCCCTTGCCTTCGTGCCACATCATCGTAGGGATGCGGGCGGCCCATCCGCGTCCGTGTGTATTGGCGGGCGACGCCCCCGGCCGATATTCCCAGGCCGCCCGACCGCGGCGCGGGGCATCCCGCGCGCCCGCCCCACGGCGTTTCCCCTCGCCGGACCCCGCTCGCGTGGTGGCTTGGCGGGGGAATAATGTTGCGCGGCCAAGGAGTCTTGCTCATGTACACCCGGACCAACCACACCACCCGACGCCCGCTCGCCGCGCCCCTGGCGATCGGCTCGCTCGCCCTGCTCGTCTCGGCCGCCCTG
>JAEUJA010000071.1 GCA_016793195.1 Phycisphaerae bacterium
GATGGTGCTGTCGCGATCGCCGGTGCCGGTGCGATCGCGGGCCCAGGACCTGGCCTATGCGAAGATGCGCGAGGACGAGGAGAGCATGTTCGCGGACAACGACGGCGAGGGGGGCGCGATGTCGAAGCTCTCGCAGTCGCGCGGCGGGGTGTCGCAGGCGTTCCGCGGGGTGCTGGAGCTTCGACCGAGCGTTGATCGGCGCGAGCCGGGTGGGGCGTCGGAGCGGGAGCCGACGTATGGGCTGTGGTGGCGGCCGTTGCCCTCGCTGGGCGACGACGGGACGCCGGTGGGGGGCGAGCCGGCGCCGGCGGTGGAGCTGATGGATCGCCTCGTGTATTTCCAGGTGCAGATGTTCGATGACTCGCGGATGAAGGACGAGCTTTCGGCGACGTGGGAGCGTGAGCTGCCGGGGTATGTGCAGGTGGAGCTGGAGACGGTGGAGGGTGTGTGGCGGAAATGGATGTTCGAGGTGGATTGGAACAACGGGAGCGAGGCGCGGGGCGCGACGGGGGCGGACGAGGATCAGGCCGGGGGCGGGGCGGACGCGGGCGGCGGCGCGGATGGTGGTGAAGCGGGGGCGGGCAACACGCCGCGGCGCCCGGCGAGCGGGGGGAACCCGTGATGAGGCGAGTGGATTCCAGGGCGTTTGCGCTGCCGGTGGTGGTGATGCTGACGGCGGTGGCTGGGGTGATGATCGGGGTGCTGCTGGACCGCCAGAGCGCGCAGGCGTTGTCGGTGAAGCGCCAGACGGAGGAGTATCGGGAGCATCATTTCGGGCGGGGGGCGAAGGAGATCATCGATTACTGGCTGCGGACGCGCGGCAACAAGCCGGTGCGGGAGCTCTTGGACGAGACGGGCAAGGCGCTGGACGTGACGCTGGCGGACGGGACGGTGATCTCGCTGCGGTTGTTCGACGCGCAGGGGACGCTCAACGCGGACCGGGCGACGCTGGCGGCGGCGGGGATGCCGGCGCCGCGCCGGGCGTATGACGAATTGGCGGCGAACGTGGCGGCGGCGCGGCTGGCGGTGTTCACGCGGAAGCTGGGGCCGATCGAGGTGAGTTTGGGGAGCGCGTCGCCGGAGGTGATCTCGGCGATCGTGAACGCGAACGTGGCGCCGGACAAGCAATCGGAGCTGACGGCGGCGCTCATGGAGCTGCGTGGGCACGCGACGATTGCGGCGGAGGACCTGAGCGGGGCGCTGAACGGGGTGGGGCTGGAGAACGCGGAGCGCGACGCGGTGTCGAGGATGATCGCGGCGGACCCGACGTTCTTCCGCGCGATCCTGGAGGCCCGATCGGCGGACGGGCGGGCGCTGGCGCGGTACGGCGGGTACGCGGTGATCGGGAACATGATCCAGCGGGGGCGGGCCGACGCGGGGGCGAGGCGGACGTCGATCCTGGCGTGGACAAAGCTGGAGATTCGGTAGACTCTCTGGGGCGAGGCGGCGAAGGATCGGGAGTCGAAGGAGCGGCGATGAGCGGGCGGAGCCTGACCCAGCGGGAAGCGAGCAAGAGGCGAAGGATCGCGCAGATCGCGGCGCTGGGCGGCGGCGCTTTGGCTGTGGGGGCGATGTTCTCGCGCCTGCCGGGGATCGGCGATGCGCCGGGCGCCCCGGGGGCGATCGTGTGGCCCGAGGTGAAGGGGCCGGTGGAGTCGGGGGGCGAGCGGGCGCGCGTGGCGCACGATTTGAGCGCGGCGGCGACGAGATTGTCGCTGGTGTCGAACAAACCCAAGGCGGCGGCGCCCCCGCCGGAGCCGGGCGAGGTTCCCAATGCCGACGTCGGGGGCGCGGTGGAGGTGAAGTACCTGGGCGCGGTGCTGGAGGCGACGCGGAAGGTGGCGTTGCTCAGGGTTGGCGAGCGTCAGCGGATGGTGGCGGAGGGGACGACGATTTCGCTGAGCGACGGCGGGACGCTGGAGGTGGTGTCGGTCGATGGCGAGGGCGTGGTGATCCGCGACGGGCAGGGCGAGCGGCGTGTGGAGAAGTCTGCGCGGACGGCGTCGGCGGTGACGACCATCACGGGCGCGGGGGGCGTGGGACTTGGGGCGACGCCGGTCGCCGGGCCTGATGGCGATGAATCGGGCGTGGCGGGCGCGGAGGACATGCAGCGGAAGCGTGCGGAGGCGGAGGCGCGGCTCAGGGCGTTGAAAGAGCGGACGCGGGCGGGGGGCGTGAAGCAGTGAGCGCACGCGTGGCGTATCTCGAGCGTGGCGAGCGGGGCGTGGTGGCGCGGCGGGTGCGCCTGGTCGGGCAGCGCTCCGACGAGGTGTTCGAGCTGCCGGCGAGCGGATCGGACCAGTTGGATATTTCGGCGGCGGCGTTGTGGCTGGGAGAGCATCTGCCCAAGGACTCGCCGCGTGAGCGTGCGCTGGACCTGTTGTGCCTGGACGGCGAGGGGCTGGCGTGCGCGTGGGTGAACACACCCAGCGCGGATGCGTCGGTGGTTCGGGCGATGGCGCTCTCGGGGTTGACGGCCGAGGGCGAGGGCGGCGCGAGCGTGCTGGGTGTGTACGCGGGCAACCCGATGGAGTCGACGCTGCAACCCCTGGGCGTGGACGCGGCGGGCGCTGGGGCGGGCGCGGGGAAGAGGAACAAGAGTGGCACGGACGGCTCGGGAGGCGCGGGCGCGCGTCGGCGGATGGGCGTGCTGGCGGGGTCGGACCTGGCGGGGCGGCTGCTGGTTGATGCGCTGGACGCGCGGGGGCTCGGCGTCGGCGCGGCGTGCTCGCTGTGGCACGCGTTGGCGCGGGCGTGGGACCCCGCGGCGGGAACTTCGCCGGGCGAGGCGGCGGCGACCATTACGACGGGCGTGGTGATCGTGGAGCCGGGAGCGATGCCGCGGCTTCACTGGGTGTGGTCGCGGCACGGCGAGCTTCTGGCGGGGGGCTGTGCGCGGGTGACGCCGGGGAGCGCGGGGGCGCCGCGATTGCACGCGGCGGACGCGGCGCGGGTGTCGGCGGAGTGGCTGGCGTGGGCGGCGCAGCTCGGGCTGAGCCCTTCACGGGTGATCGTGGTGGTGCCCGAGGCGGATCCCGAGGGGGTGTCGACGGCGGAGTTTGGCGCGGGGATCGGGCGGGCCTGGCCGAGCGCGGCGGTGGACCTGGCGGTCGATCCCGATCCGATCGGCGCGACGCTGGCGCGCTGCGCGACGGCGATCGACGCGGCCCGCGAGGGCGGACGCGAGCCGACCGAGGAGATGTCGACGCGGGGCACGGGCGGGCTTTCGGCGCTGTCGGCGCGCCCGGGGCGTCAGCATCGGCGTCTGCACCTGTGGGGCGCTGGGGCGATCGCGGCGTTGGCGGCGGCGCTGGGCGTGGGGGCGTACCGCGTGGGTCAGCACGCGGCGGAGCTGAAGTCGCAGGCGGCGGCGGTGGAGCGGTCGTGGCGCGACGAGTTGTCGACGCTTCGGCTGCCGGCGCCGCCGGTGCCCGGGATGGAATTGGACTATCTGAACGAGGAGATCTCCAAGCGTGAGCGGGAGCTTTCGCCGCCGGAGGCGGGCGAGGCGACCATGCCATTGCGCGAGGAGCTGGAGACGATCAGCCTGGTGGTGGGGCTGGAGGATGTGGAGCTGACGGAACTGACGATGTCGCCGACGCTGGGGGCGAAGGTGGTGGTGACGGTGTCGGACCTGGCGCGGGCGGAGGACCTGTACGACGCGCTCACGCGGGTGGGGGGCTCGGCGCTGGGGGCGTGGACTCGCCAGTTCAACGAAGTGAAGACGGCTCCGGCGAACGCGGGCGCGAACGGGGGCGCGAACACCGGCGGCGGAAGCGCCGGGCTGGTGTCGCGCGTGCAGTGCACATTTACCGCCAAATGGGCGGTGCCCGCCAAGCCCTCGACGGGAGGGAAGACCTCGTGAGCAGCGGCGCCGGCGTGAGTTCGGGGGCGGGTTTGGGCGCGGGCTCCGGCGCGGGTCTGGGTGCGGGTTTGGGTGCGCATGGGGCGATGGGCGGCGTTGAGCTGTCGGTGGCGGAGCGGCGCGCGATGATGGCGGCGACGGCGGCGCGGACCGAGCGCGGCAACCGGCCGATCCACGTCGTCGCGCTGGCGTGCGTGCTGCTGGTGGTCGCGGCGGGGGCGCTGCTTTTGGCGTGGGGGAGGCTGGGAACGGCCCGGACACAACTGAGCGGCGCGGCGGCGCAGCGCGAGCGGTTCATCGAGCTTGGGACGCGCTGGCGCGAGGTCGCGGCCCGGGCGGGGGGCGAGCAGGGGCCCAAGGCCAGCGAGACGGCGACGAACCTGGGAAGCCGGATCGTGGCGCAGGGGGTCAAGGCGGGGATGGTGAATCCGCCCGGCTTGCCCACGACCAGCGACGATCGGGCGCGCCCGGGCGCGACGAGCAAGCGCGTGGTGACGTCGTTTGCGAACGTGAAGGACCCTGACCTTTCGGCGCTCCTGCGGTGGATCGATCTGTCGATCGCGGAGGTGCCGGGGCTGGAGCTGTACACGCTCACGCTGCGGGTCGAGAACGATCAATGGAATCTTGGCTCGGTGAAGTTCTCACGCTGGGAAAGGGTTGGTCCATGACGGAACGAGCGGGCGGCGTGAGGTTTGGGCGGATGGGGATGACGGCCCAGGTGCTGGCGCTGCTGGCGGCATTGGGCGCTGCGTTGGTCGTGTCGTCGAACGCGGGGTGCGCGGGGCATGTGACGCCGGCGGCGGATGACGCGGCGGTGAACCGGGCGGAGGCGCTGCGGCTGATGGGCGAGGCGCAGCGGGCGCAGTCGGCGGGGCGGTTCGCGGAGGCGCAGGACTTGTATGTGGCGGCGCTGAAGCTGGAGCCCTCGGCGGGCGCGGGGTGGAACAACCTCGGGCTGGTGTTCATGAAGCAGGGCAAGGCGATGGAGGCGGCGGAGGCGTTCAAGCAGGCCGCGGACCGGCTGCCGGTTGATCCCAGGCCGTACGAGAACCTCGGGCTGCTGTACGGCGAGCGGTCGCACGCGGAGGACTCACTAAAATATTACATGATGTCGCTGGAGCGTGATCCGAACTGGCTGGCGTCCTTGCGGGGGATGTCGCTGCAGACGCGGAAGCTGGGGCGCGCGGACCACACGATCCTGGAGGCGCTGGACCGGGCCGTGATGCTGGAGAACGACGCGGCGTGGAAGCCGGTGATCGAGCGGGAGCGGATGCGGGTTCGGGCGATGGTGGAGGCCAGGGAGAAGGCGGAGAAGTAGGGGGCGAAAGAGACGTAGAGACGACGAGACGTAGAGACGAAGTCACGAAGTCACGAAGTCACGAAGTCACGAAGTCACGAAGTCACGAAGTCACGAAGTCACGAAGTCACGAAGTCACGAAGTCACGAAGTCACGAAGTCACGAAGTCACGAAGTCACGAAGTC
>JAEUJA010000077.1 GCA_016793195.1 Phycisphaerae bacterium
GGCCCGCGTCACCCGCAGCACCTGCGTCCTGGCCCACGTCCGCGCCGCCACCCCCGGCCTCACCGTCAGCGAGCTCGACTGCCACCCCTTCACCCGCGGCCGCTTCACCTTCATGCACAACGGCGACGTCGGCGGCTTCTCCCACATCCGCCGCGCCATCCAGCAGCGACTCTCCGACCGCGCCTACGCCGCCATCCAGGGCTCCACCGACTCCGTCCACCTCTTCGCCCTCTTCCTCGACCACGTCTGGCACTGCAACATCGCCGACCCGCTCGAAGCCATGGCCTCGTCCCTCCTCCGCGCCGTCCGAGACGTGCAGGCGTTGCAGGAGGCGCACCATCTCAAAGATTTCAACTATCTCAACGTCGCGATCTCCGACGGCGTGCAGTCCGTCGCCCTCCGCTACACCACCGACGAACCCAAGAACGCCTCGTCGCTCTATGTCCACAC
The DNA here is from genome assembly GCA_016793195.1 of Phycisphaerae bacterium. Taxonomy (GTDB): domain Bacteria; phylum Planctomycetota; class Phycisphaerae; order Phycisphaerales; family UBA1924; genus JABWBC01. Next base: position 451 of record JAEUJA010000077.1, read on the forward strand.
CGGACGCAAGTACGTCTGCGACGGCAACATCTGCCGCATGGTCGACCCCGAAAAAGGCCAGGGTGCCGCCCTCGTTTCCAGCGAGCCTCTCAGCGACGACCCGGGCTGGCAGACCGTCCCTGTCAATCACCTCGTCCGAATCGCCGCCGACCACTCCGTCACCATCGCAGACGCCGTCGTTCCCTAGCGACGCCTGCCTTTGGTCTCATGCCTTTGGTCTCGTGCCTTTGGTCTCGTGCCATCGATGTCCGCTCTGAGACACCCATGCTCTTGAGTGGCCCACCGGTCCGGGCCGGCGTGTTATCCCCTCCCGGCGGCACGTCTGTCCACCCGAACCTACTTCATCCGCAACCGCAGGAACTCCGTCAGCGCCGACCGCGCCGCCGAAGCCGCGGGTTCGTTGTACTGAAACGTCGCCGACGGCCCGATCAACGGCAGCAGCCGAACCTCGCGTGCCTCACGGATCGTCTCCACATCAAACCCGTGGCCCGCGCCCTCATACACCCGAACCTCGACCTCGCCCTTCCCCTCAACCTTCCCGCGAATCTCCGCCGCCCGCGTCACGTCGTCATCCGCGCCCGTCAACACCAGCAGCGGCACGCGCACGCGCTCGATCGATCGCCCCTCGGGTGACGGGTAATACGCCGCCGCCGCGCGCACATTCAGCCCCGCGAGCGTCGCTTCATCCTCCACCAGCTCCCACAACCCCTCGCCCCCCAAGGACCACGCCACGATGGCCCCGGGCTCATCCTCGCGGACGACGCCCTCGCGCCGCGCCCACTCGATCGCGCGCCGCGCCACCCACGCGATCTTGCCGCCCGTCTCCACTCGCGGCGGGTCGCTCGCCGCTCGATACGCCGCCTTGTAGTCCACCACAATCGCGTCAAAGCCCCGCTCGTTCAGCGCCCCGGCCGCGCGGAAATAGTGCTCCGAATCCTCAAAGATCGTCAGCCCCGACGCGCCGGGAAGCAGCAACACCCACCCGCGAGACTCCGGCGCACGACGAACATGAAACGACGACGACATCCGCCGCAACTCGTCCGCCGCCGACGCCCCGCCCGCGGGATCGACGCGGGCTTCCCGCCCGCCCGAGGCGCAGCCGCCCACCAGGGCCGCCGTGACCAATGCGCACGCCGCCGCCCAGCCCCGCAACGCCCGAACCCTTCGCGATCCCCGACCCACCTCTTCCACTTCGTCTCTCCGTCTCTCCGTCTCTTCTTCTCCGTGACTTCGTGACTCCGTGACTTCTTTTCTCAATGCCCCAATTGCGGCAGCGTCTTCTCCAAAAGCTCCAACGCCGCGTGCGTGTACTTCGGGTGCCCCTCGTGCTCCACGAACGCCGGCACGCACGCCGCCATCAGCACCCGCCGAACCATCGCCAGCTCCGTGTAGTTGTCGTCGCACGCCATCCCGCGCTCGCGCCGCAGCTTCGCCATGTGCGACACCGGCTTCACGCCGTGCAACAGATCGACCTTTCCCCAGTACAGCCGCTCCAGGTACAGCGCGTCCTCCACCCAGTGCCCCGGATGAACCAGCGCCAAATCCAGCAGCGTGCACCCACGCCGCGCCGGCGAGTCTCCCGCCCGGCGCATCGCGTTGCCCGGGTGCAGGTCGCCGTGGCACCATGTATGCACCCGCCGCGCCTCCCACCTGCCCACCAGCCAGTCCAGCCGGTGCTGCACCCGCCTCACCGCCTCGTTCCAACGCTGCTCGTCCGTCAACCCGTGGTGCTTCGAGTTCTCGCGCGCCCGCTGCAGCAGCTTCTCCCACTCGTGCGGCCTGGGCGCTTCGTCCACCGCCCGCATCTCCCCCGCACGCCGGTGAAACTCCACCGCCGCGTCCAGCAGTTCCTCCACCGCACGCGCCCCACCCTCCCTCGAAAACTCCGGCGTCAAAGGCGAGCCCGCGAATCGCTCGATCACGAACCACGCCAGGTCATACCCGCCAAGCTCCCGACCCCCCGCCAGCATCCGCGGCGTGGGCAGGTCGTGGCTCGCAAAGAACCGCTCCGATCCGCACAACCCAAGCAGCGTCGTCCATCGATGCTCGTTCGGCCCGATCGGCAGCTTCACCAACACGCCCGTCTTTCGACCGTCGGGGAACGTCCACTCCGCAAACCCCGTCGCCGCTCCACCGTGCTGCCACGCCGACTTGAACCACTCGATCTCGCCGAGCTGACCGTCGCACGCCGCGTGCAACACCGGGTCCAGCATGATCGCCAGGTCGTGCGAGTCCTGGCGCGGCGGCTGCTTGTGTTCCGGTTCACCCATCGCTTTCCCAGCCGCTCCTTCAGCCAGACCCGCCCGCGTCATGGAGGACACCCCGTCCCGCCCTAGCCCACTCGCCCCCCAAGAAACCCGTCGCCCCCGCGCGCCGCACACTTTACCGTCTTCTATCCGACCTTCGCCCCAGATTCAATCAGGTTCCGACGCCCCTCTCGACGCCCCTCTCGACGCCCCTCTCATCGCTGCGCCGAGGCCGCAAGGCCTCGAACCCGCAACGACCGGGGACAACCGGCCCTTCTACCCCGTTTTTCCGCTCTGTGTCTCTGTGCCTCTGTGTTGATGGCCTTTCCTCTTCCAAATCCTCTCTTCTTTTTCCCCCCGTGCTTCTCCGTGTCCCACCGTGGTGAACCGCCTTACACCACGCCCTCCACCCTTGAAAGCTCGATCAACTGCTCCACGTTCAATTCCTCCGCTCGCTGGCTCGCCCCGATCCCCGCCGGCAGCGCCAGCCCCCGACCCAGCACCGTCCCGATCTGCTTCCGCCGCTGCCCGAACACCTTCTGACAGCACGCCGCCAGGCGCGGCAGGTCGTCCGTCAGCGCCACCGCCCGCCTCACGATCGACACCATCGCGCTCGTCACGTCCGGCCTCGGCCAGAAGCACTCCGGCGGCAGCGTCGCCACCAGCGAAACCTCCGCCGCCGCCTGCGCGATGATCCCCAGCGTGCCGTATTCCTCCGTCCCGGGCTTGGCAAGCAGCCGGTCCGCCACCTCGCGCTGGATCGTCACATGCATCGAGCGACAGCTCGCCCACGACGCCAGCAGCGTCGTCATCAGGGGCGACGCCGCGCCGTACGGCAAGTTTGCTACCAGCTTGAACCCACGCCCCGCGCCCGCCGCCTCGCCCGTCATCTCACGCAACGTCCGCGCCAGCTCCTCGTTCAGCGCGTGCTTGCCTTCGAGACAATCACCCTCGATCAGCGTGAAGCTCCCGGCCGTGGGGGACCCCAGCCGCGCCCGCAGCATCCGCGCCAGCCCATGGTCAAGCTCGCACGCGATCACACGGCAGCCCCGCGACAAGAGTTCCTCTGTCAGCGTCCCCGTCCCCGGCCCGACCTCCAGCACCACGTCGCCCGCCCCGACGCCCGCCGCATCCACCAGCTTGCGGATCAGGTTGTGATCCAACAGAAAATTCTGCCCCAGCGCCTTCCGCGGCGAGAGCCCGTGCTCGGCCAGAATCGCCCTGATATCCGCCAGCGTCTGCACGTCCACACAGTACGTCCGTGCCATCGATGTCGGCTCCGCCACATCGATGCTCTTTCATCTCGTGCGTTCGCCTTCAGATGCATGTCTTCACTCCGCCACTTTGCCACTTTGCCACTTTGCCTCTTTGCCACTTCTTCTCTTCACTTCGTCTCTTCGTCTCTGCACTTCGTCTCTGCTTCCCCTACCCTCCCCCATGCCCGACCCCGCCAAGGCGCTCTTCTACTTCATGCCCCTGGTCTACGACGTCCTCCACGAGCCCGGAACCGCCGCCGAGGTCCGCGGCCTCTCGCGCATCGCACGCCGTTTCGTCACCGCCGCCGCCCCCGCCGCCCAAACGTGGCTCGAGCCCGCCTGCGGCACGGGCCGATACCTCCGCGCCGCCGCCCGCCAAGGCCTCCGCACCATCGGCTTCGACCTCGCCCCCGAGATGGTGAAGTACGCCCAAGAGCGCGTCCCCTCCGCCACCATCTTCCGCGCCCCCATGCAACGCTTCGCGCGCCACGTCCCCAAAGCCTCCGTTGGCTTTGCCTTCAACATGATCAACACCATCCGCCACCTGCCCAGCGACCGGGCCATGCTCGATCACTTCCGCGACATTGCCCGCGTCCTGGCGCCCGGCGGCGTCTACGTCGTCGGCCTCTCCCTCACCGCCTACCAGAACGAGATCCCCACCGAAGATGTCTGGATCGGAAAACGCGCCGGCATGACCGTCCGACAGGTCGTGCAGTACCTCCCCCCCGAGACTCGGCGCGGCCCGCGCGCCCGCCACGAAGCCTGCATCTGCCACATGACCATCACCAAGCGCACCCGCGCCCGCGCCGTCGAAGAGGACCTCGACTTCACCTACCACCTGCGCTGCTACAGCCTCGAGCAGTGGCACAAGCTCATCGACCGCTCGCCCCTCCGCGTCCGCGCCACCATCGACGAACGCGGCAACGACCTGCCCCCCGCCGAGCCCGGCTACTCCATCTTCGTCCTCACCGCTCGATGAGCACCGACTTGTTCAGCCGCGCCGTCGTGTCCGGCATCGTCGCCGACACATACACCCGCCCGCCCGCCAGCTTCCCCAGTCCCTTGGGATAGCTGAACCGCCGCGCCACGTGCGCCCCGGGCGCCAGCTCGCTGATCGTCGCCTTGATCCGCGGCGTGCCCGGCGCAAACGCCGTCAGCTCCACGTTGATCGGCCCGCCCGACGTGTTCTCCACGTGCGCCTCCACGATCAGGTCCCCGTTCCGAAGCCCGATGCTCGCCAGACGCATCTCGATCTCCGGCAGACCCACCGACATGTGCCGAACCACGCGGATCAGCCCGTACGCGCGATCCGTCGAGGGCTCCACGTCGATCACAAACGCCCGCTCCCCGGCCTCTTCCGAGGGCGGATACGCGATCGTCAAGGGCAGCACCCCCGCCGTCCCCGGCAGCACCGTCGCGCGCGACGCCCGCGGCTTCACGATCCAGCTCCGGTCCCGCAGCCCGCCCGCGTCCACCCCGCCCGGCGACACCACGAAAAACTTCACGTCCAGCGTCCCCGCCCACGGGTTCTGAAACCGGATGCTCCGCTCGTGCGTCGTGTTCACCGCCGGAAGCTCGCGCGGCGAAAGCTCGATCGACGCCAGGAACCGCACCAGCCGATGGTCCACGCCCTCCACCACGATCGGCGACTCCGTGATCGGGACCCGCACCGGCTGATGACGCACCGGCACCCGGCCCGTCGCGTCCGCCACCGGCGCCACATACCCCGGATCGAGCGGCGCGTCCGCCCGGTTGCCGAACACGTCCACCACGCTGATCTTCTCGTCACCCAGGTACGAGTTCAGCACCGCCTCGCCCGCCGGCGCCGACTCGTTCCACAGCACCAGCGCCCCGACACCCTCGTCCAGCCGCGAATCACGCGGCGCCAGCACGAAGCACCTCACCCCCGGGATCGCGCGATACTCCCCGATCACCACCCGCCCCGCCAGCGCCCGCGTCACCGCCCGCCAGCCCGCCGCCAGCGCCGAGGGCGACGCCCGCGGCGTGCGCTCCGCGCTCCACTCCCAAGGCTGCCCGATCGCCAGCGTCGGCGCGTCAGCGCCCGCCATCCCCCCAAGCTCCGACCACGCCAGCACCGCACGCCGAAACACCTGGTCCGCCGCCGCACGCCCGGACGACCCGTCGCCCGGGGGCTCGATCACCAAGGTCAGGGGCGTGCCCCCGCCCCGCTCGCGCCAGCGACGCGAAAACGACAGCACCGCGTCCTCCGTCGATGTCCACGGCGCCACCACCGTCGCCGACACGCCCTTGCCCGGGATCGACTCGATCGCCCGGTCAATCCTCCAAGGAAGGTCCACCACCGGCGCCGCCACAAACGACGAAAACTCGCTCGACAGCCGCGCCACGTCGTCGACAAGCCCGCCGCGCCAGAACGCCCGGTCGTCGCCCGTCCGCCCCACCTGCCACCGGCGCACCCGCGGCCCGTGCGCGTTCAGAATCGGCGACAGGTACGGCTTCCAGTCCTCGCCGTTCGACACCAGCGCCGCCCAGACGTCGTCGTTCTCAACCCGAACCTGCGACGCCAGCGCCGACGGAACCCGCGACAACCCCAGCGTCACCTGCGACCCCGCGCTCAGCAGCCCATCCAGCAACCCCGACATCTCCGCCGCCGCCGCCCCCGCACCCTCCGGCGTCAGGTCCGGCGGCCACGCCGGGATCGTCACCGAGCCGCTCGCCATATCGTGCATCACCCGCGGAAGGCTCCCCGCCAACTCCGGGCGCCAGCCCGACACGATCAGGCCGAACCGCCGACGCTCCAAGGGGCCCGTCCGCGCCGACACCGCCACGTCCTCCGCGGGCAGCCACACCACCGTCGTCTTCACCAGGGCCACGTCGCCGCTCTTGTTCCGAACGTGCAGCTCCGCCTCGTACCACCCAAACCGCGGGAGCGTCGGCTCCCACTGCGCCCGCACCGCACCCGTCCCAAGCACCCGCTCGTCCCGGTACACCGCCGCCCCGTCGACATCACGAATCTCCAGCGTCGACGACAGCTCCTCGCCGGTCAGGTCCCGGAGCGAAAGCGACAGCCGCGGCCTCTCCGGCGCCGTCACGATGTTCGACGCGCCGTTGGCCACGAACTCGATCCGCGGCAGCTGCGACACCGCCACGTCGTCGAACCACGCCGCCCCGTCCAAGTCCTCCGCGTACACATGGTGCACGCCCAGCTTCGCCGGCTCGACCTGCGAGGGCTGCACCACCTGCAATTCCAGTTGGATGAACGCCGCCCCGTCGCGTCGCCCCACCAGCTCGATCGACGCCGGCGCCCAGCCCCCCTCGGACACCACCAGCGCGCTCGACACCTCCGAGCCCGCGATCACCTTTGACTGCGCATCCAGAAACCGCGCCACCACCCGCGCCCGCGCGTGCAACAGCCCGCGCGTCCGTATCCGCGACGTCACCACATAGTCCGCGCCGGGCAGCACCACCAGCACGCCCGGATCGAGCACCAGGCTCGTGCTCCCGCCCTTGGTCGGGAGGCGGACGCACCCGCCGAACCTCCCGTCCCCTACGCCGTACTCAAGCTCCGCCTGGTTCCATCCCGGGAACCCTGGGCGAACCCGCGGCACGCTGGGGTCGTCCTGTCCGCGATACCAGAATTGCGGGATCGGATCGGGATTCGATTCCCTTTCCTCGAAATCAAACTGCCGCAGCAGGCGTCGCGCGCCCTCGGGCCTGCGATCATCGCGCACGCCCGGGCCCGGCGGCCCGATTTCCGGCGGGTTCGCCACCTGAGCGCGGGCGGAGGCGGGCGATCCGCCAAGGAAGGCCGCCAGCGCGCAACGCCACCAGAATCCTCGCGGACGCATGGGGTCAATATCGGCCCGCGCCGGGTGGCGGGGTTGATTCATGGTGTCGGATTGAGGATTGCGGGAACCGGAGCGGCCGCGCGTGGGCGTGGGCGGAATTTCGCCGGGGAGCGAGCCAAGCGGAGAGGGGGGGATTCGAACCCCCGATACAGACCTAAATCCGTATAACGGTTTAGCAAACCGCCGCCTTCAGCCTCTCGGCCACCTCTCCGGCGAAGGGTCATGGTAGCCGGGATGGTGGGGGCGGGCCAAGCGGTGGGCGGGGGAGCAAATGGCCAAATGGCCAAAGCGCCAAATTGCCAAATGAAGAAGAGAACACCGACCGCGAGGACGCAGTCGGTGGCACGCGCGGAGACTCAGAGGAACGTGGTCAAGGTCCCGAAGCGGGACTCGACCACGCCACCCGGAGCCCGGCCAAGGCAGGCGTATTCACTTGTCAAAGAGCTGCGGGGAACACACGCACTCTCCGACAAGGGGGCGGACGGACGCTTTGGTGCGCAAAGTTGCGGTGATGCGCGGGCGAAATCGCCAAAGTTCAAATCGCTAAAGCGCCAAATAAAGCAAGGCCGCGGAGGGGGTTGCGCGAGGGGGGAAAGGGCGAGAAGATTTTTTTCGGGAAAATGGAAAGAGCCAAAAAAGACGGACGCTTTGGTGCGCTGCGGCGCGGTGGTAAGCGGGGACTAGCCTGGAAGAGCGGGAGTCGGGAATGGGGAGTGGGGAGTGGGGAGTGGGGAAGAGAAGAGGTCACGAAGTCACGAAGTGGCGAAGTGACATGCAAAGACGCGCCTTCCCTGCCGGTCGGGCTTCTGATCGGGAAGAGCAGGAGTGGGGAATGGAGAAGAGGGGCGAAGGTGAAAAAGGCATCGGGGCAGGAGGCATCGGGCATCGAGTGGAAGGCCAAGGCTGAAGGTGCGGGTTTAGTGATCCCAGCCGAGGGAGGCGGCGTCGTGCGGGCCGTCGGGCGTGAAGATGGTGCATTCGGGCGGGTGGTGGTCGTCGGTGGCGGCGACGAGTCCGATGGGTCCGATGAGCGGGACGGGCGGGAGGCCGGCGATGGCGGGGATGACGGCGTGGTGGTGGGCGCGGAGGGCGGGGTCGGCGGCGATGAGGAGTTCGTAGTCTTCGCCGTCGCGGGCGGCGTCGAGCCAGGAGCGGCACTCGGTGGCGAGGGGGAGGCGGTCGGCGTGGAGGTGGATGCGGACGCGGGAGGCTTCGGCCATGCGGGCGGCGTCGCGGCCCAGGCCGTCGGAGATGTCCATCATGGCGTGGACGAGGGGTGAGTGTGCGGCGGCGATTCCCTCGGCGATTCGGGGCGTGAAGCGGAGGTGTCGCCCGGAGATGAGGGAGGCGCCGAGGGGGCCGGTGAGGAAGAGTTCGTCGCCGGGGCGGGCGCCGGCGCGGGTGAGCGGGCGCCAGGCGGTTGAGTCGGGCGAGGGGAGGGGGCGCGTGGCGACGGCGGTGATGGAGAGGATGAGCGGGCTGCTCGCGGAGGAGAGGTCGCCGCCGACGACTGGGCAGTTGAAGAAGTCGCCCCAGCGGTGGAGGGCGTCGGCGAGCTGGCGCGCGTGTGGGTAGTCGGTGGGGAGGACGGCGGCGGCGAGGGCGGCCAGGGGGCGGGCGCCCATGGCGGCGATGTCGCTGATGGATCGGGCGATGGCCTTGCGCGCGATGAGATCGATCGGCGTGTCGGGGGTGAAGTGGCGTCCTTCGACGAGGTTGTCGACGGTGAGCAGGATGGGATCGGCGGAAGGGGAGCGGAGGATGGCGCAATCGTCGCCGGGGGGAAGGAGGACGTGGGGGAAGCGGAGCGGCTGGTTGGCCGCGAGGCTGGCGATGTGGGAGAGGAGTTCGGACTCGCGCATGGGGGTCGCGGGAGCGTACGCGTATTGTTGAAGATGCGATGTGCGTGGGCCAAGAGCGAGGCGGAGGTGGCGTATCACGATCGTGAGTGGGGCGTGCCGGTGCACGACGAGCGGGTGCTGTTTGAGTTTTTGATTCTGGAGGGCGCGCAGGCGGGATTGTCGTGGTCGACGATCCTGAACAAGCGAGAACGGTACCGCGAGGTGTTCGCGGGGTTTGACGCGGGGGCGGTGGCGAGGTTCGACACGCGGCGGGTCGAGAGGTTGATGAAGGACCCGGGCATCGTGCGGAACCGGCTGAAGATCGAGAGCACGATCAGCAACGCGAGGGCGACGCTTTTGGTGCGCGAGAAGCACGGCGGGCTGGACGGGCTGCTCTGGAGCTTCGTGGGCGGGGGCCCGATCGTGAACCGACGTCGGTCGATGGGCGAGGTGCCGGCGTCGACGGCCGAGTCGGACGCGATGAGCAAGGCGCTGAAAAAACTGGGGTTCCGCTTCGTGGGGTCGACGATCTGCTATGCGCTGATGCAGGCGACGGGGATGGTGAACGACCACCTGGTGTCGTGCCCGCGGCACGCGGCGTGTGCGGCGAAGAAGTAGTTGAACGCAGAGGTCGCAGAGAACGCAGGGGAAGACGAAGACAGGAACTCAGAGGGATCAGAGGGGATCAGAGGAACGAGGAGAAGAGGGGAATGGGGAGTGGTGAAGAGAAGATGATGAACTCGAAGGGCTCGAAGAGCGCGAAGAGTTTGCGGCGTTCGGGGGGAGGAACAGAAGACGGAACGCAGAGGAATCAGAGGAGAACAGAGGAACGAGGAGAAGAGGGGAATGGGGAGTGGTGAAGAGAAGATGATGAACTCGAAGGGCTCGAAGGGCGGAGAAGGGGATCGCGGCATTCGGCATTCGTGATTCGGCATTCGGAGGGCGCGGAGACCCCGGCCGCGCCCGATCAATGAGCCAGATGATCGATGGGCCGTCCGGTCCTGAGTGCGCTTCGAGGCCTTCGAGTTCGGTATTCCCCTCTGCGTTCTCTGCGGCCTCTGCGTTGAATCAACTTGTGTTGAATCTCTGACTGTTCCGAATTACTCCCCGAGGCCCAGGGCGCGTGAGGCGGCGTTGAGGCGCGCGTCGGCGGGATCGGCGATGAGCGTGACGGAGACCTCGGCGGTGGACTGGGGCGCTTCGGGGGCGTCGGGATTGCTCTTGGCGATCCAAAGGACGAGGTCGGCCTCGCGCGCGGTGTTGAGCCACGCCTGGAGCTTGGCGTGGACCTCGTCGACCGGGGCGCCGAGCGAGCCGGCGGCGGCCAGGGCGCGGGCGGTGAGGTCGAGCTGCGCGGAGAGTTGTTCGGGCGGGGCGGCGTTGCCGGGATAATCGCCCTGCACGTCGAGGCCGATGGCGGCGAGGCGCGCGGTGATGGAGGCGATGGAGTCGGCGAATTCCTTGGAGAGGGGCTTGCTCAGGTTGACGACGACGAGGACGCGGCCGGAGATTGTTTCGTCGGGCGCGAGCGGGGGCGTCGGGGAGGCGGGGGGGTTTGGCGCACCGATCTCGTAGAGGTTGGGCGAGGACGCGGGGTGCTCGATGGCGGGGATGGCGTGCTCATCGAGGGTGATAGCCATGGGCGCGACCATGACGCCGTTGTATGTGATGATGGGTTCGGGGACGGGGATGGATTCGGCGAGGCGCGAGCGCTGGTTGGCGTTGATGAAGAAGCCGGTGACGGCGAGGCAGGCGGCGAT
>JAEUJA010000115.1 GCA_016793195.1 Phycisphaerae bacterium
CGATCGCCGCGACGACCTCGGCGCGCCGGGAGCGGTGCGCGTCGGCGAGCACGGGCGACAGCGCGCGCAGGGCAAGCTCGATACGGCGCTGCTCACCCGCTGGATCGGCGGCCTGCGACATCTTTCGGGCGTCGGCAAACAGCGAATCCAGAGACGCCTTCACTTCCTTCGTGATGACGAGCGGGTCCGAGAGCCACTCCGCGAAGGTGGGATACATTGTCCACCCGGCCGTGCCCGAGTTCTGGATGTCAAAGCCCGCCATCCGCAGGGGGCGCGCGGAGTCCCGGGTCGACCGCGCATACTCAAAGACCGGGAACGATTCGACGCCCGTCGACCAGTGCCCAAAGACGCCCATGCGGGCCACGTCGGCGATCGGCGACTCGCTCGCCAACGCCCGGTCCATCTCCTCGCAGTCAAACAGCCCCGATTCCCACACCAGCACATCGAAGCTCATCCGCTGGTGAAGAAACGTCACGAGCCGTGCCTTGAGGGCAAAGGCCTCCGCGTCGCCGTGGGTTAGTTCGCCGAGCAGGACCATCGTCGAATCGCCGATCGCGGCCCTCAGCGGCTCCAGGTCCTTGAAATCGTCCGGCACAGCGCCGAGAGCCATCGAGATCGGCGAGGAATGCAGACGGAGCCATTCGACCTTGCTTGGGTCCGGCGCGACCAATACGCCCGGCCCTGGCTCGGCCGCGGGCCTGCTCGCCTGCTGCGCGGCCAGCGGCGCGGTGAACCCAAACCAGACGAGCCCGAAAGCGACTGGGACGAGGCGCGAATATCGACGGGGCATGAAACGTCTCCGGTCGCGTAACCTACGACGAGTGTAGTAGGAAAGCCCGGGGGCCGCAAGTGCCTCCGGGCGTCCGCGTCAGCATCGACGGGAGGTGTTACTTCCGGGTCGCCGGGAACGTGCCGTTGGGCTGGACGAAGAGGGCCTGGGTGATCTTGCCGGTCTCGTCGGCCTTAAAGACCACGTCATAGCCCGAGAGTCCCTTGAGCGAGAACGAGCCCGGGCGCTTCGGCACCAGCCCGTACTCCGGTGCCCCGGGGATCGACGCAAAGAGCGCGTTGTCTCGCAGCTCGATCTTGACCACCTGCGGCCCGAGCACATACTCGCCCGCGAACGGCGCGAGATACGCGGGGTCGTTCAGCTTCTTGTCGGGGAGCTTTTTGAAATACACCTCGTCGGTGGTGGGGTCGACCGCGGTGCGGATCGACTCGACCCAGCCGTCGAGCCCGGTGATGAAGCTGATCTTGGTTCCCTCAAAGACGGGGTCCGTCGCGTCCTTGCCGACCGTGAAGGTGTCGAAGTGAACGTGCTCGAGCGGGCCGGGGATGTTGTTGTACGAGAGCTTCAGCTCGCCGTTACTCTCGCTCACCGTGATCGTGCCGTAGCCCTCGTCGAAGTACTCGCCGGCGTATTCCGCGGCGGGATGGAGCATCGGCGCGTTGTCGCGTTTGGTCAGGTTCTTGGCGGCCTTGGATTGCTCGACTTGGGCTTTGACGGCCGCGATCTCGCGGAGCGATTCGGTGCTGCGGTCGCGCTGCTCCAGGCCGAGCAGGCGCTCGAAGATGTTGGCGACCGCCAGCCCGCCCAGCGGATTGCCGTTGAGGTTGGTGAGCGCGACGACGCCGATGTTGTCCTCGGGGAGGAACGAGACCAGGGCCGAGAAGCCGTCGATGTTCCCGCCGTGGTGGATGCGCCGGTGCCCGCGGAAGACGTCGGTGAACCAGCCCAGGGCGTAGGCTTGGGCGTGGACGTCCTTGTTGCCCGACTCGCCCCCGCCGGGGAGCGCGATGCGCGAGGTGTGGAGGTCGTCGAGCGTGGCCTTCTGGAGCAGCGCCCTGCCCTCGTGCTTGCCGTCGGAGAGGTGGAAGATGACCCATTTGGCCATGTCGTCGGCGCTGGAGTTGATCGAGCCCGCCGGGCCCATCGTCGAGATGTCGCGGAACGGGATCGCGACCACCTTGTCGTCACGCTCGGCGTACGCGAGCGAATAGTCCGGCGTCTGCTGCGAGTCCTTCACGGAAAAATTCGAGCTGTTCATGCCCAGCGGCGTGAAGATGCGCTCGCGGACGTTCTCCTCCCACGTCTTGCCCGTGATCTGCTCGGCCATCCAGCCCGCCGACAGGAACATGAAGTTGTTGTACTGCCAATCGGTGCGGAAGTCCTTGCTGGGCTTCAGGTGCGCCAGCCGCTTGACCAGCTCGTCGCGCGACGCCGACGAGTTGTACCACGCCAGGTCGTGCCGCGGCAGGCCCGACCGGTGCGTCACCAGGTCGCGCGGCGTGATGAGCTGCGTGACCGTCTTGTCGTACAGTCGGAACGTCGGTGCGTAGTTGATGACCGGCTTGTCCCACTCCAGTTTGTACTCGTCGACGAGCTGCGCCAGCACCATGCTGGTAAACGCCTTGGTCGATGAGCCGATCGCAAACAGCGTTTGGGGCGTGACGGGCTTCTTATTCTCAACATCTCGCAAGCCCGAGGCATAGGTTGCCAGCACCTTGCCGTCCTTCACGATCGCGATCGAGCAGCCGGGCACCTTCCACGCCTCGCGGGTCGTGTCGAGCCACGCTTGGAAATCGGCGAGTGAGTCCTGGGCGGCCTTGGCGAGGGCGGCCTCGCGCGTGATCGTGAACGGGAACGACCCGCCCGCCTGCGTGAAGCTGCCCGTGATCTTCCCGCCGTCGGCGGAGATCGTCCCCTTGAACGAGGGGTCGCCCGGCACGCCCGCGATCTTGAAGGCCACCTCGTCGCCCTTGACGGAAACATCCGCGAGCGGCAGGTCCTTGGCGCCCTGCTGCGGGATCGTGATGGTGCCGCTGGGCGTGCTCGCGGTGTCCTTCAGCGACACCTCGACATTGAGATTGGCGCCGGGGAGCTCGATCGCGCCCTTCCACATGCCGTCTGCGTCGGCAGGGACCGCGAGCGGCCAGGCGACTGACGCCGCGGCGGGCATGGCGCGCGTGCCGTGAGCGACAAGCGACGCGGGGGAGCCCAGGCCGACAGGTCCGAGCGACGAGGCCGTCACGAGCGCGACGGCAAGCAGGACGCGAGCGTTCATTCGATTCTCCACACGAAGGTTCGATCGAGCGGAAAAAAAACGGAGGAGACGGGTGTCCCCTCCGTGGTCTGGAGCTTGGGAGATCAATTTACCGAGCGGCGGACGCCTGGGTTGCGTGCTTGTCGCCGGGGAACTGCTTGATCCCGGCCTGGCCAGCAACGCGCCCCGTGCCCTTGGCGTTCGGCGAACGCTCGGGGATCGAGAAACGCTGGTTGGACAGCGTGTCGCTGTGCCTCAGGGCCGCGTCGGCGGCGGCGGCCATCGACTCGTCCGCGTTCTCGTAGATCGAGCGGAAACACTCGTGGATCGAGATCTCGGCGATGTCGAAGAAGTGCATCGCGGCGGCCTTGTCGCGCAGCCACTCCGTGTCCTTGCCGTCGCCCGCGTGCGCCCGGATGTCCATGTCGAGCTTGCTGAGCGTGCACGCCCAGGCGTGCAGCCACATCGCCACGTCGGCGATCCGCGCCTGCACGCACTGGCGGTCCATGATCTTCACGTCGAGCTTCTTGCTGATCTGCTTGAACTGATAGCTGTGCTCGCGCACGAGGCGGCACAGACGCTCGGCGCTCGGACGCAGCTCGGGCGACAGCCGCGTGATCTGGGGGAGCTTGCCCCGGATGCCCAGGAACACCTCGAGCGCCAGCGGAATCGCCCGCCCCAGCAGCTTGAAGTTGAACATGCCCTTGATCGACCCGGCGAGGTTGGCCATCGCCGAGTTCTCCGGCTGCACGCCCATGGCGTCGCGGATCCCGATCATGTACTCCGCCAGCTGCTTCCCGCCGTAGGCAAAGAGCACATAGGCCTGCATGACCTCGTTGGCGCCCTCGACGATGAGGTTGATGCGCGAGTCGCGGAAGATGCGCTCGACCTCGTTCTCGGTCATGTAGCTCTCGCCGCCCATGATCTGGACCGCGTCATTGACCACGCGCCAGCCCATCTCGGAGCAGAAAACCTTGCACACCGCCGTCTCGACCTGGATGTCCGTGTCGTGCCGGTCCAGCATGCCCGTGGTCATGTACAGCACCGAGTCCATCGCGTAATCCAGCGCGGCCATGTTGGCGATGCGCTTGCGGACCAGCTCGAAATCCGCCAGCGGACGCGAGAACTGGAAGCGGGTCGTCGCCCACTTGGTCGCCTGGTCCCGGGCCCGACGCGCCCCGCCCAGCATCCCGGCGCTCAGGGTGCATCGCCCGTAATTCAGGCACGAGAGCGCGATGTTCAGGCCCTTGCCCTCGGCCCCGAGCAGGTGGGACTTGGGCACCCGGACATTGGTGAACTTGATGCGCGCCTGCCAGGTGCCGCGGATGCCGCACTTGCTCCGGTTCTTCTGGAAAATGTCGATGCCTTCCATGTCGGGCGTGCACACCAGGGCGGTCACACGCTCGCTCACCTTGCCCGACCTGGGGTCGGTGATCTTCTGCTTGGCCATGACCGTGAACAGGCCGGAGATCGCGCCCGACGTGGCCCACTTCTTCTCGCCGTTGATGATGTAATACTCGCCGTCAGGCGTCTTTTCGCAGGTCGTCTCCTGCCCCCCGGCGTCGCACCCCACGTTCGGCTCCGACAAGCAGAACGCGCTCAGCCAGTCCTTGGCCAGGCGGGGGAGCCACTTCTTCTTCTGCTCCTCGTTGCCGAAGAGCATGACCGCCTTGCACCCGATCGACTGGTGGGCCGACACCAGCACGGCCGTCGAGCCGCAGTACGAGCCGAGGCGCTCAAGCACACGGTTGTACGCCGTGATCCCCATGCCCAGCCCGCCGAACTCCTTCGGGATGGTCATCCCCAGAACACCCATCGAGAAGAGCTTGTCGATCACCCAGCGCGGGATCTCCTGGTCCTGGTCGATCGCCACCGCCGGATGCTCCGTGCGGAGGTACTCATCCAGGCGCGCGATGAGCTGGTCACACTCGGCCTGCTCGCGCGCGTCCTGCGCGGGGTACGGGAAATACAGCTCTTCGCGCATGTGCCCCCAGAAGAGGTTCTTCACCGCGCCCATCTCGGTCGGGTCCGGCCCGAGCCACGACTCGGCCTCCTCGATCAGCTTCCGGTCGGCTTCCTTCAGGCCTTTGAGGTTCTTCAGATCAGGCGTTGACATCGGAATGCTCCGGCAAGTCCCGCGACCTCGCGGGTGATTCAGGATGGGACTACTTCTTCGCGCTCCGCGCAAAGAAGGCTTCAAGAGCTGCTTTCGCCGGCGCCGTGTGACGCAGACGCACGAGTTCACGCTGCTCGACTTCCAACGCCGCCCTCCAGCCGCGGGTGAGCCCCGCCTCAACGGCGCCGGCCACCGCCGCGGCGGCCTCGGTCTTGGGCAGTTCGGGGCGCACCGTATCGAGCGCCTTCATCACGCCCGCCGCCACCTCGGGCCGCCCGATCCAACGCCACGGCGCGCCGTCGCGACGCTGCACGGGAGACCTCGCCCCCGCGCCGCGAAGCTTTACGACCAGGTCGGCCGCGACACCCCGCAGCGAGGCGGCGTCGGGCGCGACCGCGTCGAACAGGCTCGCGGCGACCGCCTCGTCGTACATCATGGGCTTGCCTTCCGCGGTCATGCGGATGGCGCGCGCCGGATCGACGCGCGCCGGCAGCAGGTTCGTCCCGCCCCAGCCCGGGCAGATCGCAAGGCCCGCTTCGGGCAGGCCGACGGGGTACGGCTTGAAACCCGGGCACGCGACCAGCCCATCGCAGTGCATCGCCAGTTCGAGCCCGCCGCCCAGCGCCGCGCCGTTGATCGCCGCGACCGTCGGGAACGGGAAATCCGCGAGCATCTGAAAGACGCGCGCGGCATACGCGAGGTACCTGGCGAGTTCCGCGTCGTCGGCGGCCATGATCGCGTTGAGATCGGCCCCCGCCACGAACACCCGCTCGCTCGCCGAAGCGAGCACCAGGCCCGACGTCCCCGGCGGGACCGCGTGCAGCGTGGCTTCCAAACGCTGGATCAACTCCAGGTCGAGCACCACCACCGGTTTGCCGGGCTGCTCGAGCGCGATCGTGACGATGCCGGTGTGCGTGCCGGAATCAACGCGGGAAATCGGGAAGATCGCGGGTGTGGTCATCCGTTCAAGGTTAGGCCCCGCGAGTGGGGGAGTCGGCGGTGCTTCCACGGGAAACACGAGCCCCGGGGCGCGTGCCCAAGTTTCGAATGGTTCCTAAACATCTCGGCGCGCGAGCGCCGTCGCACGCTCATGCCGTCAACGACGCTCCCCCATCTCGGGGGTACGCAACGCTGCTTGCAAGTTCGCGCGGCCCCCATCACAATAACCGTCGGTCCGAGTGGAGGCCGTCGATGCCCGAGAAGACCTGCATCATCTGCGGCAAGGACTGTTCGGGCGTGGCGCGTCAGAAGGACGCCAAGGGCAACTACGCCTGCCAGTCGTGCCTGGATGCGCGCCAGAAGGCACGGGCCGCCCGCAAGAACGCGCCCACGAGCGCTGCGCAGCCGCCGGTGCCGAACCCCGCCGCTTCCGCAGCGCCCGGCGATGACGAGAACATGAGCTATTCGATCCTCGGTGACCTTCCCGAACCCTGCGGATCGTGCGGGGCGCCGCTCGCCAAGGGCATGGTCGTGTGCATGAGCTGCGGCTACAACGCCGAGACGGGCGTGAAGCACAACACCCAGGTGCAGGTCGCGCCGCTCAGGCCCGCGCGCCACGTCGAAGCCGAGGACGAAGACGAGGACGAGGACGAGGACGATGGCGAGCCGCGCCGATCGATCGTGATCCACGGCGGGTGGGCCGCCGGAGCCCTCGGCGTCGTCATGGCCATTCTCTTCTTTCTCGCCAAATCCGACGGAAGCGACCTCATGCTCGGCGTGTATCGTCTGGGCGTGATCGGCGTGTCGTTCCTGGCCGCCATCAGCTCGATCGTGATCCCCTTCCAGGAGGATGAGGCGGGCTGGGGGATCGGGATGCTCTTGGCCAACGGGATCGCGATCGCGCGGGCGTTTGGCTTTGTCGGCATGGGCATGGGGTTGGGCGGGCTGGTCGCGGTGGGGGCCACGCTGTATTACGCCTTTGCGATCAGCGAAAGCCGCTGGCTCAAGGGCATCGTCATGCTCAACTTCGTGTGTATGTTCAGCCTGTTCGCGTTCGCGGGGAGGTGAAGCCGCCGGCGCGGGCCACCGAATCGGGGGGTACCATGACCACGCGGGTGCCGCCCGCGGTTGGGTCGGTGCGTGGCGGCGTCGGCGGGAGAATCGGCCTTGAGCGACAAGATTTGCGTGGCGTGCAAGCAGGACGTGTCGAACAAGCCCCGGCGCAAGGACCCGGCTGGGAAGTACATCTGCGAGGACTGCGCCAAGAAGGCGGCGGCCGCCAAAGCCGCGGGACCTACCGGTTCACCGGGCGCGACCCAAACCGCGGCAAAGTCTTCCGCACCGGCCAAGGCCCCCGCCAGCGAAGGGCTTTCGGACGATTTCTGGAATTCCAAGATGCAGCCGACCGGCGGCGCCGCGGCCTGCCCGGGTTGCGGCACCATGATGCCCGGCGGGTCAAAGCTCTGCACGCGATGCGGCTATGACCTGGTGACGGGCAAACCGCACAAAACCCGCTTCAGCGTCGAGAAGGACAAGAAAAAGCGGAGCAGCTGAACGCGGTCGCCCGCGAGTTCCGGCCGCTCAACCCATCTTCGCCCGCAAGCGCTGCTGGGCCTCGGGCGTCGCCAGCACCGACGCCGAGAGCTGCGCGCCGCGGCGCACGATCTCGCGGTCCAGCGAGCCATCGATCGTGTTGAGCAATGACTTGGTCGCCCGCAGCGCCTCGGGCCCGCCGGCCGAGAGACGCTGCGCCATCGCCGCCACAAACCCGTCAAGCTCCGCGAGCGTCGGCACGACATGATCGGCGATGCCGATCGCCTGGGCCTGGGTCCCGGACATCAGCCCGCCCCTGAGCAGCACCGCCCGGGCCCGGCCAGCGCCGATCTTCCGCACCAGCCACGGCGCGACCACCGCGGGGCACACGCCCAGATCGACCTCGGGGAAGCCCATCTTGGAATCGGCGTGCGTGACGCACAGGTCGGCGACCGTCGCCAGGCCGCACCCGCCGCCGATCGCCGCCCCGTTCACCTTGGCGAGCGTCACCTGCGGGAGCGCGCGGATCGCGAGCGTCAGGTCCGCCAGCGAAACCAGAAGCTGGTGGGCCAGTTCGTTGTTGTCCAGCACGGCCTTGAGGTCCATCCCCGCGCAGAACGCCTTGCCCGCGCCGGTGATCACGGCGACCGTGACGTCGGGCCGCGCCTGAAGCTCGTCCACCCGCGCCCGGAGTTCCGCGAGCATCGGCGTGGACAGCGCGTTCCGCGCGTCGGGGCGGTTCAGCGACAGCGTCGCGATCGGGGCCTGGATGTCGAGCGTGGCCAGTGGGGTGGTCATGGGTGGTTCCGATGGCGCGATGCAACGCGGGGTGCTGTCGGCATTGAAGGCGCGGGGTCAGCGTGAATCGGCCCGATTTTCACTTCTTCTCTTCCCTGTCTCGCTGTTTCGCTGCCTCGCTGTCTCGCTTCTGACTCCATACCTCCGCCAATCGCTCGTTCTGTTCTTCGCCGCCCACGAGCGACAGCGATGTTTCCAGCGCGAGCCTGATCGTGTTGCCCGCCAGCGAGCCGTCGACTTCATTCAGCCACGACTTGGTGGCGGCCAGCCCGGTCGAGGGTTTGTCGATCAGGGTCGCCGCCAACTCGTGGGCCCGCGCGGCACACGCCTCGGGCGTATCGCATAGTTCATGCACCAGCCCAAGATGGTGGGCCGCTTGTCCGTCGATGAGGTCGGTCGAGAGCATTCGGGCCCGGGCTGCCCCGTCGCCGACGGCGAGACTCAGCAGCGGCGCGGAGACCGCGGGCGAAATACCGAGCTTCACGACCGGATATCCGAACTTGGAATCGGGCGTGGAGATGACGAGGTCGCACCCGCAGAGGATCGCGCACCCGCCGGCGATGGCGGCCCCCGGCGCGGCGGCGATGACGATGGCGGGGCTCGCCCGCATCGTGGCCGTCGCCCACGCCAATCCCGTGAGCAAACTCGGCAGGGCCCCCGCGTCATCGCGGCATTCCGACAGATCAAACCCGGCGCAGAAGACCGGGCCCACCGGCTCGATCACGATCACCCGTGCGTGCGTGGACGTCTTGATCGCGGCCACGAATTCGTCGAGCATTCGCGGGGTGAGCGCGTTGCGCTTCTCGCTCCGGTCAAGCCGGATCGTGCGCACCGCGCCGACATCTTCCACGCGGATCATCGACCAAAGTCTCCGTTACGGCGAAGCCAACCGGGCGGCCGACACGATCGATCGCGCGAAAACCGCCGCCTCCGCGAGCGTATCCACGCTTGCCCCGGTCGCAAAGCCCCGTTCGCGGATGGTGCGAATCAGGAGCGACGTGTCGATGTTGCCCGGCGCCCGCTTCCCGGGCGTGCTCGCGTATGGGCAGCCGCCCAGCCCGGCGACCGAACCGTCGAACGAGCGGATGCCCGCGTCCAAGGCCGCCACGACGCAGCTCGCGGCCCGCCCGAACGTGTCGTGCAGGTGCAGATTGAGTCGGAATTCGTCGCGCGTCCAATCGTCGGCGAGCGCGGCCCGCACGGCCTCCAGCATCGCGACGACGCTGTCCGGCGTACCCGCACCGATGGTGTCTCCAAGCGAAATCTCGTCCACGCCGAGGTCCGCCAGCTTGCGCGACACATCCGCGACCGCGCTGGGCTTGATCGCGCCCTCGAACGGGCAAGCGATCGCGCACGAGACATAGCCCCTGACCAGCAGCGACGCCGCCTTCGCCCGCGCGACAACCGGCCCGAACCGCGCGATCGTCTCTTCGATCGTCGCGTTGGTGTTCTTGCGCGAGAACGTCTGGCTGGCGGCGGTGAACACCGAAACCTTGTCCAGCACCCGCCGCCCGGCTTGTTGATTCGCTTCCAGCGCCTGGTCCATGCCCTTGTCGTTGGGCACCAGGGCCGAGTAGTTCACGCCCTCGGGCCTGGGCGGGTCTTTCGCCAGCGCTTCGCAGAGCGCCCGGGCGTCGGCGAGCTGCGGCACCCACTTGGGCGACACAAACGACG
>JAEUJA010000149.1 GCA_016793195.1 Phycisphaerae bacterium
CGGAGTTCCACCCATGTTTCGACGGATCGCGTTCTTGTCCGCGGCGTTGATCGTTTCCGCCGGCGCCGCCACCACGCTGGCCCAGGATTCCAAACCGGCGCCCGCGGCCAAGGAAAAGGCCCAGCCCAAGGCGGAGGTCAAGAAGCTCGGGGTTGGTGACAAGGCCCCCGACCTCAAGATCGCCACCTGGGTCAAGGGCGAGCCCGTCACCGAGTTCGCACGCGACCACGTCTACGTCGTCGAGTTCTGGGCGACCTGGTGCGGCCCGTGCATCGCCGGCATGCCCCACCTCTCCGAGGTCCAGAAGGAATACGCAGAGAAGAAGGTCCGCGTCATCGGCGTCAACATCTGGGACGACCCCAAAAACGTCGACCCCTTCATGAAAGACAAGGGCGGCAACGACAAGATGCAGTACACGGTCGCCGTCGAAGAGAAGTACGAGGGCGAGGCCAACGTCCGCCAGGGCAAGATGGCGGATGAGTGGATGAAGCCAGCGGGCCAGAACGGGATCCCCAGCGCGTTCATCGTCGACAAGACCGGCACGATCGCGTGGATCGGGCACCCGATGAGCATGGACGAGCCGCTCAAGGAGATCGTGGCGGGCACCTACGACATCAAGGCCGCCGCGGAAAAGCACAAGGTGAAGGCCGAGAACGAGGGCAAGCTTCAGAAGGTCTACGCCGACCTGTCCAAGGCGACGTCGGCCAAGGACGTGCCCGCGGTCAAGAAGCTCCTGGGCGAGATGAAGGTCCTGAGCGGGGCGTCGGACGACGACATGGCCGCGACCTCGTTCCAGGTCTACATGAAGGCGGGCGCGACCGACGAGGCGTTCGCCGCCGCCCGCACCGCCATCGCCGGCAAGGGCAAGAAGAACGCCATGCTGATGAACACCATCGCGTGGACGATCGTGGACCCCGAGAACCCCGTGGACAAGCCGGACTATGACCTGGCGCTGGCGGCGGGCGAGGCGGCCTACGAGGCCTCGGGCGGAAAGGACGCCGCCATCCTTGACACCTACGCGACCGTGCTCTTCAAGAAGGGCAAGGTCGACAAGGCGATCGAGATGCAGACCAAGGCCGTCGAGCTGGCCGAGGGCGACATGAAGACCGAGCTTCAGTCCCGCCTCGAAGAGTTCAAGAAAGCCAAGAAGTAATCCCCGAGAATCACGGCGGGGCGATCGAAGGGTCGCCCCACCGCTTTGAAGTACCGATCGCGAGTGCTGCTTTCCGTTTCGCTGGCCCCCGCGATCCTGTGGTGCGGCGGGCCATGCGGCACGGCACGCGCCCAGACCCGCGTCTACTCCGAGAGCGCCCCCGCGACCCGCCCCGGGCCCGACGCACGCCCCGCGGACCCCGACGGGTTTCCGTCACGCGTCGGGCGCTACGCCCCCCGGTTGTTGCCCGGCTCCAAGGCGCCGGCACTCCCCGAGCTCATCCCGATCCGCGGCGAAGCGCCGGCCTCCCTCGCCACGGACACGCCGACGCTGGTCGAGTTCTGGGTCTCGTGGTGCCCAAACTGTCGCGACCGAGCGTTCGCGGTGGGCGAGCTCGAACGCCTCCACCCCGGCAAGGTCCGAGAGATCGTGATCGTCTCGCCCGACCGGTTCGGGAGCAGTGAGGAGGGCGCCCGCGAGCTGGCCAAGGTCGCGACCGCCGCCGACACGATGGGCGCGATCGCGTGGGACTCCAAGGCCGAAGCTCGCTCGCGGTGGCTCTCGCCGGCGCGCCGGTCGACCGTCCCCAGCGCGTTCCTTGTTGATCCTTCGGGGGTCATCGTGTGGATCGGGCATCCGGCCGACGCCGCCGACGCGCTGGCCCGGGTGCTCGCGGGTGAATGGGATGTCGACGACGCGGCCCGCGACTACGCGCGGCGCTTCCGCGACCAGGCGTGGCGCGACGACGCCTCGCTTCGCTTCGACGCCGCGGGGAAAGCCGGCAACTGGGACGAACTCCTGCGGGCCCTGGACGACCTTGACCTCTACCAACCCGCGGTCGCGGGTTCGGTGGCGGCCAACGCGATCCCCCGGATGCTCCTCGACCAGCGGGCCCGGGCGCTGGAGCTGGCGATCATCACCGAGAAGGCGGTGTGGGACGAAAACCACAACGTGCTCAACGACATGGCGTGGAGCCTGCTCAACGCCGGAGACCCGACGGAGGACGAGATCGCCGCCGCCCGGCGCATGGCCGAACGCGCCAGCGAACGCACCGCCCGCGAGGACGGCATGATCGAGGACACCCTCGCCCTGGCGCTCTACCGCGACGGCGAGCGCGAGCTCGCCATCAAGACGCAAGAGCACGCGATCGAGCTGCTCTCGCTCTCGCCCGGCCCGCGCAATGAGACGCTCCGCCAGTTCCAGGATCGCCTGAAGATGTACCAGGAGAGCGCCCCGATCGATACCCGCCTGCGCAAACGCGCTCGCGAACGTGGCCAGGGGTCCCCGCAAGTGCAATGAACACGGGACGGCCGAGATGGAACACGCGGCCTGTCCGACTTTCTCTGCTATCGTGCGCTCGCCGACGCGGCGCGATCGATCAATTCGCACACGCGGGCCACGCGAAAACCATCATCGGTCATGATCGATTCGGGCGAAGGACGCTCGATCGGGTCCCTTCGCACGACACGATCGGCAGATCGCCCGAGGGCGCCATCCCGCGCCGCGCGTCCGGCGTCCGTGCTGGCTTCGCCAGCGGGCGGAGCGGCCCGGGCCGAGAGGTCGAGATACGTCGGGCCGCGCCGAACCCCGGGCGGCGGGCTGGAGAAAACGTCTTCAGGAAGGTCTCCGATGTAGAAGACCGTGCCCGCGGGGATCTCGGGGACCACGCCGTCGCGCGTGGGCGTGTATTGCGAGCGCGGGAATACCGCCGTCAGGGCGCCGGACGATCGCGCGTAGCGCTGGTTGAGCGGGGATCGCCCGGGCTCGACGACGCGATAGACGCGGTCAAAGCCCAGCGGCAATCGCAGGTCCAGCGGCTGCATCCGAGCCGGCGCGGCCAGCGGATTGGCGTCCTGCCCGCCTTGCTCGACCGGCTCGAGCGGCGGTTCGGCGCCGAACACGATTGCGGGACGGCCCGAGACGCCCAGCGCCGGCGAGATCAGCACAAATGCCAGCGCGGTCAAACGCGGAACGCCGGCGCGGATCGTGGTCCTCTCGCTCCCGGTCATGGCCCGCTCCGGAGCGTGATGCGAAACGTCACGGTAATTACGGCCTCGGGATCGTCGCCCGGAAGTTCGCGGAGCCTCTCTCCCTCGGCCTTCCAGCGATAGATCGCATCGAGCAGCGGCCCGTCGACGTCGGGCCAGCCCGTGTCGTAGCGATCCACGAACGCGGCGTCGACGACCTTTCCGACGCGATTGAAGCGGACGCGAACGACCGGGTTCCGCGGGAGCGCGACCAGACGGGTCGTGGTGCTCCACGCGGGACGCACGGTGTTGATCTTGAGCCCCTTGGTCGCGGCCGGACCGCCGTTGGGGTCGACGTTGATGGCGCTGCGAACCGCGGCGGCGTCGGACTCCCGGTCGGAGACCCGGCCAGGGGGACGCGCGGGGCTGGGCCGCGCACCATGGCGCGGCGGGCTCGGCTGAGATGCCTGCGCGGCCTCGCGCTCGATTCGCTCCGCCTGTTCCCGTTCAGACTGTTCACGCTCGGCCAAGTCCTGCGGCGAGGGCACCGGCGGGCCGACCAGCGCCACGGTCGGCGAGGCCGGTTCGACCGCGTCAGCCTTCGGCCGCTCAACCTCGGGATCGTCCCGTGCGACTAATGGCTTGGCGTCTGGCTCCGCTCTCGGCTTTGCGTCGGGCTGGATGTCGGGCTGGGCGTCGGGGGATCGCTCTCTCGTCGTTTCCGGCGTCGGAGTTGGAACCGGCAATTCCGGCGCGGCGGCCTCGGGCGTCGCCGGCTCCGGCGCGGGGACGGGCACCAATGGTTCCCCCGGCTCGGGCCGCTCGGCTTTCACGTCGGCAGGGACAATCGCAGATTCAGCTGGTGCCACCGTTTCCGCGGGCTCCAATGTCGCCGGGCGTGTGTCTTCGGCGACTGGCTTTGGTTGCGGCGCGGGCTTTGGCGACTCCTGCCCGGCCTCGGGCTCCTGCGTCGCTTGGCTGGGTTCAGGATTGGGCTCAGGATTGGGCTCTGGCTGGGGCTGATCCGCCTGAGGCTGCTCTGGCGGGGTCGGCGGGCTCGGGGGCTGGTCCTCCACGGCCTGGGCGGGCTCGCTGGGAGCTTCCAGGACCATCTGGGCCTGGTCCCGTGTCGAGGCCGGGCCGGCGTGCGGCGTGGGCTCCTTGAACCCAAGCCAGGTATCGCTCTGAGCGGTTCCCTCGTCGATGCCGAGCTTGAGCGGATCGGGGCTCTCCGGGGGCTCGGGATCGGGCGCAGGTTCGGGCGGAATCGGAAGAAGAAGGGGCGTCTCCGCGGGTACGCTCAGGGACGACGGCGACATCCAGCGGTCGCCGAAGCGGACCAAGGTCGCGACGAACCCGGCGTGGAGCGCCAGGCTCACCAGGACTCCGATGGACGTGGAATGCCGTGTGGACATGATTGTGGGCGGCGAGCGTGTTTCTGCCGCGCCAAAG
>JAEUJA010000160.1 GCA_016793195.1 Phycisphaerae bacterium
CGGAACTGGATGAGGCGGGACCCTTCGCGGCTGGGGAGGGGCTTGGTGAAATCGACCGTCGGCAACTCAAAGGCCGGCATCCGGGGCTCCTGCGGGTACGGGCGGTGGGGCGTGGCACGCGGCGCCCCGGCTCAAACGGGGATGATAGCGCCCCGATCGATTGGGCGGGATCGTCGGGCGTGGTTGGGTTGGGGCCCCTGGGGTCGGGAGGGAGGGCCCGCCTGCGGGCATCTTCATGCAGGCTTGACAGAGGCTTCAAGCAATCAGTCCGCGTTCTTGACAGTCGGCGCCGGCGCCAGCTTTAGGCTCTTCCCGTCAATGTTGGGGGTGTTCGCGGCGTGGTCGCGTCTCCCGGTCGAACAAACGTGGAGTGGACGATATGGGCAAGGGCAAGGCCGCCGGTTTCACCTTGATCGAGCTTCTGGTCGTGATCGCGATCATCGCGCTCTTGATCGGCATTCTGCTGCCGTCACTCGGGAAAGCGCGTTCCAGCGCGAGGGCGATCAAGTGCGCCGCGCACCTGAAGAGCGTGGGCGCGGCGGTGACCATCTACACGATCGACAACAAGTATTTTCCGCTGGCGTATGCCTACGCGGATTCCCAGGAAGGCGACAGCTGGAAGCTGGCCGATCAGCAGGAGGAGAATCCGACCAAGGGCAACGGGTATGTGCACTGGTCGTGGGCGCTCCTGAAGGGCTCGGGCGCCGGGCTCGCCGAGGACGCGTTCCGCTGCCCGACGCTTCCCGGCGGCGGCGCGCCGCGGACGAATCCGGGGCCCAATATCCAGGACTGGGAGTCCGGCCAGGTCAACGACCTGGGGGACTCTTCGCCGTCGAGCCTTCCGAAGGACCGCCAGGCCGCCCGCATGGCCTACACGGGCAATGACTCGATCTTCAGCCGAAACAAGTTCAACGTCGGCTTCCGCCGCAAGAACCAGTTCGTGAACCCCGCGTGGGTCGACGGCTCGACCCGCGGCGGCGCGGGCACCATCCTCGCCACCGAGTACGCCCACTACGACAATTGGACCTCGCTGGCGGCCCGCGACGAACAGAAAATCAAAAGCCACCGGCCCGTTCAGCCCTTTGTCGGAATCTCCGCGGGCTCGGATGTCTACAGCGAGCCCACCAACGGCTCAAAGCGATTCCGATATCCCAACGAGGACGAGATCCGCCAGGGCGACAAGGGCGCGGCCCATCTCATCGACGATCCGGGCTCGATCCTCAACGCCGTGGGACGCCATCACCCGGGCGGCGGCGGGAAGTTCGGCGGGAACGTGAACTTCGTCTTCTGCGACGGGCACGTGGCGTCGCACAACATCTGGGAGACCATCGAGAAGCGCCTGTGGGGCGATCGCGTCTACAGCCTCTCCGGCGACAACAAGGTCAAGGAGTAACGACAAGCATCGCGCGATGATCGGAGGGAGAGATGTTCCTGTCGCCCTTCGTTTCCATAGGCGACATTGATCCAGTCATCGCGCAATTCTGACACTCGCAACGGGGATGCCCGTTAGAGTGTCTTGCATCGGAAATGTGTTCGGCACGCGCGGGCGAGAGCTCGCGGTGGAAGCGGGCCCGGGAGCTTCGTGGCTGTCGGTGCGCGCAAGAGATGGTTCGCTCACCCTTGGAGGAATTCACGTGAAGACCATGATCGATCGTCGCCTGGTCGGCCTCGTCGCCGCGGGCCTGGCGGGCACGGCGACCAGCGTCGCGCTGGCCCAGCCCCGCGTCATCAACATCTCCGGCGCCACCCTGCAGGAGAACTTCTTCAAGGCCAACGCCTCGTCGCACGACTACCTCGACGTCGACTCAAACGGCGTGGCCGGCATCCTCGGCAGCTCCACCATCCAGCAGCTCGCCGCCGGTCGGCCCGCCGATCCGTACCCCGCCAACCAGTACTGGGTCATCACCTACCGCGTCACGGGCTCCGTCCGCGGCTTCCAGGAACTCGTTGACTTTGGCCAGACGTTTGTCACCGACGGGCACCTGGGCCTGCTGAAGTCCACCGTCGCCGAGCGCGCCTACACCAACCGAGCTCAGTACATCAACACCGGCGCCAACTCCGACCCGACCCTTTTCAACGAGGGCAACCCCGGCGCGGGACCGGTCCGCTCCGACATGGTCGGCACATATCTCGCCACACCGTACCTCTCGCCCAACAACGCCATGACCGGCGGCACGCAGATCGACATCGCCCCCCTTGACGTGCCCACCAGCTGGGCCGTCTTCAAGATCGGCGGCACGCCGGCCTTCGCCGCCCAGCCCGGCGACCTGGGCTACGGCCGCAACCCCAATTTCGGCCTCAACAAGGACGGCACCCAGTACCTCGACGGTAGCGGAAACCCCTGGTTCCATTACCTGGCCGACATCAAGGGCCTCAACGCTTACGACCCCAACACCACGCCCGACGCCAACACAATCTTCGACACCTTCACGGCGTGGGCGCCCATCGCAGCCCTCACCAACCTCGGCACCGGCGTCCGCCAGGTCGATCAGTCCGACATCCGACACATGCTGGTCACCGGCCGCGCCAAGAGCGGCGAGAACTTCATGGTCGTCACCCGCGACTCCGGCTCCGGCACTCGCAACGGCTTCAACAACACCGCCGGCGTCGATCCCTCGTGGGGCATGGCCGAGAACATCGCCGGCCTCTCCACCTTCTCCAACAACAACCTGCTCGGGCCCGACTTCCTCCCCGGCAACAAGAACGGCTCGGGCGGCGTCGAAGCCACGGCTACCAATCACCGCCTCGCCATCGGCTATTCCGGCGCGGAACGCGGCGTGAACTCTGGCTGGCTCACCGGCGGCCGACTCGAAGTCCTCGCCGTCCGCAACGACCTGCTTGGCGGCACCGAATACTCCCGCCCCAACATCGACGAGGTCCTCGACAACTCGCCCAACGGCTTCATCCTCGGCGGGCCCTCCATCTTCGCCACCATCGGCGATCCCCGCAACCAGAACGAGATCGGCGGCGACCTTGGCAACACCAACCCGCGCATGCGCAACGCCAACGCCGCGGCCTACATCAACAACATCATGCGCTCCGTCGAAAACGTGATCTCGGTCCCCAGCGATCCCGAAAACTTCGGCATGCCCGGCGAGCTCCTGGCCTTCCAGCTCATCCTCTTCCCCGCGCTCGACAACCTCGTCTCCACGAGCGATCCGCTCGCCTACTCCGCCAACCCCGGTTTCAACCAGGCCCTCCAGGACTACACACGCGTCAACAACTCGCTCGCCAACGCCGCCTACTACACCTTCGGCACCGCCACCCTCAACGGCAAGGTTCCCACCCGCAAGACCCTCACCGGCACCGACAAGTACTCCGACGGCAACGTCAAGGACTACACCAATGAGGGCGGCGCGACCGTCACCGCCGCCGGCAACCTCGCCAGCCGCAACCGTATCGCCGGCGACTTCAGCGGCGACGCCAAGCGCGACTGGAACGACGCCAACGACATGATCGCCGCCTGGAAGAAGCGCAACGGCAGCGGTTCCTGGACCGCCCCCGCCGGCACCGGCGACATCGCCGGCGCCCCCGGCACCGACGCCATCATCGAGGTCCTCGGCGACTTCAACGGCGACGGCAACTTCGGAAAGAAGTGGGACAACACCAACCTCGTCTTCGTCGCCGATACCTCCGATATCCGCTACTGGGCCGACGGCCTGGCCAAGGACCCCGCCACCGGCAAGCTCAACCGCGCCCAGGGCTTCCTCCGCGTCGACAACGCCTTCGGCGGGAACTTCTTCGGCACCACGCTTGTGACCGGAGCGGCCTACACCAACGGCGCCTCGGCCGCCGACGTCTCGGGCCCCCTCAACCGTCACACCCCCGGCTTTGCCCCCATCGGTCAGGACGGCGTGGTCGACGCCAACGACCTCAACTACATCTGCTCGCAGTTCGCTGACCTCGGCGACGCCGAACTGAACTGGGACGACACGACCGACGCCCAGGGACGCGACCTCTCCGCCGACGTCACCGGCGACCTCTTGGTCAACTACGCCGACATCACCGCCGCCCTCACCTTCCTCGGCACCACCAAGGCCGACGTCAACCTCGACGGCGTCGTCGATACCTCCGACCGCTGCGCCATCAACTCCAACATCGGCGACATCGGCGGCGGCTGGCTCTTCGGCGACATCAACTGCGACGGCACGACCAACGACGCCGACATCGCCTTCGCCTTCGACGCCTACTGCCCCGGCGACTTCAACCTCGACGGCTTCGTCAACGGCGACGACTACGACACCTTCGCCAGCTTCTTCGACATCGCCGACCGCTGCGCCGACTTCAACGGCGACGGCTTCGTCAACGGCGACGACTACGACGCCTTCGCCAGCTTCTTCGACGCCGGCTGCTAGAACGTCGGAGAGGTTCCCGCGACTCCAGACTCCATGCCGCCCACGGGAAACCGTGGGCGGTGCTGTTTTTCTCCGTTGGCTCCGCGCGCCCTTTGACCAAAGAACGCCCGTGGCTCGTGGGCGCTATCGTCCGATGCCGCACCTGACGCGGCCTGCCGAAGGAGCAACACGATGTCCACCTCCGCCGCCATGGAACAACTCGCCGCCAACACCGACGCGTCGGTGGCGCGACTGGTCGAGTGGCTTTCGATCCCCAGCATCTCGACCGACCCGACGTATGCCGAGCATTGCCGAAACGCGGCGGAGTGGGCCGCGGCGCAGTTCCGGGAGTGCGGGCTTGACGCCGAGGTTCGTGCCACGGGCAACCCGGAGTTCCCCGGCGAACTTTCCAAGGGGGGCGGGCATCCGATCGTGGTGGCCAAGTCCGAGGGCGACAAGGACTACAAGGGGCCGCACGTGCTGTTCTATGGGCACTATGACGTGCAGCCGGTGGACCCGCTGAACCTGTGGGAATCCGACCCGTTCAAGCCGGTGATCCGCGACGCGAAGAAGGGCGAAGAGGGCGGCCAGCGGATCGTGGCGCGGGGCGCGGTGGATGATAAGGGTCAGGTGATGACGTTCATCGAGGCGCTCCGGGCCTGGAAGAGCGCGACGGGCAAGCCCGCCGGCGGCGTGAAGTTCACGGTGCTCCTGGAGGGCGAAGAGGAATCAGGCTCGGTCAGCCTCGAACCGTTCGTGATGAAGTACAAGAAGGAGTTTGCTGATTGCGACGTGTGCCTGATCTCCGACACGGGGATGCTGGGGCGCGGCAAGCCGGCGATCACCTACGGCGTGCGGGGGCTGGCGTACACGGAAGTCACGCTGCACGCGAGCAACCAGGACCTGCACTCGGGGCTGTGGGGCGGGCGCTGCCCGAATCCGATCACCGAACTCTCGCGCGTGCTGGCGCAACTTCACGACAAGAAGCGGCGCGTTACGCTCCCGGGGTTTTATGACGCCGTCGTGCCGCTGACGAAGCAGGAGCGGGCCAATTGGAAAGCGCTGAAGTTCAACAGCAAGTCGGCGCTGAAGAAGATTGGGCTGCCTCCGGCGGCGGACATCGGCGAGGCCGGGTTCACGGCGATGGAGCGCGAGTGGGGGCGTCCCACGGCGGAGGTCAACGGCATCTGGGGCGGGTACACGGGCAAGGGGGCCAAGACGGTGATCCCGGCGCACGCGTCGGCGAAGGTGTCGTTCCGGCTGGTGGCCAACCAGGACCCGCGGAAGATCACCAAGATGTTCTTCACGTGGTGCAAGGATCGCACACCGCCGGGTTGCCGCTGGGAGCTGACGGATCACCACGGCGGGTTCGGGGTGACGACGCCGATCGACAGCGGGGCGATGCGGGCGGCCAGCCGGGCTCTGAAGAGAGCGACGGGCAAGGCGCCGGCGCTGATCAAGAGCGGCGGGTCGATCCCGGTGGCGGGGATGCTCAAGGACAAGCTGGGCATCGACACGATCTTCATGGGCTTTGGGCTCGATGACGATCGCGTTCATTCGCCGAATGAGAAGTTTGAGCTCGACTGCTTCGAGATGGGCAAGAAGAGCCATGCCGCGTTCATCGGCGAGCTGTTGGGCGGGTAGCCGGTGCGACGCGGCGTCAGGCGGCCTTGCGCTCGCCGGGCTGGTCTTCGACGATGTCGACCTCGGCCTCGCCCGTTTCCTCGTAGAGGGCGTTGGCGGCCTCGCGGGCCTCGCGGACGCGCCGGGAGTAGTCGGATTTAAGCTGACCCACGCGGAGCTTGAGGTCGTGGACCGCCTGGTTGTTGGTCTGATGGACGGCGAGGGTATAGAGCAGGCAGAGCGGGCCCAGGATGATCAGGGCGCCCAGGAACAGCCAGGCCTCCAGGGTGAATGCGGCGGGCATGTCGAATCCATCGGCCGCGAAACCGATCGCCTTGATTCCCAGTACAATGTGAGCGTGAGAAGTCCGGGAACCCACGGAACATTCCGTTTGTTTGGCCGAAACCATGGCTGTTTCTTTGGCCGTTCCATTGGCCGAATCCTTGGCCGATTCAAGGGTCGCTTGCTCGGTCGGGTTCCGCTCCTTTGGGGCGGCCTGGCGGCATTGGTTCTGTTGTGGCTGACCCCCGCGATTTTGGCCCAGACCGAGGCGCCGAGCGAACTGCAGATCGAGGTCGAGCGATTCGGGGTCGGGGGCGCGATCCGCCCGGGGGATTGGGCCGGGGTACGGATCCGGATCAACGACAGCGCCCCCAAGGCGCGTGAAGTGGCGCTGCGTCTGTCGCCCCGCGTTGATCCCGATGGCGACGAACCGATCTACCAGCGCGACGTGACGACCAAT
Organism: Phycisphaerae bacterium; assembly: GCA_016793195.1. Lineage (GTDB taxonomy): Bacteria > Planctomycetota > Phycisphaerae > Phycisphaerales > UBA1924 > JABWBC01. Next base: position 6,700 of record JAEUJA010000160.1, read on the forward strand.
CCCGGCCAGTGGCAGGGTGCCTGGATTTACTGGCGCGTGCCGCACTGGTTTGACCAGACGGACGTGGTGGTGATCTCGGCGTATGAGGCGTTGGAGGCCGGGGGCGCGGACCGCACGGGGGCGATCGCGGTCGGCACCGCGCCGGCGGGGCGGCTGCTGGGGCAGGTGCGCGTGACGCCCAAGGGGTACATCCCGGCCGACGTCGGCGTGATCGCGATGGTGGGCAACCGTCCGATGAGCCTCTCGCGGTACGGCGTTCGCGGGCAGGGCGAGCGGTTCCGCCCGCTGGGCCACGAGCTCCAGGAACTGGTGACGCTGACGCCCGCGGAGCTTCCCGATCGCTGGATGGGCTATCTGCCGTTCGAGTCGATGGTGTGGGGTGTCGGCGAGCCGGGCGAGGTGCGGGGCGAGCGGGCGGTCGCGATCAGGGAGTGGGTCAATCGCGGCGGTCACCTGGTGATCGTGCTCCCGCCGGTCGGCGAGAACTGGACCAACCCCAGCGCCAGCGAGCTGCACGACCTGCTCCCGCGCGTGACGGTGCGTCGGCGCGAGGGCGTCGACCTGGAGCGGTATCGCCCGCTTTTGGTTTCCTCGCGCGAGGGACGTTTGCCCAGGGAGTCGGTTGTTCACGAGTTCATCCCTGCGGTCGATGCCGCCCCCGGCGAGGCGGTGCGGCTGTTCGCCGGCCCGGACGGGGAGTGCGTGGTGGCGCGCCGGCTGGTCGGCCTGGGGATGGTCACGCTGGTCGGGTTGGACCTGGCGCACCGGGTGCTGCTGGAGCAGGAGCTGCCCTCGCCAGAGGTGTTCTGGAACCGCGTGCTCGGGCAGCGCGGCGAGCTTCCCACGACGCAGGAGGCCGAGGCGCGCCGAACGCAGAACTTCCTGTCACGCTCGGGCGTCAACTTCGCCCAGGACATCCCTTCGGAAATCGCCAAGACGCGGACCGCCGCCGCCGGCGTGCTGCTCGGGTTTGTCGTGTTCGTCGCGTACTGGCTCATCGCCGGCCCGCTCGGGTACGCGATCCTGAAGCGCCGGGCCCAGGTGCAGCACAGCTGGCTGGCGTATGCGATGGCGGCCCTGGTGTTCACGGGCATCGCGTGGGGCGGCGCGACCATGATCCGTCCACGCAAGGTCGAGGCCCAGCACTTGTCGTTCATCGACCACGTCTTCGGGCAGCCGGTTCAGCGGGCCCGGACGTGGGTGGGCATCCTAATCCCGTGGTACGGGCAGGCGACGGTGCAGGTCGCGACGCCTACCCCCGACGGCTCCGCGCCCGGCAAGGGCGAAGGGATCGACGTGGCCGCGGCGTGGGAATCGATCCAGGACGCGAAGGTCGGCGTGGGCGCGTTCCCCGACTCTCGCCCGTACGTCGTCGACGCGAGAAACCCGGGTGCGATCCGCGTTCCGACACGATCGACGGTCAAACAGTGGCAGCTTGATTGGGCCGGCGGGCCGCGCTGGAAGATGCCCGTGCCCGTCGATGACGCGGGCGACGCGACTCCGACCGCGGCGATCAAGTTCAACACCGACCGCTCGACCAAAGCCCTGCTGGCGGGCAAGCTCAAGCACGAACTTCCCGCGGCGCTCAATGATGTCGTGATCATCGTGGTTCAGCGTCAATCATCGCTCGTCCGGATCGGCGCCGACGGCCCCGAGCCGCGTCCGCTCGTCGGCAACATGATCTGCGATGCCCGGGCCTACAAGCTCGCCAATCCCTGGCAGCCCGGGCAGGTGATCGATATGTCGGTGGTGAGCAGCGCGACGAGCGGTTCGGCTCTGGCGTCGGAGTACCTGTCGCGTCTCCTGGGCTCGCAGTCCACCTCTGGTTTCCAGGGCGCAACGCGCTCAAACCCCGGCCAGGTCATCGATCATCTGACCGCCCTCAGTCTGATGTCTCAGCTCGCCCCGCCCAAGCGGGAGCGGACCGACGTGTCTTCCTTTCCCGCGGCGAATCGCGCCGGGGCCCAAGGGCTAGACCTCGGCAAGTGGTTCACGCAGCCGTGCGTCATCATCATCGGCGCCATCGGGACCAGCAACGAACCTGCCGACACGCCGACGCCGATCTTTGTCGATGGGCAGCCCATCGAGGCAACGGGGCGGACGCTGGTCCGATGGGTGTATCCCTTGCCGGACGATCCGCCGTCGATGTCGCCGGCGTCGGACGAGGCGGCACCGGCGGGCGTACCGACGGAGCGCGGCGGATGATGAATGCGGCGTGATCGGTTGGTGCCGCCGGGTGTGGGATGGTCGTGGGACTGATTGCAGGTTTGGTCGCGGGCCCGGTCGCGGGGCGTGTGTGTGGGTGGTTGAACGAGTGAGTTTCCCGGAGCCTTCGCGTGCCGATCATCGAGACCATCAACCTCACCAAGCGCTACGGCGAGCTCACCGCGCTCAACAACCTCAACCTCACCATCAACGAGGGTGACTGCTTCGGCTTCATCGGGCCCAACGGCGCCGGGAAGACCACCACCATCAAAATCCTCGCCACGCTCCTGAAGCCCTCCAGCGGACAGGCCAATGTCTGCGGCCTCACGGTCGGCTATCAGAACCGCGAGATCCGCCCCCTCATCGGCTACGTCCCCGACGAACTCGGCCAGTACGAAGACATGGTCGTGACCGAGTACCTCGAGTTCTTCGCCGCCGCGTACAACATCCACGGCGTGCAACGCCGCAAAGTCGTCGGCGACGTGCTCGACCTCACCGACCTCACCGACAAGGCGACGGCCGAGGTGAACTCGCTCTCACGCGGCATGCGCCAGCGTCTCAGCGTCGCGCGCGTGCTGCTCCACGACCCCAAGGTCCTGCTCATGGACGAGCCGGCGTCGGGCCTTGACCCGCGCGCCCGCATCGAGATGCGCGAGCTGCTCAAGGAACTGAGCCGCATGGGCAAGACGATCCTCATCTCGTCGCACATCCTGCCCGAACTGGCGGAACTGTGCAACGTGGTGGGGGTGATCGAGCGCGGGCAGCTTCTCTTCAACGGCGGCGTGGAGGAGATCGTCAAGCGCGCCAAGCTCGGGCATGTGCTCCACGTCGGCGTGACCGAGCGCGTCGCCGATGCGGCCCAGCTCCTGGCACGCGTGCCCGGCGTCAAGAAAGTCGCGATGGCCGAATCCGACGGCGCGGCCAGCAAGGGCGTCACGCTCCCCCTGATCCACATCACCTTCGACGAAACCGCCGGACGGAGCGCGTCGGACATCCCCAATGTGCTCGTCAACCACGGCTTCCGCATCAGCAAGTTCACCGAAGAGCCCGTGAACCTGGAAACCGCGTTCATGCGCCTCACGAAGGGACTCGTGCAGTAGTGACTTGCCCGCGCGGCTTCACGCCCACGTCGTGACGTGCCAGTTCTTCTTGCCGCGCCGGATCGCGATCACCTTGCCGTGGAGGAGGTCGCTGGTCTGCAGTTTGTCGTCCACGCCGACCTTGCGGCCATTGACCGCGACCGAGCCCGACGTGAGGAACTCGCGGGCCTCGCGCTTGGACTGGGCGAGCCCGGTCTCGACGAGCAAGTCGAGGATCGCCACGCCATCGCCGAGCTTGCCTTTGGCGTGGGTGCTGGTCGGCGCGCTGGCGAAGATCTCGGTGAGCAGCGCCTCGGGCAGGTGGGCGATGTCGCCGCTGAACAGCGCCTTGCCCGCGCTCTCGGCGTGCTCCATCGCGGCGCGCCCGTGCAGGAGCGCCGTCGCCTCTTGCGCCAGACGACGCTGCGCCTCGCGCGCTCCCGGGTTAGCCTTCATCGAGGCTTCCAGCGACTCGATCTCCGCC
>JAEUJA010000165.1 GCA_016793195.1 Phycisphaerae bacterium
GCGGGTGGTCCATGTAGATCGTGGTCATCAGGATGATGATGCCCAGCGAGATATTGAGCGCGATGAGCACGTCCATCAGCACCGGCGGGAGCGGGACCAGCAGCACGCCCAGCATGAGGATGAACGAGACGGGCACGATCAAGCCGCGGTACTGGCGGAAGCGCCGCATCCACGGCGGGAGGAGCGCGCCGACATCGAGCGTGGGGGCGGCGGGGGCCGGCGCGGGTTGGGCCGCGGGCTTGGGGGCGGGCTTGCGTGGGGCGGGTGACTTCGCCATGAGTGGGTGAGTCGTGAATGGTGAATCGTGAGTCGTAAAGAAAAGTGAAATCGGGGGCTGTGCAAGAGATCAGCGGAGCGAGAAAAGGACCGAAGCACCATCACACCGCGGCGGCCTTGTTCCTTTCATCGAGGCGGTACACATACGCGAGGATCTCGGCGACGGCCTGGAAGTGCTCCTGGGGAATCTCGCGCCCGACCTCCACGCCGTAGTACAGGGCACGCGCCAGCGGCGGACGCTCCACCATCGGCACGCCCTCCAGGCTCGCCAGCTGGCGGATCCGCGTCGCCATGAAGTCCACGCCCTTGGCGACCACCTTGGGCGCGCTCATCGTCTCGGCGTCGTACTTGATCGCCACCGAGAAGTGCGTGGGGTTGGTCACAATCACGTCGGCGGTGGGCACGGCCTGGCTGAGGCGCTGCAGCGCGATATCCCTCGCCATGCGGAACCGCCGAGCCTTGATCTCCGGGTCGCCCTCCATGCTGCGGCGCTCGTCCTTCACTTCCTGCTTGGTCATGCGCAGGTCCTGGGTGTGCTGCCAGCGCTGGTAGGCCCAGTCCGCGACGCCCAGGAGGAGTAGGATCGCCAGGAGCCAGATCGCCAGCTCCATCGCCAATTTGGCGCACAGGAACAGCGCCGGCAGCATCGCCAGTTCGGGGAGCGTGACGACACGGGCCAGCGTCGCCCTAATCCACAGCCACGCGATCAACAGCACGATCGAGAGCTTGACGGAGTTGACGATGGTCTTGACGAGGTTCCGCCGGGAAAACAGCCTCCCGAGGCCCGTGACGACGTTGAGCCGGTCGAGCTTGGGAGAGAGCGGGCGGGTCGTGAAGAGCCAGCCGACCTGGATCACCTGGGCCAGGTAGGCCAGCCCCGCCGAGACCAAGAGGATCGGGCCAAGCGCCCTGGCGCCCTCGATGGCGGCGGCGCGGGCCAGGTCATCAAGGTCGCCGACGTCGAGCAGTCCGCCCGCGGGCGAGACATCCAGCACGCGCCGCATGAGCCCCGCGAGCGTCGCCACCAAATACCCGCCGATGAGGACCAAGAGCACCAGCGAGCCCGAGAGCTCCAGGGCCGCCGAGAGGTCCTGGCTCTTGACCACCTGGCCGCGCGCGCGGGCTTCCTCGAGCTTGCGCCCGGTCGGTTGCTCGGTGCGTTCTCCCATGTCCTCGGCCACGGCGATCGTTCCTTAGCGGGGGGCGGGCGAAAGGGCGGACGCCCACTGGGTGACGCGGGAAATCGCATCGCGGACCTCGTCGCCCGCGACGGCGGAGATCACGTGCGTGGCGGCGGCCAGGATCGAGATCGCCGCGACGATCTTGAGCGTGAATCCCACGGCCATGATGTTGAGCTGCGGCATGGTCTTGCCCACCACCCCCAGCGCTACCACCAACAGCAGCGTCATGCCCGTCACCGGCGCCGCCACGCGCATCGCAAGCTCGAAGCCCGACGTGACGACGCCCAGCAGGAGGTCGATCGGCGGCGTGAGCGAGAGCATGCCGCCCGGCGGGACGCGGTGGAACGAGTCGGCGAGCGAAACGAAGAGGGTCTCCACGCCGTTGAACGCGATGAACGCGCCGATCGCGAGGTAGAACAGGAGCTGACCCAGGATGTCGGTGTCGGCCTCGAGCTCGGGGTTGTAGACGCGGGCCAGCCCGAAGCCGACCTGCTGGCCCGCGACGACGCCGGCCATCTCCATCGCGGCCAGGGGCACGGCCGCGATCAGGCCCATCACAAACCCGATCGCCAGCTCGCACACGACCATGGGGAGCATGGAGAAGAGATCCACGTCGGGCGCGGGCGAGGCGGGCAGGGTCGGGTAGAGCGCGCCCGCGAGCGCCACGACCAGAAGAACCTTGAATCGGGCGGCGACCATGGCGCTGGTGAGCAGCGGCGCCAGCATGAACATGCCGCCCAGCCGGAACGCGACCAGCGCGAAAGGGATGAGGTGCGGGAGGATGGTGTCGAGGGATGGCATGCCTAGCCGGCGGTGAGGGTGAGCAGTTCGCGCGAGTAATCGATGAGGCGTTGGATGATCCACGGCGTCAGGACCGCGGCGACAAGGATCATCACCACGATCTTGGGCACAAACGACAGCGTCTGGTCCTGGATCGACGTGACCGACTGAAAAATGCTGATGACCAGCCCCACCACCACGCCCGCGGCGAGGATCGGCGCGCAGATCTTCAGCGTGATGAAGAGCGCCTGACGCACCATGTCGATCGTGATCTCGTCGTAGGGCACGCGGCGACTCCTAGGCAAAGGGCGGGGCGAGCCCCGGCGCGAAGATGAGCGAGGCCAGCGAGGGCGTCGGCTGGGCGAAGCTGTTCATCAGGCTGCCGACCACGAGCTGCCAGCCGTCAACCAGCACGAAGAGCAGGATCTTGAACGGGAGCGAGATGAGCACGGGCGGGAGCATCATCATGCTCATGGAGATGAGCAGGCTGCTGATTACCATGTCGATGACCAGGAAGGGCAGGTACACGCGGAACCCCATGAGGAACGCGGTCTTCAGCTCGCTGAGCATGTAGGCCGGGACGAGCGTCACCATGTCGACGTCGGCGCGGGTGAGCTTGTCCGGGGCGCTGGTGTCCACGCCGCGGTAGTTGAGGACCATGTAGACCGAGGACCAGTTGCCGGTCGCGTCGATCTGCGCGAACATGAAATCGCGCACGGGCTGCTTGGCGCGGTTCCACAGGTCCTCGTGGTCGGTGATCTCGCCCCGCTGGTAGGGCACGATCGCCTCGGCGTACACGCGCTCCGCCGTCGGCGCCATCACCAGCATCGTCATGAAGAGCGCCAGGCCCGTCACCACCTGCGGCGGCGGGATCGTCTGCGTGCCCATCGCCTGCTTCAGCAGTCCCAAGACCACGATGATCCGCATGAAGCACGTCGTCATCAGCATGATCGACGGCACCAGCGAGATGATCGTGAGCAGGACGAGGATGTTGATCGCGCTCGACAGCCCGCGCGGGCGATCGGACGAAGGCGACGCCGGGGCGACAGGTTCGCGGGCCGAACGGATCATGTCGGCAGCGTCTCCCAGCATGTCGAACGGGTTGATGGAGGAGGGATCGCGCGAGAGCAGCGGCGAGGTCGGCATCACCGCCGACGGGCCTCGCGGGCTGGCGAGGTCGGGCTTGGGCGGGCCGATCCCCTGCGCGCGTGCGGGGCTCGCCACCAGCGACGCCGCCAACACGACGACGGCGACGATCGCGCGGAGCACGGTGTTGGTCACGCTGATAATCACGACGCACGCTCCTCCCGGTCGCACCACGCGTCGAGGCGACGACGGAGCTGCTCGGCCCCCGTCAGCGGGCGAGAGGCGCCCGCGCTCGAATAGCCGCGGGGCCCCCCGGGATTCGGCACCGAATGGGGCGCTGCCGGGGGCGTGGCGGCCTGGTTCTGGCGCGGGGCCCGACGCGTCTGATCGATCGTCGCCGGGAACTCGGCGCTCGACCCCCGGCGCGGTGGAGTCGTCTCGATCGTCGCCACTCGCGCCAAGGGCACGGGCCCGGACACCGACGCGAGCTCGACCGTATCGCCGGACATCGTGCGGAAGACCTGACGCCCCGTGGGTGCGAGCTCCTTCTCGATCGCGCGATCGTTCGAAGACAAAAGCGCCTGGAACCGATCGGCGATCGAGGCTCGCTCGCTCCGGCTTGCCTTCAGCAGGATCGACGCGACCTGGTCGGGCTCGTTGATCTCGCACAGCGTCTGCATCGAGGCGCCGGCGCGGGACACCGACTGCGAGACCAGCAGCACCCTCGCGTCGATCTTGAGCAGCACGAGCGTGATGCCGCGCGACAGCGGGTAGCGCCCGAGGACCTCAAGGACCCCCGAGGGCGACGCGCCGCCCGGGCCGATCGCCGCCGAGAGCGTGCCGCGGGTTCGCGCGAGCCTCTTGGTCGCCCACGCCAGCGCCACGGCGATGCCGAGCACCACTGCCAGCGCCCCGCCGGTGCGCCAGAGCGAGCGCAGCATGTCGGCCGGGCCGGTGGACTCTGGCTTGCCGATCGGCTTGGCCGCGCCCTGCGGGTCCTTCGCGGCCCGCGGCGAGCCGAGCCCGCGCGACTCGATCTCGGCGCGAGACGACGAGGTCGGGGGGCTCGCGGAGGACTGCGGAGCGACCTCAGAAGCACCCGGCACGTCGGCGTTTGGCACGGCGTGTGCGTATGCAATCGTGGACAGAAAGATGACGCCGCTCGCGCCGACGGCGGCGGGAAAGGTGAGGGCGCGGGATTGGCGGCGGTGGTGCGGCATGAGCCATCCTGGCGGGGCCGGACCGTGGTCCGCGGGCGACTCCGTCGCACACCGGCATTCATGCCGAGCCGAAATCAAAGGCCGTTGCTACGCGCCGGCCTTGGCGCCTCCATCGAGCGAACTTGGGTCGACGATCTCGTTAATGCGGACGCAGAAGTTGTCGTTCAGCACGAGCACCTCGCCCTTGGCGACCGGGCGATCGTTCACGTAAATGTCCACCGGGTCGCCGGCGAGCTTGTCGAGCTCGATCACCGAGCCGTCGCCCAGGCGCAGCACGTCCTCCACCAGCATCCGCGTGCGCCCGAGTTCGATCCGGACCTTGAGCGCGACGTTGGCGAGCAGGTCGATCGCCTTGGGAGGGAGCGAGGTCGTGCTGGGTTGGAACTTCGGCAATTCGATCGGCGTACCCGCGGACGGGGCTTCGTCCCCGACCTCGACCGAGCCCGGTTCGATCGGCATGGCGGGTGCACCGCCCGCGGAATTGGCGTCGCTTGCGAGCGATGCGATCGCTTCGCGAGCCGCGGCCAGCGCAGCTTCGGCGGCGGCGTCCATCCCCGAGCCCGGGCCCGCCGGCGTCGGGTCCGAACCCGCGCCGCCCGCAGGTGGGTCGGTGTTTCGCAGCGGTGATCTCGACCAATCGCTCATCCTGAGCCCCTGATCGCGGACACTCCTCGACGCCCTCGGCCTCGGCCGGGCGGCGTCCAGCACGGTCGGTGACAGCGGCCTCGCCTCCGTGCGTGGACCGATAACCACCGCGCCGGGGAACGCGCCCCAGCGACGTGGGTGCATCGGACAACTCCGGCTTCGAGCGACAGTTTTGCGTCGCGATCAGTCGGCTTGGAAGCCGCGGCACTTGGGAATCAAGACCCGCTCGATGATGGGATTTCCTTCATGGTCGTTCCCAACCACCTTGCCGACGAACGCCGACACCTGCCTATTGAGGGTCTCGAGCCCCGGCTCACGCAACTGGTTGTGGGTGGCCTTGCGGAAGATCATCGCGACGCCTTCCTTGATCTCGGCGTTGCGCTCTTCCAGCAGCTTGGTGATCTCCGGCTCGTGCTTTTTCTTGACCTTGAGCACGATCGAGGCGTCCCACAGCCACACGTTGTTGGTGGACATGTTCTGGAACTTGTCCTCGATGAGCGGAATTTCGACCTGGGCGTTGGCCAGGGCCGCCTCGCCGCCGCCCTCGACCTGGTGAGCCTCGGCGCTCTCGGGCTTGTGGCTGAGCATCTTGACGAGGAAGTAGACGCCGGCGCCCTCGACGATCATGATCGCGGCGATCACGATCGGCATCTTGGAGCCCTTCTTTTTTTCCGGGCTTGCGCCCTCGGCGCCGGCCTCGGGCTTCTTTTCTGCTTCGGGCTTGCTGCTCACGCCGTGACTCCCTTCGCGGATCGCCGGGAGACGCCGGCGCGAATACCGCACCATGAATCGGCAGAGTCGGCGCGTCGGGTGGGCGGCCGGGCGTGGGCGGGGGCCGGCGTGACGGGAACCGCCGGCGCGGGCGTTACACGCCGCAGAGACGCGCCGGTTCGCGGACGTTGCCGATCACACGACGCCTCAGGCCGCGGCGCGGGCCCGGGCGGGCGCGGACGACGCCGGAAGGAGCGCGCCGAGGCGTTCGCGGATCGCGGCGGGCGGCTGGCGGGCGGCGATCGATGAGAGCGCCGACTCGATCAGCAGGAGTTCCATGAGCCGCGCCGATTCGGCCCGGGGCAGGCGCTCCAAGAGCGGGACCCCGAGCGTGATCCCCGCAAAGCCCGCCAGCAACGCGACAAAGGTGGCGGCGGCGGACCAGGCGTTGGTCGAGGCCGGGGTCGCCAGCGTGTGGGCCGCCGCGAGCATGAAGACGATGAGCAGCGCGATCGGGGCCAGCGCGGCGAGCACGGCGAGGCGACGCCGGTGCGAGGCCCGCGCGGCGAATCGATGCATGGAGGCGTCGAGCGCGGCCCGGACCTGAACCGGGTCCGCCCCGGAGGCCAGCAGCCGGGCGCCCTGGCGGAACGCCGGGTCGTTTCGGAGCGGCGCTGGTGGCGTCACGCTCTCGGCCCGCCCTCCCGCGACCTGTACGAGCACCGCGTATTCCACCAGCGCGTCGGCCAGCGCCCCGGGCGCGCGGCTGGTGCTGTAGACCAGGCGTTCGATCAGACGTGGCCCTCCCAGCAGGCGCGCCAGCGCATACGCGGGAACGACGCCCGCGATGCCCGCGAACGCCTGCCAAGGCCAGTCGGACCACAACGATTGAGCGAGGGCTGCCAGCACGCGACGACTCCCGGGTCCACGGACCGAGGGAGTTATCGGGGGGATCGGCGCGCGACTTGAAACCAGCTCAACGGGCGAGCACCAGGAGCTGCTGGAAGAGGTCGTTGGTGGTCTGGATGACGCGGGAGGCGGCCGAATAACCGGTCTGGGCCACGATCAGGTTGATGAACTCCTCGGCGATGTCGACATTCGAGAGTTCGAGCGAGCCGCCGGCGATGCGCCCCGCCCCGAGGTTGCCGGGGCTGGTGACGACGGGCGAGCCTGAGTTGGGTCCGACGCGGAAGAGGTTGGGCCCGGCGTCGACCAGCCCGCCGTCGTTGGTGAAGTTGGCCAGCGCGACGCGTCCGAGCGTTCGCGTCATGCCGTTGGAGAACGAGCCGGTGATGGTGCCGTCGCCCCCGACGCCGAAGGAGGTGAGGGTGCCGATGGGCACGCCGTCGCGCGAGGTGGCCGCGACCGCGGAGGTGGTGTCGGCCAGGGCGGTCACGTTGTCCTGCCCGTCGCGGAGCCGGACGCTGATGGCCAAGGGCGTGTCGGCGCCGGAGTCGGAGCGGTCGATCGAGAGCGAGATGGGCTCGGTGGTGGCGAGCTGCCCGCGGGTGTCGAACTCGACGCTCCCGGTGCCCAGCAGCAGGCTGTCGTCGCTGTCGTCGGCGGATTCGGCGAAGTACCGCCAGGTCGTGCCGTTGTTGCCGCGCGACTCGAGCACGAACGTCACGTCGATGTTGACCGTGTTGCCCAGCGAGTCGTAGACGAAGAACGTCGTGCGGACGGACTCGCCGTCGGCGTCGGCGGTCTTGTCGGTGTAGAAGGGGGTCTTGATGTAGGCGCCGGCGGCGTCGAGGAGGCGGAAGTCCGTGGGCTCGATGGACAGGTCGTTGGTCTTTCCGATGTTGCCGACGATGGTGATCGCGCCGGTGACGGGGTCGAGCGTCACGCCAGGGGCTTTGCCGTCTGGGTTGTCGCCCGAGTCGGTGCTGATACCCAGCGTCCGCTCGATGAAGTCGAAAAGGTCCTGGAGCGAGGTGGTGTCGGTGATCTCCAGGCGCTCGGCGGGGAGCTGCTTGCTCCCCTTCTCGGCCTGGCGGATCTCGAAGAACTGCCCGGAGGTGAAGAGCGGCGTGTCGGAGGCCGGGAGCGCGGGGTCCTCGAGATCGACCAGGCGCGTGTCGGTCTGGAGGCGGTTGCCGCTCGCCACCGGCGGGTTGGCGGTGCTGATCGCCCGGAGGTTGTTGGTCGCGTCGCCCAGAAGGCTCGTGGACGAGCCCTGGGAGGGAACGGCCCCCGCGGCGTTGAGGTTGCCCGACAGGCGCACGCGCGTCGAGGCCTCGGCGATCTTCATGGTGCCCACGGGCACCTTGATCGAGGTCAGCTCGCTCTCGTTGACGTTGAAATTCTCGTCGATGCCGAAGCCCATCACGCGATCGCCGGCGGAGGTGACCAGGTCGCTCTCGGAGTTGGTGGCGAAGGAGCCGTCGCGGGTGTAGAGCTGTTCGTCGTTGTGGTTGACGACGAAGAAGCCGTCGCCCTCGATGGCCATGTCGCGCGGGTTTCCGGTGGGCGAGATGGTGCCGCCGGTGAACTTTCGCTGGGTGCCGGCGATGGTGACGCCCAGGCCGATCTGCCCGGGGTTCTTGCCGCCGGAGGTCTCGCCCGGCGCGGTGCCGGTGGAGAAGGTCTGGGCGTACATGGAGGAGAAAAGGAGCCGGGTGGACTTGTAGCCGGTGGTGTTGACGTTGGCGATGTTGTTGCCGAGCACATCGAGGTTGCGCGCGTTGGCGTTCATCCCCGAGAGCGCGGTGAACATGGCGACGGTGGAGGCCATGAGTGGTTCCTTGGCGCGCGGGCGCCGGACTGAATCAAGAACTACGCGGCGGACAATTTGGACAGCGCCGCCAGAAGCGACGGGTTTCGGGGCGGCAGCGACTTGGTCAGCGCCGGGCCGCTCACGCCCCCGGATGTCGCGCCACCAATCGTCGCGCCCGTCGAGGACGCGATCGCGGCGGCAGCCTGTCCCGGCGCGCCGGGCACGTGGAGCACCGCGTCGACGCCTGTCACGGGCACGCCCGGGCGGATGTCGACCTTGCCCGTGATCGTGCGGACCCCCACATCCAGCAGCAGGCTCATGCCGTCGATCGTCACCAGCGCGCGGCTGGCCCCGTGGGCCTGCGCCACGTCGGCGGCGGCGGCGAGGCGCTGCATCTGGTCGTTGGTGAGTTCCAGGTCCGCTCCCGGCGCGATCGACACGCCCAGCCCGCTCTGAAAGCCCTCGGAACGAACTTTCCTGAGCATCGCCTCAAAGTCGAGCGATTCAACGCCGGCGCCCGTCGGGCCCGCCGCCGCATGCGCGCCGGGCCCGGGCCGAAGCGCCCGGAGCAGGTCATGTGCCGAGAGCGCGGGGGTCATTCCTGGTTCTCCTGCGCGGCGTTCTCGGCGTTCTCGCCGGTGTAGACCCGGATCTCGTCAACCTTTGACATCGGCACGCGCTCGCCCGACAGGAGCGTGAGGACCGCGCCGGCGTCGGTACGGCTCACGCTCGTGACGATCCCGCTGACACGCACGTTCGCCTCGGAGAGCCCGCTGATGTTGACGCCGATCAGCCCGGCGGCGGACGAGAACTGGTCCTCCTTGACCAGCGACTTGAGCGTCGACGAGAGATCGATGTCGGACTGGATGGAGCGGATCTGAGAGATCTGCTCGATCAGGGCGTTGGTGTCGTTTGGCTTCAGCGGGTCCTGCTTGGAGAGCTCCGAGAGGACGATCTTCATGAAGTCGTCGCTCGACATCCCGCTGAAGGATGCCGCGCCCGACGTGCCGGACGAAGTTCCGGTGAGTGCGTCGACAGTGGCCATGCCCAACCCTTTCACGAGCGGCGCGGGCGCGCCGGAACCGGGACCCGACGATCACGCCACGGCGTCAAGACGCAAGCGGCGGGCCAAGCCCGGGCCGCCCGGCGAATCCAGCAAAAGAACCGACGCCGGGCCCATCGAATCCGGCAGGAGTTCGGTATGGGAGGGTGAGCCCTGATCATCAGCGCGGGCGAGGCCCGGCTCGTGCCGCCCGGTCGGGTGGTGGGCATCGCCACGGCCGTCGGGGTCCGTCCCGGTCTGGGAACCGGCGGTGTTCGGATCGTCCGGCCCGATGGAATCCGGGAATGCAGGCGTGTGAGGGCGCGGATTCGAGTCGCGGAGGGACTGGTCAAAGTGGAACGTCGCGGCGGGCGCGACCTCGAGCCGCTCGACGACCAGGCCGCGCGACTCGAGGGAGGCGCGGAGCGAGGCGAGCGATTGCTGGATCGCGTCGCGCGAGGCATCGGAGGAAGGCTGGAAGCTGGCCCAGACGTGCGCGTCCTCGATCTTCAGATTGATCTTGATCTGGCCGAGCGATTCGGGCGTGAGGCGGATCGTCACGCTCCCGCCCTGGTGGCGCAGCAGCGTCGCCAGCCCCCGCGCGACCTGGTCGGGGAGCGACGCGGATCGCGCCGGGGCCTGCGCGGGCGCCGATTCCGCGATGAACCGCACGCGCGAAGATCGCGCGCCCAGCGCGCCCAGCGCGGCGATGGGATCGGACTTCGAAGACGCGGCAGGGGCGGCCGCGCTCGACGATACCTCGGCTCGTCCCACGCTCGACACGGGCACGTTCGCGGAAGACGCGGTGTTGAGCGGCGCGGCGTGGGACGCCGAACCGGGCGAGGTGGTGGCACCTTGGCCGCCCGGCTGTTGGTGCGACGCGCCCGAGCCCGCGGGCGGCGTCGCGCGG
>JAEUJA010000166.1 GCA_016793195.1 Phycisphaerae bacterium
GACGACTTGCTCCCCGCGATCGCGCGGCTGTTTGCGCGGCACGGGCTCTCGGCGCGGGAGCTGGACTCGATCGCGATCAGCGCCGGGCCGGGCGGGTACACGGCGCTGCGGATCGCGATGGCGACGGCGAAGATGTTGTCCCTGGCGACGGGGGCGAAGTGCATCCCGGTGCCCAGCGCGCGGGTCGCGTGGTTTGCAATGAATTCCGGCACGGACGGCGGTACAGGCGGGCGGCTGGCGGTGGCGCTGTCGTCGAAGGATGCGACGGCGTTTGTCACGGTGTTTGATGGGGCGGCAACGCCGGTGGAGGCGGGGCGGCTGATGGACGCGGGGGACCTCGCGGGGCTTGAGGCCGCGGCGTTGGCGGCGGATCGATTTTTGCCGGAGGCGATGCGGGCGGCGGCGGCGGCGCGGGGGCTGGAAGTGAGGCCGCTGGTGTTGGAGGCGGGCGCGTGCCTGGCGGCGTCGGTGGGGCTGGTGGCGGTGGCGGCCGACGAGCTGCTGCCGATGTATCCGCGCGAGCCGGAGGCGGTGACCAAGTGGCGGCGGCTTCATTCGCCCAGGGGCGGCGGGTGAACGAGTCGCGCCGGGTTTGGCGCATGAGGTCGGACGTCGGGTCTTTCTACTGATGGAGTGCCTTGTGGTCCGGGTGGTTCTCGGGCACTTGTTCCTATTTTGGAAGGTATCGATGCCGGATGGGGGGCGTCAAACCGCGCAGAATCGGCCCGACGGGGTGTGTCGAGGGAGCCGATGGGCGGTTTGGAGCGTACTTCCGTCTACCCGCCGTGAGTGTGGCGGGGAGAGTCGGGGGCAAAGCTGATGGAAACCCAAGGTGCGTCGAATCCCTGGGCGGGGAAGAAGATTTTTACCACGGGCGAGGCGGCCCTGGTGTGCAAGGTGAGCCAGCAGACGATCATCCGGTGCTTTGACGCCGGGCGGCTGGACGGTTTTCGCGTGCCGGGGAGCAAGTTCCGGCGGATTCCGCGCGAGGAACTGCTGCGGTTCATGCGGGCGAACAGCATCTCGACGGGGTCGCTGGAGGGTGATCGCCAGCGTGTGCTATTGATCGACGACCACGAGGAGTCGATCAACACGTTGCGTCAGGCGCTGGAGCGTGACGGGCGGTTTGAGCTGCGCGTGGCGACGGACGGGTACGACGCGGGCCTTTTGACCATGAGTTTCAGGCCGCACGCGATCGTGGTGGAGCTGGGGCTTTCGTGGCTGGACGTGCCGGGGTTGTGCCGTCGGCTGCGGGGTGACGCGGCGCTGAAGGACATCCGGCTGGTGGTGTGCCGCGGGGCGGGGATGGGCGAGCGCGCGATCGACGCGGGGGTTGACGGCGTGATTTCCAAGCCGCTGGCGGGCGAGGCGGTGGCGCTGAAGCTGGTGTCGCTGCTCGGTCTTGAGGGGGACGACGAGGGATCGCGTCGGCGCTCTCGGACGGCGTCGTAGGCGGGGCTGACGAAGGACAAGGTTGATTGGCTCGGGCCCGCATTGTGGGTTTGGGGCGTCTGGCGGCGAATATCCAAGCCGGACTTATCCGGGGTGCTTGGATGGCCGACTGAGGGAGTCATGGCGTGGCGAAGGACCGCCGCGTCGAAGGTTCCGGGGACGCACGGATGAGCCGCACGCCGGAGAGTAATCCAGGGAACGCGCGAGATCGCGGTGGGCGTTTGGACGCCCGGGTGCTGATCGTGGCGTCGTCGCGGGTGTTGAAGGACCTCGCGGCGGCGTATCTGCACGATCGGACGGAGGCGAACGCGTTCGCGGCGTCGGCGGGCGAGGCGCGGCGGGTGCTGGCGCGGGAGGCGTTTGATCTCCTTCTGGTGCACGTGGACCTGGCGGACTGTGATGCCTTTGAGTTTGCGAAAGAGATCGCGGACGCCTTCCCGGCGACCGCCGTGGTCTTGGAGATGGACGATCCGCGCCTGGACGACGCGGTGCACGCGATGCAGAGCGGGGCGGCGGACATCCTGTCGGTGCGGAGCGAAGGGAACGAACTGGTGCGCCGGCTCTCGGCGACGCTGGACCGGGCCAAGCTGGCGCGGGCGCGGGAGAAGCGCACGGACCGACTGCGTCGCCTGTGCAAGAAGCTGAGCGGGAAGAAGCTGGACGACGATCAGACGCGCCGCCAGGAGATGGCGGGGGCGTGCAACGATCTGTCGGAGACGCTGGCGTCGTCGTCGATGGCGGGCGAGTTTCAATCGATCATCCGCGGCGAGCTCGATATCGAGAGCCTGCTGCGGGCGGCGCTGCAGTACATCCTGACCAAGACCGGGCCGACCAACGCGGCGATCTTCCTGCCGGCGACCAG
The DNA here is from genome assembly GCA_016793195.1 of Phycisphaerae bacterium. Taxonomy (GTDB): domain Bacteria; phylum Planctomycetota; class Phycisphaerae; order Phycisphaerales; family UBA1924; genus JABWBC01. The sequence goes on from JAEUJA010000166.1 coordinate 2,315, forward strand.
CGGGGACTTCAGCCTCGGGGCGTATGTGAACTACGACGGCCCGAAGGACTCGGCGGAGGTTCTGCTGGAATCGATGGCGGGGGTGGTGGCGCCGAAGCTGGAGCGGAGCGTGGGGCTGGTCGGCTATCGAGGGCAATCCGAGATCGTGCGGGTGTTCGGCGAGAGCATGGACTGGATCGGGAACGCGGAGATGGTGGCGATCTCGTGCCGCCACGAGGGCGAGTGCCTCGGGGTGATGACGTTCTATCGCGACCAGCGCACGCCGTTTTCGGCGGAATTGCGTCGGACGCTTTCGACGCTGGCGGAGTTGTTCACGCGTCAGGTGGCGCGGGTGGTTTCGATCCATCATCGACACTTGCCCAAGAGCCAGTGGGGCAAGTCGGGGCTGTTCGACGAGCCTGATGCTGGGCCGGACATCGACCTGGCGGCGTAGGGCGGGCTGGAACAATCGTTATCTCGAATTCGGATGGGCTCTTTGCGCTGGCGGTGCGCGGGGGACTCGGGGCGGAACGTGCGCGCTGGCGCGGATGGTGCCCACAGAAGTGGGCGCGGAGCGCCGACGCAGCCGAGTCTCCCGTTCGCACGCGGTTCGTAAGTTCATACAAACCCCGTGCGAACGCGCGGTGAAAACTCATCACACGCCCGAAAACTCACTGGAAAGTCCGGGTTCATGGGGTATGGTTTCCCTGTGGGGCCTATACCGGAGGTATCACCATGAAGCGGACTTTCTCTCTCTCTCTCTCTCTCTCTCTCTCTGATTCTCTGTAGCGGCGCGGCCGCGCAGGTGCTCACCGTGAGCGGACAGAAGCAGGTCAGCCCCGACGGTGTACGCTGGTGGGAAGTCGCCGCCAGCGGCTCCCCCACCGACCACAAACTTCTACTCGTCGGGTCGTACGACCATGCGCCGGTCGTGACGACCAACGCGACGGTGACGGTGCCGACCTTCCACCCCGGCCCGGCTCTGCTCGGCGGTGATCCGTTCGCCACGACCTTCACCACCTTCAACGGCCGCATCTACATCGGCGCGCTGGTGGGCTCGGTCCCGAACGGCGACCCCGGCGGCATGCGCTTCACCTATTACGATCCGGGGCAAACCATGACGCAATGGAGCGCCAACCCGATCACCACGATCGCCAACGACGGGCTGGCCGACAAGCCCTGGCTCGCCATCGGCCCGTCCTCGGTCCCCTTCGGCGAGATCAACTACTACACGATGAGCATGCGGTCGGGAACCGGCTGCGCCACCGACAAGGTCTGGGTTTATCGCGCCCCGGTCTCCTCCATCTTCTCGCCCTGGGCGAGCAACTCCGCGATCCCGATCAACCCCGCGGCGTCGAATTGCGAGAGCACGCCGACGTGCAACTACCGCGGCTGGGGCTCGATGCCCGTCGTCACCGACGAAGGAGACATCGTCGCGGTGGTCCGCGACACCAACGTCGGTAGCGGCGGCCCGGGCTGTTACAACGAACGCCGCCCATATGTGATCTGGTCCGACGACGACGGCTACACCTGGCAGCCGGGCGGGAGTGTCCCGATCAAGCTTGGAGACGGATTGGTCGAGGCGATCGGAACCAAGGTCCCCGCCACGGCGATCTCCGATACTCCCTTCTACGTCGACCGGCGCGCCAACGCCCCCTCGATCGCCATCGACCGCGCCACCAACACGATCTACGTCGCGTTCGCGGGTCGCAGCGGGATTACGCCCGAAGGCGAACCCGACGGCAACTCCGACATATGGATCTTCCGCGGAACTAAAGACTTCCCGACGCAGCAATGGATCTTCGGGACAGACCCCGACGACGTACTTCACCTCACCGACGACATGCTCGATCTGGATATCAACACCGACGGTCGCGGCCCGGACCAGTTCATGCCCGCCATCGCCATCGACTGCGCCGGCGCGATCAACCTCATGTTCTACGACAATCGGGCCGAGACCGAAGCGCCGACCATCCCCGACGCCTCCAACACCGAGGATGGGCGTCTGGTCGAGGTCTACTACGCCCGGATCACGGGATGGCCGAACGGCACCACCAACGTCTACACCAAGGCCCTGACGCCCGAGCCCTTCGCCGTCTTCCCGAGCGACGGCTACCTCGGCGACTATCACACGATCGCTAGCGGCGGGAGCGCCGGCAAGTGGCTCTACCCCGTGTACATCGGCAAGGGCGTGATCAACCCGCCCCCCTCCGGGCCCGGCGACTGGGGCGTTCCGACCTGCTACGCCCACTCGGTCTTCATCCGCCTCTGCACCGCCGACACCAACCAGAACCGGATGGCGGACTCGAATGACCTGCAAGTGTTCTGGGATGCCTACGCGGAAGGCGAAGAACTCGCCGACGTCACGGACGACGGCCTGGTCAACGGCGACGATGTGGACGAGTTCATTGATGTGTACTCCGACGTGATCGGTGGATGATTGGTCCGCCGATCGGAGCACACGCATGAATACCCATCCCGCGCGGTCATTCTTGATGCTCGCCTCGGCGCTCGTGCTCGCCACGAGCGCCGAGTGCTTGGCCCAAACCAAGTGGGTCGGCAAGTCATTGCATCCCGAAGGAGCTCGCCATTCGCAAGGCAACGCGTCCGCCTCGGGAATTCAGGGAGGAAAGTACACGCTCCCCGATTCGATCTCCACCTTCCTTCCCGCGATCTGGCGCGGCAATACCCAGTCCGTAGAGATTCTTGATCCGAGGCCACTCGGTTGGTGGGGCGGAGAAGTGCTCGGCGCTCATGGAATCCGCCAAGTTGGGCATCTCTACAGCGACACCGCCGGCCATGCGGTCGCGTGGTCTGGTTCCGCTACAACCCTGGTCGATCTGCACCCGGCAACGGGTTCTTACACGTCGTCCACGGCGAGGTACATTTTCGATAACCAAGCTGTTGGCAATGTCACGAAATTCGGAGACGACCACGCCGCGCTGTGGGACATCTCGACGGGCACGTTCACCGACCTCCACCCGCGCGGGGCGCGAACCTCGGGTGCAATTGCGACCGACGGCGTGCGCCAGGGCGGGGCCGCGGACTTTCAGAGCCTTAACATGGGCCGTGCTCTGATCTGGAACAGTTCTCCCAATGATTACATCGACATCACGCCCGCCGGCTCGCGCGGCGCGTCCGTCCGTGCGATGACCGCGGAGACTCAGGTCGGCTTCTCGAAGTTCGGCAACCGCACCTACGCCGCCCTCTGGCACAACACCGCCGAGAGCTTCATCAACCTCGCGCCCCCCGAGGCCTATTACTCCACCGTCGCCGCCACCACCGGCGAGGTCCACGTCGGCTGGGCCCGCATCCTCGATGTCGGCGACCACGCCTGCGCGTGGATCAGCGACTCGCCCGACGGCTTCATTGACCTGCACCCCTCGCTGGGGCCCAACTACGTCGCGTCCGACGCAAGGGCCGTCTCACGCGAGGGGAACGTCATCACCGTCGTGGGCACGGCCCTGGCCACCAGCGGGCGTCTGGAGGCCGTCATGTGGACCGCCACCGTCCCCGCCCCCGGCGTGCTGGCGCTCGCCTCTCTCGCGGGGCTGCTGGCGGCGCGGCGGAAAAGGTGATACGGATTCGGATTTCTGATCGGCGATGGTCGCTTGATCAACCCTTGGCCATCTTCTCGGCCTTGGCCTTGGCGTCTTCGAGCGTGCCGACGTACATGAACGCGCCCTCGGGCAGGCTGTCGCCCTCGCCGTTGCACAGGCGTTCGAAGCTGTCGATGGTCGCCTCGAGCGGCGAGTCGACACCCTTGAAGCCGGTGAACTGCTCGGCGACGTGGAAGGGCTGGGACAGGAAGCGCTCGATCTTGCGGGCGCGGGCCACGGTCGCCTTGTCCTCTTCCGAGAGCTCGTCGACACCCAGGATCGCGATGATGTCCTGCAGGTCCTTGTAGCGCTGGAGGATTCGCTGCACGCGCTGGGCCACGCGGTAGTGGCGCTCGCCGATGATCTGCGGATCGAGGATTCGCGAGGTCGAGGCGAGCGGATCGACGGCGGGATAGATGCCCTTCTCGGCGATCTGGCGCGAGAGCACGATGAACGCGTCGAGGTGCGTGAAGGCCGTCGCGGGCGCGGGGTCGGTGAGGTCGTCGGCGGGGACGTAGATGGCCTGCACGGAGGTGATGGCGCCCTTGGCGGTGGAGGTGATGCGTTCCTGAAGCTCGCCCATCTCGGTGGAGAGCGTCGGCTGGTAACCCACGGCCGAGGGCATGCGGCCAAGGAGGGCCGACACTTCCGAGCCGGCCTGGGTGAAGCGGAAGACGTTGTCCACGAACATCAGGGTTTCCTTGCCCGACGCATCGCGGAACTCTTCGGCCATGGTGAGGGCCGAGAGGGCGACGCGGAGGCGCGCGCCCGGCGGCTCGTTCATCTGGCCGAAGACCATCGCGACCTTGTCGAGCACGTGGGCCTTCTGGCCCTTCTCGTCGGTGTACTCGGCCTCTTTCATTTCGCGCCAGAGGTCGTTGCCCTCGCGGGTGCGCTCGCCGACGCCGGCGAAGACGGAGTAGCCGCCGAAGTTT
>JAEUJA010000181.1 GCA_016793195.1 Phycisphaerae bacterium
GCGAGCATCGCGGCGGGCGTGGTGTTGGCCCGGTGGTTCGGTGACGAAGCCCGGCGCGTCTATGCGATCCTGTCCGAGAGTGACGACGACCGGGAAACCCGCCGCCTGGTGGAATGGATCGAACGCAAGGGCGGCACGGTGACCGCCCGCGACCTGACGCACGGGGTACGGGCATATCGCGGCGATCCCGACGCGGCGGAACGCGCCCTGTCGGCGCTGGCGGAAGCGGGCATCGGGCATTGGGAAACCGACGCCCACGGCCCGAAGGGTGGCCGACCTGCGCAACGATTCCGGCTTGTCTCCACCGTCACCGTCACCGAAACCCCCGCGAACGCCGGGAACGACGTGGGTAATGGTGACGGTGACACCGGGGACAAGCCCACGGACTGCGACAGCGACGGGGAGATGCTCGTATGACCCTCCCCGAGTTGCTTGTCGATCTTGGGAGAGCCGGGGTAGTGCTCCGGTCTGCCTACGACGCGCTTGGTTTTACTCCCAAGTCTGCGATGACGGCCGCGCGGGCGCTCGCGATCGTCTTGAATCGGCCCGCGATTCTTCGGCTGGTGCGGGACGGATACGAACCCGTCAACGACGAGGCGGCGCACATCTTCGCCGAGCGGATCGCAGTGGCCGAAGAACTCGGGATGCCGACGCAGGCAGGATCATCGGCATGGATGATCGCGGCGGGTGAATCAATGGAATGTAGTTGCGTTTCAACAACTATTGTGGTAGACTGCTCGCATGGCGCAGCTACTGGACAAGATTCGGCGGGCGGTTGAGACGAGCGGCAAGACCCGCTATCGGATCGCCAAGGAGTCGGGCATATCGGCGGCCCAGTTGTCGCGGCTGGTGAATGGCCAGAGCGGGATGACGGTCGAAACGATCGAACGGCTGGCGGATTACTTGGGGTTCCGAATCGTGATCGAGCCCAAGGGCAAGGCGAACAAAGGACGCTGACCAATGGCGAGCATCGGATGGGAAGGCAAAGACGGTGACCTGGCCAAGCTGAAGTTTCGGGACGCAGCGGGAAAGCAGAAGGGCCTGCGCGTCGGTAAGTGCTCCAAGGCGGCGGCGAGAACCGCGCTCGCTGGCTTTGAGCGCGTGCTTGAGTCCTACCGGCTTGGTTGCACGCTCCATCCCGACGGTGTGGCGTGGCTCGCGGGGCTCGATTCGCGTGTGTATGCGCGTGTGGTCGCGCTTGGCCTCTGCCAACCGCGAGCGGACACGGCCGTCGTGTCGCTCGGCAAACTCCTTGAGCAGTTCGACTCCACGGCCGTCGTCAAGGCGGGCACGCGCACGACCTATGCCCAAGCCCTGGACATGCTGCGAGAGTACTTCGGTGAACGCAAGCCGATCGACACGATTACGCCCGCCGACGCGGACACTTGGCGGAAAGCGATCGGCGAGCCCGTCAAGGTCAAGAACGCGGACGGCACGGAGACTACGAAGCAACTGGCCCCGGCCACGATCGCCAAGCGGGTCCGCGTCGCCAAGTCTGTATTCGCCAAGGCGGTGCGCTGGGGCTGGATCGCGTCCAATCCCTTCGCCCACCTGAGGGCCGGTTCGCAGTCGAATCCCGACCGCGCCCACTACGTCGATCCCAAGGCGATTCGGGCGATTCTCGCGGCCTGTCCCGATTACGAGTGGCGCGCGATCATCGGCCTAAGCCGCTATGCGGGCCTCCGGTGCCCTTCCGAAATCGTCGCCCTTCGATGGGGTGACGTGAATTGGGAACGCGGCAGATTGAACGTGCGGAGCCCCAAAACGGCAGGGCACGAAGGGCACGCGGTGCGCGTGGTCCCGATCGCGCCCGAATTGCGTCCGATCCTGCAAGACCTCTTCGACCGGGCGGAGATTGGCGTCGAAGCGGTCGTGCCCCGGCTCCGCGATGGGTCGATCAATCTGCGAACTCAGTTTGAGCGGATCATCGCGAAGGCGGGCGAGAAGTCGTGGCCGCGCCTGTTCCACAACATGCGGGCGAGCTGCGCGACGGAATGGGCGGCGAAGTACCCGGCGCGGGACGTGGCGGCATGGCTGGGGCACAGCCCGTTGATCGCGGCGCAGCACTACCTCCAGGCTCAGGACGTGTACATGGACCTCGCGGCGGCTATCGAAAAACCGGCCACAAAACCGGCACCACACGCGCGCCCGAGCGATACCACGCGCGACCACGACGAAAACCGCCGCGATCATCGAGAATCCGAAAAAAGCCTAAATACAAGCGAATTGGTTGAGTGTGGGCGCGTGTGTGATCGCGGCCAAAAACAAAAAACCTCCGCCGGAGCGGAGGTGATGACCCCGATGGGATTCGAACCCATGTACCCACCGTGAAAGGGTGGTGTCCTGAACCAGGCTAGACGACGGGGCCGCGGTTCGGGCGGATGGTAGGCGGCGTGGGGAGGATTCG
>JAEUJA010000182.1 GCA_016793195.1 Phycisphaerae bacterium
CTCGCGTCCCGTGATGCCCTGGACGATCACGCGTGTGTGCTGGTCGATGAGGATGGCCATGGGGTGCTCGCGTGCTCCGGGGAATCAGCCGAGGATGTAGTGGCGGACATTCGCGAGGCTTCGCCGAAGCTCCGCGCGGAAATCGGGGTGGGCGATCGAGACCAGGGCCTCGCCTCGTTCGCGGAGCGAGCGCCCGTGGAGGTCGACCGCGCCGTATTCGGTGACGATCCAGTGGACGTGCCCGCGCGTGGTGACGACGCCCGCGCCGGGGGTGAGTTCGGTGGCGATGCGGGAGAGTCGCCCGCCGGCGGCGGTGGCGGGGAGGGCGATGATCGCCTTGCCGCCGCGCGAGAGGGCTGCGCCGCGGATGAAGTCCATCTGCCCGCCGATGCCGGAGTAGATGTTGTGCCCGAGGCTGTCGGCGCAGACCTGTCCGGTGAGGTCGACCTGAAGGGCGGAGTTGATGGCGATGGTGCGGTCGTTGCGCCGGATGAGCGAGGTGTCGTTGGTGCGGTCGGCGGGGTGGAACTCGACGAGCGGGTTGTCGTTGACGAAATCGAACAGGCGCTGGGTGCCGATGACAAAGCTCGTGACGCTGCGCCCGGGGTGGACGCCCTTGGTGCGGTTGGTGATGACGCCGCCCTTGACCAGGTCGACCACGCCGTCGGAGAACATCTCGGTGTGGATGCCCAGCTCGTGCTTGTTGGCGAGGCGAGCCAGCACGGCGTCGGGCACGGCGCCGATGCCCATCTGGAGCGTCGAGCCGTCCTCGATCAATCCCGCGACGATCTCGCCGATCCGCTCGGTGACCTCGGCCTTGGGCTCGGGGTGGTGCTCGTGCAGCGGGCGGTCCGACTCGACCCACGCCGCGAGCTTGGACTGCGGCACGACCGTGTTCCCGTGCGTGCGCGGCATCTGCTTGTTGACGTCCGCGATCACCAGCCCCGCGGTGTCGACCGCGGCCCGGGCGACGTCGACCGAAATGCCCAGCGAGCACAACCCGTGACGATCGGGCGGCGAGAGCTGCACGATCGCGGCGTCGAGCCTGATCCGCCCGGCGCGGAAGAGCCCGGAGATATCGGAGAGAAAGACCGGGATGTATTCGGCACGCCCCTCGCGCACCGCGTCGCGCAGGTTCTGACCCACGAACATCGAGCACGACGTGACGCCGCCCTTGTACGCGGGATCGGCAAAGCCGACCGGCCCGGCCAGGTGCAGGTGGTAGAGCTTCACGCCGTGCAGGTTCTGGCGCCGGGTCAGCGCCTCGATCATGGGCGTGGAGGTGGCGCTCCCGCCGTGGATGAAGACGTTCATCCCGGGCTCGATGAGCGAAACAGCGTCGTCGAACGAATTGACACGGCCCATACGAATCTTCCTTGAACCACGCTTCCTTGAAATCGTCTTGGCTGGGACACTCTTCCTTGTTCTTGTCTCCGCGGGCGCCCCGCGCGGGTCTCTCGATCGCCCGAGCGTTGCGCCACAGGGTTCAGCGGCCGGGGGCAAGGTCCGGCATGTCCAGCTCCACGAAGAAACCACCGATCCCGTCGCGAAGACACTCGACCTCGCAGGCGATCAGTTCGTTGTCCTTGGTTGCGAATGTCTCGGGCGGCAGGGTGGCGACGGGCGTGCCGCCCTCGTCGCGCAGGAGGCCGCCGGAGCGCGCCGCGATCGCCGCGCCGTGCGAGCGCCACGCCGCCGGATCGATCCAGACGCGCCCGCCGCGGACCTCCATCGAGACGCCGCTTCCGACGAACGCGGGCTTGCTCGGCGTGCGGGGTGTCCATGCCGGGAGTGTGCCGTCGGCGGCGCGACGCTCTTCGACAAGGCCCGCGAATCGTGCCGCGATCCGCGCCGGCGGGTCGGTTTTCTTGAATCCCTCGACCTTCACGCCGAGCCCGCGGCAGGCGCTGGTGAGGATGTCGACGGCGCGGTCCTCGCCGTTGCCCCCGAGCCGGATGACGCACGGGATGTCGAGCTTCATTTCGTTGAACGCTTTGGCCAGGCCGTACGCGCTCCAGAATTGCTCCTGGTTCGCCACGCCGGAGCCGGACCCGAAGTACCCGACGAGCTCGGGCTGGCTGAGGATGATGCGAGCGGCCCGGTAGACCTTGGCGACCGAGGGGTTGCCGCTGGTGTCGCAGAAGTTGGCGAGCGTGAAGCCCTCGGCGGCGATGGCGTCCATGGACATCATCGACCCGCCGCCGCCCGCGCCGTGGAAGCCGATCAGGCCCTTGCCGCCCGCGGGCGCGCCGGTGTTCATCTGGGCAAAGAAGAACGTGCCGCGATGGTCTTCCTGCTCGATGCGGTACGCGAGGCGTTCGAGCGCGGTGGGGGGGTGGTCGAGCTCGCGCGCGATCTCGATGCCCAGTTCGGGGTGGCGGAAGACGGCGTAGTCGTCGATGGTCATGCGGCAGTCGGCCGCCATGACACGCCCGTCCGCCAGCACCACCAGCGGGTTGATCTCGACGCTGCGCGCCTCGACGGCGCGTCCGGCATCGAACATTTTTCGTGCGGCGTCGGCGAGCGTGGCGCGCGAGGCCTCGGGCACGCCGGACTTGGCGATCGCGGCGGCGAGCGCGGCCGCCTCGGGGCCGCCGGCGACATCGCAGGGAATCCGCGAGACGCTGGCGGCGCGTTCCTCGATGCCGGTGCCGCCGCCGCCGGCGATGAGGAGCACGGGGCGTCGGGTCGAATCGTCGATGGTGAGCGAGACGAAGAGTTCGTGCGCGATCTTCAGCTGTTCTTCCACCAGCACGTGCGTGACGGGGAAGTTGCCGACCTTCATGGCGAGCAGGCGCGTGGCGGCGTCGCGGGCTTCGGCGTCTGACTTGGCAAAGACCACGCCGCCCATGGCCTTTCGACCGGTGGTCCAGGCCTGGATTTTGACGACGACGGGTCCGCCGAGTTCTTTGGCGATCCTGGCCGCCGCGTCGGGGCTGGCCGCGACGCCGCCGCGGGGGACGTCG
>JAEUJA010000248.1 GCA_016793195.1 Phycisphaerae bacterium
TACTGGCAGGACCTGGCCGACGCGGGCAAGCTCGCCAGCGACGGGTTCTTCTTCGTCAACTCGTTCAACAGCGAGATGGCAACGGGCGGCATCGAGAGCGGCAAGCCGCCGTTCGAGGCCGGCGCCAGCCAGCGCGACACCGACTACCTGCACATCGTCGACTGGAAGAAGGCCGAAAAGGTTTTCAAGGACGGCAAGGCCAAGAAGATCAACGGCTTTTCGGTGATCCCGATGGACGTCTCGGCGGCCGAGGGCGTGCTGCACTTCGCGCCCGAGCCCAAGAGCCCGCACGGCGTGGACGTCACGCCCAACGGCCAGTACATGGTCGTCGCGGGCAAGCTTGACCCGCACGTCACCGTCTACTCGATCGACAGGATCAAGAAGGCGATCGCCGACAAGAAGTACAGCGGCAAGGACGACTACGGCATCCCGATCCTTGACTTTGACGCGGTGAAGGAGGCTCAGGTCGAGCTTGGCCTTGGGCCGCTGCACACGCAGTTCGACGACAAGGGCTACGCCTACACGTCGCTGTTCCTCGACAGCGCCGTCGCGCGGTGGTCCCTGGGCGGCGAGTACGACAGCAAGAACGCCGACGAGCCGTGGAAACTGGTACAGAAGACGCCGGTGCAGTACAACATCGGGCACCTGTGCGCCGCCGAGGGCGACACGGTGAGCCCGGACGGCAACTACCTGATCTCGATGTCGAAGTGGTCGGTGGACCGGTTCCTGACGACGGGCCCGCTGCTCCCGCAGAACTTCCAGCTTCTGGACATCGTGAACCCGGGCACGACGATGCCGGTGATCTACGACTCGCCGATCGGCGTGGGCGAGCCGCACTATTGCCAGATGATCAAGGCCGACAAGCTCAAGAGCTGGGATGTGTATCCCGAGATCGGCTGGAACCCGCACACGCAGTCGCTCGATCCCAACTCGCCCCAGAAGGGCAAGGAGGGCGTCGTCCGCAACGGGAACAAGGTCACGGTCAACATGACCGCGATCCGAAGCCACTTCTCACCCGAGCATGTGATGATTGAGGAGGGCGACCACGTCACATGGCGGATCGTGGCGATGGAGCAGACCAAGGACGCGACGCACGGGTTCTGCATCGGTGGTTACAACGTCAACCTCTCGATCGAGCCCGGCGAGTTCACCGAGTTTGAGTTCGTCGCCGACAAGCCCGGCACCTATCCGTTCTACTGCACGGAGTTCTGCTCGGCCCTCCACCTCGAGATGATGGGCTACCTGCACATCAAGCCCAAGGCCGCCAAGGCCGACGCGGGACAGGCTCCCGCGACGACCGCCAGCGCCAAGTAGGTCTCCTCGTGTGCGTGCCGTGCGGGCGAGAGTTTGCACGGCACTTTTCCCGACAACCCGATTCCTCAACGGAGGTCCACCATGTCCACCCTGCTCTCCCGACTCATCGGCCCCCGCGTCCCCGATGAGGAATTCCGCGCCAACCGGGCCCGCTACCTCACCCCCACCGTCACCTTCATGGTGGCGAGGATCCTCCTCCTGGTCTCCATCTTCTTCCCCTACTGGCACATGGAGCTCGAAGCGCCGCAGTATCCGAACGGCCTGTTCCTGACGGCGTATGTCAACAACCTCACCGAGGACGTGAAGGAGATCGACGGGCTCAACCACTACATCGGGATGCGCCCGCTGGGCGAGGCGGCCGCATTCGAGCGCTCGGCGTCGGTGTACCTGATGATCGCAATGGTGCTGATGGTCGAGGTGGCGGCGTTCGTGCACAGCAAGTGGGCCGTGCTGCTGGCGATTCCGGTCATCGGCTTTCCCGTGGGCTTCATCGTCGACCTGTACTACTGGATGAGGAACTTCGGGCTCAATCTCGATCCGCACGCGCCGCTCTCCAACTCCGTCAAGCCGTTCGTGCCGACGGTGCTGGGCGAGGGCGGCATCGGCCAGTTCAAGACCTACGCGGAGCTCGGGACCGGCTACTGGCTCGCGGTCGCCAGCGGCGCGCTCATTCTCGTGGGATTCTTCTTCCACCGGCGGGCCTATCGCCCGCTGGCCCTGGCCGCCGCACGGAACCTCAAGGCCGCGGCATGAACGCGACACGCTCCATCCTCGCTACCGCCTCGCGTCTGGGCGTGATCGGCGCCTGCATGGTGGGGTTCGGGAGCCTCAGGCTCGCGCCGGCGCTCGCCCAGGACACAATGCCGCCGCCGAGCGAGGGGCCCGGCGTGCGCGACGCCGCGGGCGTTGCACTCAACGCGGGCGTGATCGGGCGGCTCATCAACGCCGCCAAGCCGGGCGACACGATCCTGGTCCCGGCCGGCGCCTATCGCGAGCATATCCGCGTCGACAGGCCGCTCTCCCTCATCGCGCAGGGGCGCGTCGTGATCGACGGGATGGGGTCGGGCGACATCGTCGAGATCGCGGCGCCCAACGTCACGTTCCGCGGGTTTATCGTGCGCGACACCGGGATCGACCTGGACAAGGAGAACGCGGCGATCCGCGTGCTCGCCGATCACGCCGTGATCGAGAACAACACGCTCGAAGACATTCTCTTCGGTATCGACCTCAAGCAGGCCCCCGACGCCATCGTCAGGGGCAACTTCATCGGCGGTAAGGACCTCGACATCGCGCGTCGCGGCGACGGCCTGCGTCTCTGGCGCTCGGACCGCGCCCTCGTCGAGCGCAACACCATCCACGACGGGCGCGACGCGATCCTGTGGTATTCGCAGAACGTCACGGTCCGCAACAACACCAGCCGGCGCTGCCGCTATGGCTTCCACCTCATGTACTCCGACGATGTGCTGATCGAGAACAACGAGCTCACGCACAACTCGGTCGGCGTGTACCTCATGTACAGCAAGGGCGTCGCGCTGCGCGGGAACCGCCTGCTCGCCAACCGCGGGCCGTCGGGCTACGGCATCGGGCTCAAGGAGACCGACCAGTTCTCCATCACCGACAACCTCATCGCCGGCAATCGCGCCGGCGTCTATCTCGACGGCTCACCCTTCACCAATCTCAAGCCCGGCGACATCTCGCACAACACCATCGCGTGCAACGACGTCGGGCTCACCTTTCTCCCGTCGGTGAAGGGCAACGTCATCGCCGCCAACAATTTCGTTGACAACATCGAGCAGGTGTGCGTGTCGGGGCGCGGCGAACTGACGGGCAACGAGTTCGCCGCGAAAGACCGCGGGAATTTCTGGACCGACTACGCGGGGTACGACGCCGACAGGGACGGGATCGGCGACTTCGCCCATGAATCCGTCACGCTCTTTGAAAACCTGCTCGACCGCGAGCCCAAGCTGCGCCTCCTCCTCTTTAGCCCCGCGCAGCAGGCCATCGAGTTTGTCGGACGCGCCATCCCGGCGATTCGGCCCGAACCAAAGTTCTTTGATCCCGCGCCGCTCACGTCGCCCGTTCGTGTCGCGACCAACTCCAGCCCCGCACCATCGCGTCTGGCGCTCGCGATCTCTGGCCTGGGTCTGGCCTCGGTTTCCTCGCTGGTGTATCTCGCGTCCCGCGCGTTCTCGCTCACCATCCGCCGGAAGGGAACTGTGGCATGATCCGCGTCGACCACCTCACCAAGAAGTTCGGCTCGTTCACAGCAGCCGGCGACATCAGCCTCGCCCTGGCTCGCGGCGAATCGCTTGCCCTTTGGGGCTCCAACGGCGCCGGCAAGACGACCATCATCCGCTGCGTGCTGGGGCTGCTCTCGTTTGAGGGGACCATCAGCGTCGGCGGGCGCGACATCGCGCGGGACGGCAAGCGCGCTCGCAGCCTGATCGGGTATGTGCCGCAGGAGCTCGCGTTCTATGACGACCTCCGCGTGTGGGAGGCCGTCACGCTCTTCGCGCGCCTGAAGGGCGTCGCGCGCGTCGACCTCGACGCCACGCTCGATCACGTCGGCATCCCGGACCAGGGCGGCAAGCGCATCCGCGAGCTGTCGGGCGGCATGAAGCAGCGCCTGGCGCTGGCCATCGCGCTCCTTGGTGACCCGCCGTTGTTGGTGCTGGATGAGGTCACCGCCAGCCTTGATGTGTGCGGGCGCGCGGAGCTGGTGGCGCTCCTTGGTCGCCTCTCGGGCCAGGGTCGATCGCTTCTTTTCGCGTCGCACCGCGCCGACGAGGTCACGTCGCTGGCCCAGCGCGTGCTGATGCTCGAAAAGGGCAGGGTCAACGCCGAGGTGCCGGTGAATCAGTTCGTGGCGAAGCTCGGCGCGGGCTCGGTGCTCCACCTGCACATGCCCGCGCCGTCGCGGGCGCTGGCGATGGAGCTGCTCAGGGGGCACGGGTTTGCGCCGACGCTCAACGGCGTGGGCATCCTGGTGCCGGTCCCCGCGACGCAGAAGGCCGTCCCGCTCCGATTGCTCGCCGAGGCACGCTTGAGCGTCGATGACTTTGAGCTGCTCTCGCCGCGTGACGCCAGCCTGGGTCAGGAGAACCACGCATGAGCGCGACCGCACTGGAAACACGCGAGGCTGTCGAGGCGCACGCGCCGGGGATGATCTCCAACGTGCTCACGCTCGCGTGGCGCGAGCTGCGGGACGCCCTCCGGGCCCGCTCGTTCCTGCTCTATTCGCTGGCGTTCTTGGCGCTGGGGCTGGGCGTGTCGTATGTCTCGGCCGCGAGCACGGGTTCGCTGGGGCTCTCGGGCTTCGGACGCACCACCGCGGGACTTATCAATATCGTCCTCCTCGTCGTTCCCCTCATGGCTCTCTCGACGGGGGCAGGTGCCATAGCCGGCGACCGCGAGCGGGGGATGCTGCTCTTTCTTCTGGCGCAGCCCGTGTCCCGCCTCGAGGTCGTTCTTGGTAAGTATCTTGGCCTCGCCGGCGCGCTGGTCGCCTGCATCACGCTCGGGCTGGGCGCGTGCTCTCTCGTGCTTGCCTTGCAGGGCGGCGCGACCGAGCCCCGCACGATGCTCTGGCTCGCCGGGCTTTCGATTCTCCTGGCGCTCTCGATGCTCAGCGTGGGCGTGCTGGTTTCGGCCCTGGCCCGCAGGGCCTCGGTCGCCGTGGGGACGGGCGTGTTCCTGTGGCTGGCGCTGGTCTTTGTCAGCGACCTTGGGATCATGGCCGGCACGCTGGCGATGCGTCTCCCCGTCAAGTCGCTCTTTCTGGCCACGCTCTGCAACCCGCTGCAAGCATTCAAGATGTGGGCACTTCACTCGATCGACGCTTCTATCGACGTGCTCGGGCCGGCGGGGTTGTATGCCATGGACACCTATCACGACGCCCTACCCTGGATGTTCGGCGCGAGCCTGATCGGATGGATCGTGGTTCCGCTCCTGCTGGCCGTCGTCGTCTTCTCGAAGAGGTCCCCGGTATGAACCCCCGTGCACGATCAAACTTTGCACTGTTCGCCTCGCTCATGGGCGTCGGGGCGCTGGCCTCGTGCCAGCAGACGCCCCTCACGGGCCCGCCGGAGCTGAAGCTCGGGCACCAGGAATGCGGCGACTGCGGCATGCTCATCAACGAAGACCGGTGTTGCGCCGCGATCCTGGTCGACATCGACGGCACGCACCGCGAGCACATGCTCTTTGACGACATCGGCTGCCTGTTGGAACTCAAGGCGGAGAAAAGCGATCTGAAGGTCATCGAGCATTGGGTCCGCGACTATTCCGCGCGGACCTGGTTGAAAGCCGATTCCGCAGCCTATTTAATGTCCGAGAGAATACGGACCCCGATGGGGTCTTGGATCGTCGCGTTCGCCAGCCGACAGGCGGCCGAGGCGGTTCAGAAAGACCACGAAGGCCGAATACTCACCTGGGATGAGGTCATCGTGGCGCGGCAGGAGTGGATGGCGGCCCGCTACGGCAAACGCCCGGGCTAGTTCGGAGCACCGATGTTTTCCCAGACCGTGGAATACGCCCTTCGATCCATCGTGCTCCTGGCCGCCTCCGATACCGGGCCGCTCAGCAGCGAGAAGATCGCCGCCACCACGAAGGTGCCCGCGGGCTACGTCTCGAAGGTGATGCGCGATTTGGTGGTGGCGGGTCTGGCGTCGTCGCAGCGCGGGCCCAACGGCGGATTCTCCCTTTCCCGCGACGCCAAATCGATTTCCATTCTTGACGTCATCAACGCCGTCGACCCCATCCAGCGGATCAAGGCATGCCCGCTGGGCAATCCTCTTCACGCAAAGCTGTGTCCGCTACACTCGCGACTGGACAGGGCGATCGAGCACATCGAGAATTCCTTCAGCCAGACGTCGATCGCCGACCTGTTTGTCGGCATGACCGGCAAGGACCGGTGCTCGGCCTTGTTCGTCGTGCCCGAGATCTCCGCGCCCCCCAGGGAGAAAACCGGTTGACCTCACTCGCCGCGTCCGTCGCCGCCAAGATCGCCCTGATGCTCGAGAAAGGCGGCCTTCCCCCGACGCTCCCCCACGAGCCCATGACCACGCTGCTGGCGTGGTTTGACGACGCGGCCAAGTCCGGAAAGTACGACGACCCCAACGCCATGACGCTGGCAACCGCGGACGCGGACGGGCGGCCGTCGGCGCGCACGGTGCTGTGCAAGTCGATCGACGCCCAGCCGCCGGTCGTGAAGTTTTACACCAACCTTGAGAGCCGCAAGGGGCGCGAGCTTTCGGCCAATCCGCACGCGGCGTGTCTGTTCTTCTGGCCGCACGCCAGGCGGCAGGCGCGCGTCGAGGGTGAAGTCACGCGGCTGCCCGACGCCGAGAACGACGAGTACTACGCGTCGCGGGCGCTGCTCTCGCGGCTGGGCGCGTGGTCGAGCCACCAGAGCCAGTCGCTGGTCTCGCGCGAAAAGCTGGTTCTGGACACGATCGAGATCGCGCGGAAGTACAACGCCCTCACGGCCTTGGTCACCGGCGGCGACGCGATCGTACCGCGCCCCCCGCACTGGGGCGGGTTTGCGATCCACGTCCGCGCCATCGAGCTGTGGGTGGGATCGGAGAGCGGACGCCTGCACGACCGGGCCCGTTGGACGCGCACGAATCCCGAGGGCCAGGCGGCGTCGTGGTCGCGCGAGCGCCTGTGCCCGTAGCGATTCCTCCGCGGCGTCGCCTTGGCCTATCCTCTGGCATCGCCGGAGTGGCGGAACTGGCAGACGCAACGGATTCAAAATCCGTCGCCCCCTAAAGGCGTGTGGGTTCGACTCCCTCCTCCGGCATTCCCTGACAACGCGAGGCGGCTGGTCGCAAGGCTATTTGGCCTTCGCGACCTTTCGACGCAGCAAGGAACCACCCTGCAACGATTGCACGGGGCCGGAGCGGATGGCCTGTGCCGCGTCGCCGGTCGGTTTCTGATCGCCCGCCCTGTAGGACACGATCCGCAGGTCGATCGCGTCGAACTTGTCTTCGGGCCGGAATGTGTAGCTCGCCACAAGCTGCTGGTCCCCCACCGAGAATGCGGAGTAGACCAAACCCATCAGTTCGTTGGTAACAAGTTCAACCCCGCCCCCCTCGTCGATGGCATACTCGCCCCTGAGGGTGTCGCGGACGACGACCTGGTATTCGCGCACATCCGCGGGTTTGGTCTTGTCGGCGCGGTCGGTGTAGGTCATCTTCCATGTGTAGCGGTCACCAGCCTTGGGGAACACCGAGTCGCTGCCCGACGACGGCGGCATGGACCCGTCGGGGCGTGCGATCGGTTGAATGTCGAGTTCCATGATGAACGAGTGCGTGGTCACCCCGCCGGCCTCGGTCGCGCCGTTTCCCTTCCAATGGCCCACCCAGTCGCGCGGGAAGATCGGGGCCATCATCGAGCCGGTGAGGGACGGGGGCTCGGGTTGCTTGGGCTGCTCCGGCTGCTCGGCGTTGCGAACAGGCATCGAACAGCCGGCAAGCGAAACAAGAGCCGCGATCGCGAGCGTGCGCTTCATACCAGGTCTCCTGGCCGGGGATTTCCGGCAGGGCGGATACCGCCGCCCGAAGGCCGGGTTGCGGGTTCTCACCCATTTCGGCAAGTTCGCGCAGCGCCAATGATGTTTCGACGCGGGGGCACGCCGATCGAGTGACGTTCCCAGTGTCGGAAGGAGCCGGCCATGCCTCTCATCGACGTCGGCCAAGTCGCCCCGGACTTTGACCTCAAGGACCAGTTCGGCAAGTCGCACCGCCTGAAGGACTATCGCGGGCGGATCGTCGTGCTGTACTTCTATCCGGAGGACGACACGCCGCTGTGCACGCAGCAGGCCTGCCAGTTCCGCGATCATCACCCGGACTTCACGAAGATCAAGGGCGTAATCCTTGGCGTGAGCCCGCAGGGATCGGCGTCGAAGAAGATGTTTGTGGAGAAGCACGCGCTGCCGTTCACGCTGCTGGCCGACGAGGTGCAGACGCCGGCGGGGCCGAAGGTGTGCGTGGCGTACGGCGCGTGGGGCGACAAGAACATGTACGGAAAGATCGTGCGCTCGATGCTGCGCACGACGTATGTGATCGACGGCGCGGGCAGGGTGGCGGCACGCTTTGATCGCGTCAAGACGCCGGGGCACGCGCTGAAGGTGCTCGCGGTCGTGCGGGCGCTGCACGCGGGAGAGACGCCGGAAAAGGCCAAGGCGGCCAAGAAGACACACCCGAAGAAAACGACGCGGACCCAGGGCGGGCACGCGGGCTACTCGGGCGTGGTGAAGACCAAGGGGACGCGCACGCCGAATCGGGCCAAGGTGGCGAAGGGGCGGATCGTGAAGTCGAAGGGGAAGGTCGGGGTTTCCGGTCGCGTCTGATGTTCAGCCGCTTCGACGCATGGCGCGAGCGATGGAAATCATCGCTGTGTTGCGGCCTGCGCTGCGTGCCGCATCCAAGGCCCGATAAACGTGCTTGCGGCTGAATTCTCTTTGCGCCGGCTGAGCGCGGCCATATATTCACTTGGTTGTCCCTTGTTTCCGCGAGCGCCGGCGTGGCCGGCACGTCCCTTGAGAAGGATGATAGATGAAGAAGACCCTGCTTTTGGCAGGCGCCGCGACCCTTTTCGGGGTTGCGTCCGCCCAGGCGGCCGTCCTTTACGGCCCGACCCCATACTTAAGCCAGGCCGACAGCCCGTTTGTCGGGCACACCGGCTGGATGCTAGAGGACTTTGAGGACGGGTTGCTGATGGATGGCGTTTCATCCATCGGAGGCATGGCCATCGGGCCGTCGTGGATCACGGATTCGGTGGATGGCGACGACGGAGCCATCGACGGGTTTGGAACGGCGGGCAGTTCGTACTTCACACCCGACGGCAACGGCGGCGCGTGGTTCATGTTCCACGGCGACATCCTGGGCTTTGTGCCCAAGTCCGTGGGCATCGTCTGGACTGACGGCGCGGGAACCATCACGTTCGAGGCCTTTGATACCAACGGCGCTTCGCTCGGCGTCCTTACCGGAAACCACGCCGACGGCAGCCACCTGGGCGAGACCGGCGATGACCGCTTCTATGGCGTGTCGAATTGGGACGGCATCGGCTCGCTGCACATCAGGAATTCCAGCGGCGGCATCGAGGTCGATCACGTGCAGTTCTCGGCGAGCGTTCCGGCGCCCTCGGCGGCGGCGCTCCTGGGCCTTGGCGCGATGTTCGCGGGGCGGCGTCGGCGCTGAGTCGAGTTGGGCGCGGACGGCCGCGCCGTGATGACACTGTGAAATGCGTTCTGACCGGACCCGCGAGCGATCGCGGGTCTGGTTGTTTATTGTGGAAGGCACGCGTGACGAAGATGAGGGGGAAGGTGAGGGCAAGGGCGTTATCGCGAAGTAACGCGAAGCACGACTGACCGGCACTTCTGCCACGCTGACCGGTTCGACTGGATAGGCTCGCTACAAGGAACGAATGATCTTCGCAATGAATGCTCCGATAGTCCCAATCCCAACGACGAGCGCGATCAACAAGTATGCAGCCACGACGAGGCAGCCGGCACCAATGAGTCGGGCTTTCCAAGTCTTCCCGTCCGCACCACGCTTGGGCTTGTGCTTTCGCGGCACGCCTCGAAACTCGGCGGCACGAAGCCTTTCGCCCACGACCGGCGGATAGCGGTCCACGCTTTCGAGCCTGAGGTTTGTCGGGATCTGCAGAATCGCTTGCTTGGGATGGCGATTGAACTGCTGGAGAAACTTGGTGATGCACGCGGGCGATTCGGCATCGCTGGAATCTGACAGAAAATACCAGCGCCCGGCTTCGACGGGGTCGCTCATCTTCACGCAAAGCCGCGCGATGTGCTCGCACAGTCGTGGGTCATACATGCTTGATGATGCGAGCGACATGAGGCGGCGTCGTGCCGAACCAAGGTCTCCGGCTCTTTCGTCGAAGTTGGCCCGATCGATCGCGTTCACGTCTGCAGCACACCCGTCTTGAAAGGCTTGCCGTAGTCCCACGCGCGGGTGGCATTGAGGGCCGCGATCACTTCGTCGCGGGTTTTGTGGGGCTCGATGACGCGGTCGATCCAGCCGCGGGCGGCGGCGTGGCGGATGTCGGCCTGCTCGGTGTAGCTGGCGTGGATCGCCGAGTAGATCTGCTTGTGCGTCTCGGGGTCGATCGTTTCGCCCTTGCGTTTGCGGCTTGCTTCTTCGATGGTCGTGAGCGTGCCGGTCGCCTGATTGGCGCCCATCACGGCGCACTTGGCGCTGGGCCAGGCCATGGCGATGAACTGATCGAACGCCCTGCCGCACATCGCGTAGTTGCCCGCGCCGTAGGAGCCGCCGGTGATGACGACGATCTTGGGGACGACGCAGTTGGACATGGCGTTGACCATCTTGGCGCCGGCGCGGATGATGCCGCCCTGCTCGCTGTCGCGCCCGACCATGAAGCCGGTGGTGTCGTGGAGGAAGATGAGGGGGACCTTGCGCTGGTTGCAGTCCATGATGAAGCGGGCGGCCTTGTCGGCGGAGTCGTCGTAGATAACACCGGGCATCTGGACCGAGGCGGTGGGACCGGCCTTGCCGCCGGGCATGGAACGCTGGACGAGTTTTTTCTGGTTGGCGACGATGCCGCAGGGATGGCCGCCGATTTTCGCGTAGCCGCAGACGATGGATTGGCCGTAGTCGGCTTTGTATTCGTCGAAGTCGGGGGCAACACGCACGGTCTCGCCGGATGGTTCGTTCTTCTGCAACACACCGTCGATGATTCCAAAGATGATATCGCGAACGTCGTACTGATGTCCTGGCTTGTCTTTGAAGACGGAGTAGACGTTTTGAGGATTGCGGGCGGGAACGACATCTCCATCGCCACATGAGGCAAGAAGCCGATCGTACGGGATATCGCAAGACCCTGTTCCCTGAAGCGTGCCCAGAACTTCACTCTCTGACAGGTGCGAGAGTGTCCGCTGGTCGAGTTCGGATTGCCAAGAGTCCCCTTCCTTTGCGTTGCTCTTCATTACCTCCAGCGCTGTCTTGGCAAAGTCTTCGCGCCGCGCCAGACCTGATCCATCGTTGTACTTCGAGATCAGTTGCCGCACACGCCTGATGCAGCTCTCGTCGTCCTTCTCCTTGAAGTCGATGGTGCCGGAGATCGAGGCGTGCATGGAGGCGCCGCCGAGTTCTTCGTCGGTGACTTCCTGGCCGATGGCGGCCTTGACGAGCGCGGGCCCGGCGAGGTAGAGCCCGCTGCCTTCGGTCATGAGGAGCGTGTCGCACAGCACCGGCAGATATCCACCGCCGGCGACGCAGAAGCCCATGATGGCGGCGATCTGCGGGATTCCTTCGGCGCTGATGACGGCGTTGTTGCGGAAGATGCGCCCGAAATCGTCGGTGTCGGGGAAGACGTCTTCCTGGAGCGGAAGGAAGACGCCGGCGGAATCGACGAGATAGACGAGGGGGAGGCGGGCCATCATGGCGATGGTCTGGGCGCGGATGATCTTCTTGCACGTCATCGGGAAGAACGCGCCGGCTTTGACGGTGGCGTCGTTGGCGATGATCATGTGCGGCCGGTCGTGGATCAGTCCGATGCCGGTGACGACGCCGGCGGCGGGCGCTCCGCCGTGCTCCTTGTACATGTGATGGGCGGCCCAGAGACCGAGTTCCTGGAAGCGAGGCATCAGGCATCGAGGGTCGGGCGATGGGGAAGAGGCGGACGGGGCATTATTGTCTGATCCCTGATCGACCAGGAGCGCGATGCGTTCGCGGGCGGTAAGGCGGCCCTTTTCGTGCTGGCGCTCGATGGCCTTGGCCCCGCCGCCGTGACGCAGGTGGGCTTCGGTGGCCATGTAGTCGGCGGTGAGGGCGCGGAGGTCGGGATTGGTGTTGGCCGGCGCTGGCGAAGGGGCTTTGTGAGTCATGGAGGGGGAGGGTAGGTCGCTACGGATTCAGCAGGACTTTCCGGAGCACGCCGGCGAGCCACTGGCGGCGGGTGTCTGGGAGAAACATGCCTAATTTCACGTCCCTTTCGGCTGTCATCACAATCATCCTCTGGGGCTCTCCGTTGACCTCCCATGTCGAGACCTTGACTTGGACGGTCGCAACTCTGGCGGGATCAAAGGGCCGGCGCCAACCGATCCGGCCGATGCCGGTGAACACCCACGCCTCTGAACCCCGGATCACGACCTCGACGCGGCCGAATATCGCGTGGAGGGTGTAGCCGATGAGACCAGCACCGGCCAAGGCAAATGGCGTCAAAAAGACGCACAAAAAGACCGCCATTCCCAGACTCATGGTCGCCACGGTTGTGGAGGTGCCGTTGACGTTGACCGGGGTTGAACCCCCGACGGGATACCAAGATGGGAGTGGCCCGACAAGGTGCGAGTAGAGTCCGCCGCCGGCTATCGTCAAGAACACGGACACCAAGCTGTTCCAGAAGACCGCCGCAAGCGCAAGCCCCCACGCTGAAGCCGAACGTGCTGAGGCGCCTATGACGGTCTCGACACCATGGTCGCGGATGGAGCAACCAGGCGGTGGTTCGCCACCGGCGGCGCGGTCCGCGGCCTCGTCCTCCGCACTCTTGGCAAGCTCCGAAAGCCGCCACACCTTGCCGCACTCGCGACAGACCGCGACACCTTCGCCGACATTGACGCTGTCCGACGGTATCAACTGACGGCATGCCGGGCACTGAATGTCCACGGCCCAATCATACCGGAGCAGTCCAATTCGGCCGAGCGAATCAGGGGCAGCACACTCAAGGCCCCAACTGCTCGATCGCCGCCTCGGTCGCGGGGAGAGCGGTCCATTCGAGGTCGCCGAGGGTGAGGAGGTAGCCGACCTGAACCAAGGCCGCGATAACGGGGAGGAGCGAGGCGAGGATGGACCAGCAGGCGAGTCGGCGGCCGGCGACGTGGTTGCGTCGCCCGACGAACTCGCAGATGGCGACGACGAGCACGACGGTGATGAACTTGAGCCCGATCAGGCCCCAGGTGCCGAACTGGGCGATGGACCACTGGGCGAAGGTGTTGGCCTCGCGCATGCCCAGGTGGGAGAGGACGAAGACGGTGACGATGATGTCGAGGGATGAGGCGAAGACGTACCAGACGTATTGATTGGGGTAGAGGACGGGGCGTTGGGGCAGGACCTGTGCCATCTGTGTTCAGACTGTGGAGGTCAAATCATAGAGGTTTCTGGGATTCGAGGCCGCCCGGTTTCCGTGGTGCGCGGTATGCTGGAGCACCCGGCGAGTCGGCATCGGATGCCGCAGCGCGTTCGAATCAAGCGAGGACTGACCATGAGCGAGAAGACCCCAAGCGTTACGCGTCGAGACTTCGTGAAAGCCACCGGCGTGGTCGCCACGGTCGCGACGGCGTCGGCCAAGAACTGGGCGTGGGCGGGCGGGTCGGACACGATCCGGATCGGCGTGATCGGCTGCGGCGGGCGCGGTACGGGCGCGGCGACCGACGCCCTGGACTCCGGGCCCGGCACGAAGATCGTGGCGCTGGCGGACGTGTTCCGCGATCGCGTGCAGTCCTGCCGCGACTATCTGAAGGAAAATTACAAGGACCGCGGCGACGTTTCCGACGACCGTGTGTTCACGGGCTTTGACTGCTACAAGCAGCTCCTGGCGTCGGGCGGGATCGACTCGGTGATCCTGGCGTCGACGCCCCACTTCCGCCCGACGCATTTCGCGGCGGCAATCGAGGCGGGCAAACACGTCTTCATGGAGAAGCCGGTGGCGGTGGACGCGCCGGGCATCCGCACGGTGATCGCGGCGTCGGAGATGGCCCAGCAGAAGGGGCTGGCGGTGGTCTCGGGCACGCAGCGTCGCCACGAGGACTGCTACCTGCAGGCGCTCCAGCGAGTGCGCGACGGCGCGATCGGGCGCGTCGTGCACGGGCGTGTCTACTGGAACCAGGGCGGGCTGTGGGTCAAGCCCAAGCTCCCCGAGTGGTCGGACATGGAGTGGCAGATCCGCAACTGGCTGTATTTCACGTGGCTGTCGGGCGACCACATCGTCGAGCAGCACGTCCACAACCTCGACGTGGCAAACTGGGTCGTCGGCTCCAATCCCAAGACCGCCTACGCGATGGGCGGACGCCAGGTGCGCACGGGCGCGGAGTATGGGCACATCTTCGATCACTTCGCGGTCGAGTATGAGTACGCCGACGGCACGATCATCAACAGCATGTGCCGCCAGATCGACGGCACGGATGCTCGGGTGTGGGAGGCTTTCGCGGGCACGGACGGCACGCTGCGGACGACATCAGGCCAGGCGGAGATCAAGGGCAAATCGGCGTGGCGCTACTCGGGCTCAATGAACCCGTACAAGCAGGAGCACGTCGACCTCTACGCGAGCATCGCGGCGAGCAAGCCCATCAACGAGGGCCGGCGGATCGCGGAATCGACGCTGACCGCGATCATGGGCCGGATGGCGACGTACACGGGCAAGACCGTGACGTGGGAGCAGGCGCTGGCGAGCAAGGAACGTCTTGGCCCGACGGCGTATGAGCTTGGGGCGCTGCCCGTGCCGCCGGTCGCGGTGCCGGGGCGCACGCCGCTGGTGTGAGTTGAAGGACGTTGGACCAAAGAGCCCGGTCGTGGTCGACCGGGCTTTTCGTTGATGCGGAAATTGCCGGCTTTGATCGACTGTGATCGGTATCTCGATAATTCGCGGCGCGGCTGCTCATCCCGCACCCGCCACTCAGGAGGCTTGCACATGGAACGCCGTGATTTTCTGGCTTCGTCGATCGCCGCGGGCGCTGCTGTCGCTGCTTCGGGCCCGCTGGGGGCTTCAACGCTCCATCAATCCGGGTCGACAACGCGGGGCGCGGGCAAGGGCCGATTCAAGCTGAACTTCGCGCCGCACTTCGGGATGTTCTCGAGTCACGCCAAGGACGACCTGGATCAGGTTTCGTTCGCCGCGGACGAGGGGTTCACGGCGTGGGAAGACAACGGGATGCGCTGGCGCGACGAGAACTTTCACAAGGCGTTCGCGGATCGCAGCGCCAAGCACAACGTGCGGATGGGCATCTTCGTCGCCCAGGACATCGACTGGGAGAAGCCGACCCTGACGACCGGGGACCAGGGCATCCGCGAGAAGTTTGTGAAGCAGACCGGCGAGTCGTGCGAGCTGTGCAAAAAGATCAACGCCAAGTGGGTGACCACGGTGATCGGGCGGGTTTCGCAGCACCTGCCGTGGGGGCATCAGTTTGCGAATGTCGTCGAGACGCTTCGTCGCGCGGCGGAGGTCTGCGAGAAAAGCGGGAGCGGCATGGTGATGGTGATCGAGCCCCTGAACTGGCGCGATCATCCCGGGCAGTTCTGCGCGACCAGCGACACCCTGCGGGCGCTCTGCCGCGCGATCAACAGCCCGCACCTCAAGATCCTCCAGGACCTGTACCACCTGCAGGTGACCGAGGGAAACCTGATCGACAACATGAACCGCTCGTGGGACGACATCGAGTATTTCCAGCTCGGCGACAACCCCGGGCGGGCCGAGCCGGGAACGGGCGAGGTCAACTACCGCAACGTCTTCAAGCACATCCAATCGCGCGGCTTTGCGGGCATCCTGGGCATGGAGCACGGCAACAGCAAGGGCGGGAGCAAGGAGGGCGAGCGATCCCTCATCAACGCCTACCTGGCGGCGGATTCGGGGCAGTAAT
This sequence comes from Phycisphaerae bacterium, assembly GCA_016793195.1. GTDB lineage: Bacteria > Planctomycetota > Phycisphaerae > Phycisphaerales > UBA1924 > JABWBC01. Next base: position 15,923 of record JAEUJA010000248.1, read on the forward strand.
TCTGGCTGGATCATGCAGGCCGAAAGGCTTCGCGCGCCGCGTCGGTTGCAGTGTTGTTTATCGATCGGCGCTCATGTCCACGGGTTGATCCGGCCTGATAACTCGATTTTCGGCAAGGCGGGTTGCCGATCATGGGTTTATTTCGGATCGTCTTCCTCGGCCCGCGGCGTGTCTTGCGGGTCTTGGGAGGAAGCATGAGCAACCGTCGATTCGCCGCCGCCGCCTGTGTCGCCGCCATCGCCGCCCTGACCATTCCGGCCGGGTTCTCCGCCGCGGGTCCGGGCACGGCGGGTGGGACCAAGGTGTCGCCCAAGAACGTGGGCGCGGTGAAATCACCGGGTCTGAAGGTGGGCGGCAACGCCAAGTCGAATGTCCCCGCGTTCAAGGCCGCCAAATCGGCCAAACGCGGCCCCTGAGCCGCCACCTCTTCACGCACGCCCCACCCGACGTGTTTCCGCCGTCGGGTTTGCTCGCGGCCCGGTCCTGCTCCACGCGGGCCCGGGCCGCGGGCGTTTTTGTGACGAGGTACCGCGCGAGGCCATCGGTCGCGGCGCACCGACTCGGACCTTTACTTGCTTGGTCGCGCGGGTCCGGGGTCCAACGAGGCGGGGCATCGCACGAGCCCCGGCTATTCGCTCTTTTTCTCTTCCGCGGGCGGGCGCGGCACGAGGGTCGGGGCGCAGGCGAGGTTGTACGCCGTCACCGCCGCGCACGTCGCCGACTGCGCGAGATAGTTGGGGATCGCCAGGTCGAGCTTGTCGTGCTGGGTGTGCCAGCCGTAGCCGTAATCGGCGCGGCCGGTCTCGCTCCAATAGAACCCCGGCACGCCGACGCGGTTGAAAGATGCGTGGTCGCTCCCGCCGTTGGGCGGCATGCGCTCCTCGATCGTCTTGAGGTCGCAGTTGAGGTACTTCCCGTCGACCTCGTCGTAGAAGACGTTGTTGATGGGCGCGGTGGCGGCCGCGATCATGTCCATCATCGCCTTGGGCACGTTTAGCCCGCCGTCGTAGTTCGTCCCGCCGTCGTCCACGAACACCGCCGAGATCTTGGGCAAGTCGTCCTTGTGCATCTCAACGTACCGGGCCGAGCCCAACAGGCCCTGCTCCTCGCCCGACCAATTCACGAAGCGGATCGTTCGCTTGGGCTTGGCGCCGACGGCCATGAGGATGCGGGCGGCTTCGAGCGTCGTGGCCGAGCCCGTGCCATTGTCGGTGCAACCCTCGGAGCCCACGCCGTCCCACGAGTCCAGGTGGGCCGAGACGATGACGACCTCATCGGGCCACGTGGTTCCCGGGATTTCGGCGATCGTGTTGTACACCGGGACCGGCCCGGGCGTCAGCGTGTGCTTGAGGTCGAACTCGATCTCCAAGGGCTCGCCGTCGGCCAGGCGCGAGTTGATGGCGTCATAGTCCGAGCTGCGCACGGAGATGGAGAGATCGCTGGGGTAATCCTCAATCTTCCGCTCACGCCAGCCGTTGACGCCGCCGGTCCACACCCGCTCATCGCGCGTGGTGGAGATGAATCCGGCGACCGCGGCGACCGCGACCTTCTCCTGCATGGTCAGGCTCTCGGGGGCGGCCCCGTCCGCCAGCTTCTTCCGGGCCTCGGATCGCATCTGGGCAAAGTCCGCCAGGCGACGGCGCACGCCGCGCTGCCCGATCGGGTTGGCCGCCTTCACCAGGACCCACGTGCCATCGAGCTGGTCCTTGACCGCCTCGAAATCCGCGTCGGTCTGGGGCTCGCGGACCACCTTGCCGCGGACCGGGCCGTCGGTTCCCTTGGTCCACGACAGCGTGCTGAATTCAAGGTCTCGGAGCTTGTCATGCTCGACGGTCACCGAGTTGTCGTCGTTCTTTTTCTCACGCACCAGGAGCAGCTTGCCGACCGACGACCCGCGGTCAAAGCCGGTGGCGACGTCGCCCCACTGCTCGACGTGGGCATTCGACAGGCCCCACCGAACGTACTGATCGCGGCACCAGTGATTCGCGGTGATGAGCCGCTGCGAGCCAGTCAGGCGAGAGCCGATCTTCTTGGTCAGGTGGGCCAGGTGGTCGATCACCTGATTGCGGTTCTTTCCTTCATCGAGGATCGCGGCGATGGTTTCCGAATCGCCCATCTCGATCGCGGGAGGTGGCACCTCCTTGCCGTCGATGATGGCCACCACCTCGCGCCTGGGAGACGCCGCCGGGGGGTCCCCCGCGAGCACCGTACCGGCCACAACCACGAGCAGGGATGTGGCCCCGAGCTTCCGAACGACCAACCTGTCGAACATGATGTGGACCCTTCCGATACCCGGCTGTGATCGCCGCGTTTGATAAACCTCACCCGATACAGCGGGCCAGAACAGTCTACAGAAATCCGCGATCCGCGCCGCGACCCCTTTGCAATTCGGTCACAAAGTCGTCAAGATGGTGGGATTCTCTCAGGAGGTTTCCCATGACCGCTCCAACCAACGATCCCGCCACCCCCCGGCTTTCCGTGTCCCGCCGCGCCTTTCTCCGCTCGACCGCCCTGGCCGCCGGCGCCGCCTGGGCCATGCCCGCCGCCAGCTACGCCCGCGTGCTGGGGGCCAATGACCGCCTGCATTTCGGCGTGATCGGCACGGGCGGCATGGGCACCAGCCACCTGCACTCGCTCGTGGGGCGCAAGGACGCCGAGAATGTTGTGGTCACCCGCGTGTGCGACGTCTACCGCCGGCGCCTGAACAACTCGATCAAGGTGATCGGGGGCACGTCGAACGCGGGCACGATGGAGTACCGCGAGGTCCTGGACGACAAAGATGTCCACACGGTCCTGATCGCCACGCCCGACCACTGGCACACCAAAATCGCCATCGAGGCGATGCACGCCGGCAAGGACGTGTATTGCGAAAAGCCGCTCTCCCACACCATCGAGCAGGCCATCGAGTGCCGCGACGCGACCAAGAAGACAGGGCGCATCTTGCAGGTCGGCCCGCAGGCGACCAGCGACGCCGCCACCTGGAAGGCCCGCGAAGCGATCGGCGCCGGGCGGATCGGCAAGGTCTGCTGGAGCCAGGGGGCCTATTGCCGCAACTCGCGAGGCGGGCAGTTCAATTGGACCATCGACCGCGACGCCAATCCCACCCAGGACAAAGGTGCCGAGGGCTTCGTCGATTGGGATCGCTGGCTCGGGCACCAGTGGGGACTGGCGCCCAAGATCCCCTGGAACGCCGACCACTTCTTCCGCTTCCGCAAGTATTTCGCCTACAACGGCGGCGTCGCCACCGACCTCCTCTATCACAAACTCGCCCCGCTCATGCTGGCCATCACCGGGCCCGACGGCGAATATCCCAAGCGGGTCGTCGCCTCCGGCGGCAAGTACCTCGAAAAGGACGAACGCGACATTCCCGACACCTTCATGATGATGGTCGACTATCCCTCCGAGCACACGGTCGTCCTCGTCAGTGTCATGACCAACGACGTCGGCCTGGAGACCATCATCCGCGGTCAGCACGGCACGATCGAGATGCCGGGCGGGAACTCGCCCCTCAAGATCCGCGAGCAGGGCGAGTGGTGGAACGAGTTCCGCAAGGCCAACGCCGACAACGTCACCACCAAGATGGTCAAGAACGACAAAGGCGAGGATCGTCCCGAGCCGGGACCGGGCGGCGCGACCTTCAACCTGGCGTCGGGCGAGCACCGCGATCACATGAACAGCTTCATCGACGCGGTCCGCGGCAAGGGCAAGCCGTCGTGCAACATCGACCTTGGCACCTCCACCATGGTCGCCATCAAGATGGGCGTCGAGGCCTATCGCCAGAACAAGGTCATGCTCTGGGACGCCAAGGCCGAGAAGATGGTCGTCAGTTGAGACAGACTGATCGTTCCGCGTGAATCCAAAGCCGGCCGGGCCTCCCCGGTCGGCTTTTCGTTCGGACTCGTGCTCCGTTCCTTAGCCTGCCTTCTTCGCCACCGACAGCGCCGGCCCGGTCGCGACTCTTTTCGCCCGCGCCACGCTCACGGGCACCGACAGCAGATAGACCCCCGCGAGCACCGCCATGGTGAGCAGCGGATCACGCGTCGCCGCGACCGCCACGATCCCCACGAAAACCATCAGCGGTACGACGAACCTACGGCTGATTTTCCGCCCCTTCATCGAATAGTGCGGGATGCGGCTCACCATCAGCACCGCGACCAGCAGCGTGTGCCCCGCCACCAGCCACACCGGCACGTCGAACTGCGGGAACCACGCGTTGAGCTTCCGCGACGTATCGAGCAGGAGCGGGATGAGCACGATCCCCGCCGCGCCGGGCGTGGGCATTCCCATGAAATAGCCCTGGCCCCAGGGAACCTGCTTGCCCTTCTTGGCCATGGCCGTGAACCGCGCCAGGCGCAGGGCGGCGCAGAGCGTGAAGAGGCCGGCGACAAGCAGCCCGCCCGCGTCGAACGACCCGAGCTTCCAGTGGTACAGCATGAACGCGGGCGCGATGCCGAAGCTCACGAAGTCCGCGAGCGAATCGAGCGTCGCGCCGAAGGGGCTTGAAACCCGGAGGAGGCGGGCGGCCCGGCCGTCGAGCGCATCAAGAATCGCCGCGGCGCACACGGCGCCCAACGCCCGCGGCCAATCGTCCTTGATGGCAAAGTGCAGCGACGCCACGCCGCAGCAAAGCGCCGCGGTCGTGATGAGGTTCGGCACCAGCCGCCGGAGCGAGACATGCCTCGGCGCGTCGCCGATGTCATCGACCAACGGGCACCCCCTGGTCCTTGACCTCTACGCTCTTGCCGCCCGCCCGTGTGGGAATGGTCGCGAGCACGGTTTCTCCCGCGACGGTCTTCTGGCCGAGCACGACGTTTACCGCCGCGTCGGGCGGGAGATACACGTCGACGCGCGAGCCGAATCGGATCAGGCCGAACCGCTCGCCTTGCGCAACGTCCTGGTTGTCGCGCAGCTTGCAGACAATCCGGCGCGCTACCAACCCCGCGATCTGGACAAAGCCGATCACGTCGCCGGACTCGGTGCGCATCGCGACCGCCATGCGCTCGTTGTGGATGCTCGCCTTGTCCAGCGAGGCGTTGAAGAACCTGCCCTTGGTGTACGCGAGCTTGATGATCCTGCCGCTCATGGGCACGCGATTCACGTGGACGTTGAACACGTTCATGAACACGCAGACGCGCGTGCGGGTTCCTTCCGACAGCCCGAGTTCCTTGGGGAGTTCCGCCGGCCCGATCGCACACACCACGCCGTCCGCCGGCGAGATCACGCCTCCCTGGACCGACGGCGGCGTGCGCTCAGGGTCGCGGAAGAACCACAGACACCAGAGCGTTAGCACGAGGCCGAGGCCGAGGATCGCGTATCCGGGCGCTCCGAGAAACCGCAACGCCAGCCAGCCCAGCAGCGCCGTCGCCAGCGCGAAGATGAGCACGAACGGCCAGCCCTCTTTGGCGATTTTCATCTGAGGAGTTCCCCCTGTCGGGATCGACCCCCAAGCGTAGCACGAATCGCGCGCCGGCATCGCGTCGCGCGTTGACACCCGCCGGGGCCGGGCCTATCAAACAGGTGTTTCAATCGCGTGTTTGAGGACCCGCCCGTGAGCCGCACCGCCGCAGCCCCAGCCCGCGCCGCCGGAAAGACTTCCGCCCGTGTCGCCGAGTCCGCCGACCACGGCACGCGCGAGCGCCTGCTCGACGCCGCGGGCGAGGTGTTCGCCGATCGCGGGTATGAGCAGGCGACGATCCGCGAGATCTGCCGGCGCGCGGGGGCGAACATCGCGGCGGTCAGCTATCACTTCGGCGACAAGAAGACGCTCTACATCGAGGTGATCGCGTTCGCGCATCGGTGCGCGGACGAGTACGACCCGGCGCGCGAGGCCGCCAACGCCGCCTCCGATCCCGCCGAGAGGCTGCGGGCCTTTGTCCTGACGTTCATGCAGCGGATCGGGCACAAGGGGCGTCCGGCGTGGCACGCGCGCCTGATGGCCCGCGAGATGGCCTCGCCCGGCGCGGCGCTCGACCATGTCGTGCGCTCGGGCGTACGCCCGAAGTTCGAGGCGCTGCAGGCGATCCTGCGCCGGCTCAATCCCAGGCTCGGCGAGCGCCAGGTCGAGCGCTGCGCGTGCAGCATCGTCGGCCAGTGCCTGATCTATCACCACGCCCGCCCGGTGCTGGCACGCCTGTTCCCCCACCTCCGACTCGACGATCGTGAGATCGCCCAGATCGCCGAGCACATCACGCGGTTTTCACTGAGCGCGGTGGCCCAGGCCCACCTCGGCGGAGGCGACCGCTCATGATGGCCGTCGCGCTCAAAATGCTCTTCGGCGACCGCGCCAAGTACTTCGGCATCGTCATGGGCGTCACCCTCGCCTCCATGGTCATCACCCAGCAGGGCGCGATCTTCATCGGCATCATGACCCGGACCTACGGTACGGTCACCGACACCGGGCAGGGCGACATCTGGGTCATGGACCCCAAGGTCCAGCAGATCGAGGACATCAAGCCCATGCAGGACACCGAGCTCTACCGCGTCCGCGGCATCCAGGGCGTCGGCTGGGCACTCCCGCTCTACAAGGGCCTCATCCGCGCCCGCCTCGACAACGGCCAGTTCCAGAACTGCAACATCCTCGGGCTCGACGACGCCACGCTCACCGGCGGCCCGCCCGGGATGGTCGAAGGGTCGCTCGCCGACCTCCGGCGCGCCGACGCGATCATCGTCGACGAGATCAGCGCCAACACGCGCCTGGCCAGGCCGTCGCCCACCCCGGGCGGAAGGCCCATCCCGCTGAAGGTGGGCGACACGCTGGAGCTCAACGACCACCGGGCCGTGGTCGTCGGCATCGGGCGTTCGACGCGCACGTTTCAGTCGCTCCCGGTCATCCACACGACCTATGGACGCGCCACCGCGTTCGTGCCCAAGGAGCGAAAGCTGCTCTCCTTTGTGCTCGTGAAGGCGGCTCCGGGTGTTGATGTCGAATCGCTCCGACGCCGGATCGAGATCACCACCGGGCTGTCGGCCCTGACCAACCAGCATTTCAAGGACAAGACGGTCGACTACTTCATTCGGAACACCGGCATCCCGATCAACTTCGGGATTGCGGTGGGACTCGGGTTCCTCATCGGCACCGTGATCACCGGCTTCATGTTTTACAACTTCACGCTCGACAACCTCCGCTACTTCGGCACACTCAAGGCGATGGGCGCATCGGACGCCACGCTGCTCGGGATGGTCATCCTGCAATCGCTGGTGGTAGGCGCGATCGGGTGCGGCCTGGGAATCGGCATCGCGGCGCTCTTCGGCGCTCGCATGGCCAACACACCCCTGGCCTTCCAGATGCCGTGGCAGCTCCTGGCGGTCGCGGCTCTGGCCGTCGCCATCATCTGCGTCCTGTCCGCCGTGCTCAGCATCCGCAAGGTGATTTCGCTGGAGCCCGCCGTCGTCTTCAAGGGATAGTCACCCGATGTCCAACATCCGCTCCAATTTCCCACCATCCAACGGCGCCGCCCACACCAACGGGCACACCGCCGCCACTCCCGCCGTGGTCTGTCGCGGTGTGACCAAGACCTACGGCAAGGGCTCCTCCGCCGTCTTCGCGCTCCGCGGCGTAGACCTCCGTGTCGCGCCCGGCGAGCTGCTCATGCTCGTTGGCCCGTCCGGCTGCGGCAAGACCACCCTCATCTCCATCGTCGCCGGCGTGCTCGACCACGACGACGGCGAGTGCATCGTCTATGGGCAGAATCTCAAGTCGATGTCCAACGCCGAGCGCACCGAGTTCCGCGGCAAGACCGTCGGCTTTGTCTTCCAGTCCTTCAATCTGATCCCCACGCTCACGGTCGCGGAGAACATCGCGGTGCCGCTCCTCATCGCCGGGTCATCGCGTGCCGAGGCGATCGACCGCTCGCGCGACATCCTGGGTCGGGTGGGAATGGGAGACCGCTGGAACAGCCGCCCGGCGCAGCTCTCGGGCGGGCAGCAGCAGCGCGTCGCCATCGCACGCTCTCTCATCCACCACCCGCGCCTCATCGTCTGCGACGAGCCCACCAGCGCGCTCGACCACAAAACAGGGCACGACGTCATGCAGCTCATGCGTGAAGTCGCGCTCGCCTCGGGGCAGTCGCTCATCGTCGTCACCCACGACGCTCGAATCTTCGAGTTCGCCGACCGCATCGCGCGCATGGACGACGGGAGAATCGAGTCCATCGACACGCCCGGCCGCGCCATGGCGGCCTCGCACGGAGCCGTCCCATGATCCGCACGTACCTCGTCCCGCTCCTGGCACTCGCCGGCCTAGTCTTCGCCGTCGTCAAGGTCGTGCAGGCGGCCAAGCCGCCGATACCTGCCCCGCCCGTGGTCGAGCCGGCGCACGCACCCTACGAGTCCTTCGTCGCCGGCTCAGGCCTCATCGAGCCCTCAACCCGCAACATCGCGTTCTCAACGCCCGTGGGCGGCGTGGTCACGGCCGTACCCGTGCTCCCGGGGCAGGATGTACGCAAGGGCGACGTGCTCTTCACGATCGAGACCCGCGAACTCGCCGCGGAACTGGCGGTCAAGCAAGCCGCGCTCACGGTGGCGCAGCGCCAGCTCGCGGCGCTGCAAGCCAAGCCCCGCCCGGAAGAGGTCCCGCCGGCGCACGCGCGGCTCGCCGCCGCCCAGGCCGCCCTGGCCGACCAGCAGGCGCAGCTCTCGATGTGGGAGAACGTGCAGGACAAGCGCGCGGTCAGCAACGACGAACTGAGCCGCAAGCGATTCGCGGTCGACGCCGCACAGGCCCGCGTCGCGGAGGCGGAGAGCCAGTTGAAGTTGCTCACGTTGGGCGCGTGGTCGGTCGACGTCGCGGTGCTCGAAGGACAGGTCGAGAGTGCCAAGGCCGCGGTCGACAGCGTCAAGGTCGAGATCGAACGACGCATCGTCCGCGCCCCGATCGATGCGCAGGTCCTGCAGGTGAACACGCGAATCGGCGAATACGCGCAGCCCGGCCCGCTCGCCACGCCCCTCATGATCCTGGGCTCCGTCCACCCGCTCCACGTCCGCGTGGACATCGACGAGTACGACGCCTGGCGATTGACCGCGGGCTCTCCCGCGACGGCGTTCCTCCGCGGCAACAACGCGATCAAAGCCGACCTGAAGTTCGTTCGATTCGAGCCGTATGTCATCCCCAAACGCTCGCTCACCGGCGAGAGCACCGAGCGAGTTGACACCCGCGTGCTCCAGGCGATCTATTCCTTCGAGAAAGGTAAGCTTCCCGTGTTCGTCGGACAGCAGATGGACGTATACATTGAGTCCGCGCCGATTCAGAATGCGCAGCCCGCGCCCGCCGCCAGCCCCGAACCCGGAGCCGCCAAGTGAGTTTCCCCTCCGCGCACCATTCCCTTGTTTCGGTCCCGTGGCGATCGCGCCGGCACGCGGCGCTCGCGCTCGGGCTGATGTCGTTGCTCGCGTCGGTCGGCTGCAAGGTGACGAACGACTACGCCCCACCCCAGACCCGGCCGCCAGAGTCGTTTCGCACCCTCGCGGTTGATTCGCCGGTGACATCCGCGCTCAGGAACTCGCCGGCCGCCCTGGATTCGTGGTGGAAGACATTCAACGATCCGCTGCTAGATTCCCTGATCGAACGAGCGGTGGCGAGCAACCTCGACCTGAAGCTGGCCGAGGCGCGCATCCGCGAGGCGCGTGCGCAGCGCCGCTTTATCAAGGCCGACGAGTCGCCGCGCCTCGACGCCGCGGGGGCCTACACGCGCAGTCGCAACAGCGAGAACACGGTGGGGAGCTTCGGCTCCGACGAGTCTTACGACCTCTTCCAGGCCGGGTTCGATGCGTCGTGGGAACTCGACATCTTCGGGCGGGTCTCCCGCGGCGTCGAAGCCGCCGACGCCGACCTGGCCGCGTCGGTTGAGGCCCGAAGCGCCGTGCTTGTCTCGCTCCTGGCGGAGATGGCGCTCAACTATGTGGAACACCGCTCGCTCCAAATCAGCCTGGACATCGCGCAGAAGGCAGTGACGGCCCAGGAGAGCACGCTCTCCCTGACCGAGTCCCGTTTCTCGGCCGGGCTCATCGGCGAGCTGGACGTCGCCCGCGCCAAGGCCCAGCTCGAAACCCGACGCTCGCAGGTCCCGCCGATCAAGATCGCGATGGCCCGATCGGCGCACCGGCTCGCGACACTTCTGGGAAAGCCCGCGGGCTCGCTCGATGAAGAACTGAAAACCGCCACACCACTCCCCGTCATCCCACCGGACATCGCCGTCGGCGTGCCCGCCGACATGCTGCGCCGCCGCCCGGACGTCCGGCGCGCCGAACGCCAGCTCGCCGCCGCCACCGCCCGCGTCGGCGTCGCCACCACTGATCTCTACCCGCGATTCTCGCTCAACGGCACGCTCGGCGCGCAGTCCTCGCAGTTCGCCGACCTCTTCGACATCAACAGCCGCTACTGGTCCCTCGGCCCTTCCGTGACGTGGCCCGTCTTCGACGCCGGACGCGTCCGGGCCAACATCGCGGTGCAAGACGCCCGTGTCGAGCAATCTCTGACGCAGTATGAACAGGTCGTGCTCGCGTCCTACGAGGAATCCGAGAACGCGATGGTGGGCTTCCTGCGCGAGCAGGCGCGCCGTGCCTCGCTGGCGGCCTCGGTCGAGGCGAATCGACGGGCGCTCGCATTGGCCGAACAGCTCTACTCCTCGGGCCTGGCCGATTTCCTGAACGTGCTGGATGCCCAGCGCTCGCTGTTCGTCGCGGAGGAAGCCCTGACCCAGAGCGAGCAGGCGGTGGTCTCAAACCTGATCTCGATCTACAAATCCCTCGGCGGCGGGTGGGAGTCGCTCCCGCCCCACGCCGACAAGCCGACGCCGCACGAAAAGTCGGGCATCTCCGACCCCGCCAATGATCCGCGGCCCTGAACCCATGCCGTGACGGAGCGAGGCCTGCATGACCATCACCCGAGCCGCCCTCATCCAGTCCGCCTGCACCCTCGACGCCACGCTCCCCGTCGAGCGTCTCACGCGCGAGCTGACCGACAAGCACGTCGTTCTGATCGCCCAGGCCGCCGCCAAGGGCGCCCAGGTCTGCTGCCTTCAAGAACTCTTCAACGCACCGTACTTCGCCGCCGAGCAGAGCGACCGCTGGCGCGCCGTCGCAGAGTCGATCGAGACCGGCCCGACCATCGCGCTCATCCGCGAGCTGGCGCGCAAGCACAAGATGGTCATCATCGCGCCGATCTGTGAACTCCACATGACCGGCGTGCTCTACAACACCGCCGCCGTCGTCGACCACACGGGCACATTGCTCGGCAAGTACCGAAAGCACCACCTGCCCCACTGCCATCCCGGCTTCTGGGAAAAGTTCTACTTCACGCCCGGCGACACCGGCTACCCCGTCTTCCAGACCCCGTTCGGGCGCATCGGCGTCTATATCTGCTACGACCGCCACTTCCCCGAGGGCGCCCGCGCCCTCGGCCTCGCCGGCGCGGAGATCGTCTTCAACCCCTCCGCGACCGTCGCCGGCCTCTCCGAGTATCTTTGGAGAATCGAGCAGCCCGCCCACGCCGTCGCCAACCAGTATTTCGTCGGCGCGATCAACCGCGTCGGCGTTGAAAAGCCCTGGAGTATCGGCGAATTTTACGGCTCGTCATACTTCTGCGACCCGCGCGGGCAGGTCATCGCCCAATCGCCGCGCGACAAGGACGACGTCCTCGTCGCCGACCTCGACCTCGACCTCATCCGCCAAGTCCGCGAGGTCTGGCAGTTCTATCGCGACCGCCGCCCCGAGACCTACGCCTCGCTAACGCGCTGATCGCCGCCGGCCAACAATCACCCATGCCGCTCCTGGTCAAGAACGCGCGCATCGTCACCGCCACCGCGGACTACACCGCCGATATCTACTGCGAGCGCGACACGATCACGCGCATCGATCGCACCATCGATCAGTGGACCCTCCCGCCGTGCGACATCCTCGACGCCGCGGGGCTCATCACGTTCCCCGGCTTCATCGATCCGCACGTCCATGTCCACCTGCCCTTCATGGGCACCTTCGCCAAGGACACCTGGGCCAGCGCCTCCCGCGCCGCGCTCCTGGGCGGCACCACCACGCTCGTCGAAATGATCTGCCCCGCGCGCACCGACGATCCCGTTTCGGCCTGCGACCTCTGGCGATCCAAGGCCCGCGAGTCCATATGCGACTACTCCTTCCACATGGGCGTCACACGCTTCGACGATCGCACGCCCGCGGGCCTGAAGCAGATCGTCGACTCGGGCATCACCTCGTTCAAGGTCTTCCTCGCCTACAAGGGCGCGCTGGGCATCGACGACCGCGAACTCTTCGAAACGCTGCGCTTGGCGCGAGAACTCGGCGTCGTCGTCGCAGCGCACTGCGAAAACCAGGAACTCGTCGCACTCCTGCAGCACCAGTTGCTCGCCGTCGGCAAGACCGGCCCGGAATGGCACGAGCCTTCCCGCCCGCCGTATGTCGAGGCCTCGGGAGTTCATCACCTGTGCGCCTTCGCCGAGGCGACCGGCGCGCGAATCTACATCGTTCATACCTCGTGCAAGCCGGCCATTGAAGAAGCACGCCGCGCCGCCGCCACCGGCGTGCGCGTCGACGTCGAGGCCGTCATCCCGCACTTGGTCCTTGATCGCTCCTACGCGGAGCGCCCCAACTTTGACGGGGCCAAGTACGTCATGTCCCCGCCGCTGCGCGAGAAGCACCATCAGGAGTTCCTCTGGCGGTCCCTGGCCGCGGGCGATGTCGCCACCGTCGCCACAGATCACGCGCCGTTCGACTTTGCCACGCAGAAGTCCATGGGCAAGGACGACTTCACCAAGATCCCCAACGGCATCCCGTCGATCGAAGACCGCGTCAATCTGCTCTACACCCGCGGCGTGCGCGAGGGCCGCATCGATCTCCACACGCTCGTCCGCGTCGCCAGCACCAACCCCGCTCGCATCCTCGGCCTGTCAACCAAGGGCGACATCGCCGTCGGCCTCGACGCCGACCTCTGCCTCTACGACCCCGACCACCGCGCCGTGATCTCCGCGAAGTCCCACGCGATGCAGACCGACTACAGCGCGTTCGAGGGCTTCGAGATCAAGGGGCGGCCAAGACACGTCGTCCGCCGCGGCGAAATCGTCGTACGCGACGCCGCACTGGTCGCGAGCCCATCGCCCGGCCGCCTCGCGCCGCGAATCCGCACGGGCTAGGCCCTCGCCATCACGTCCTTCTCGTCGTTGTGCACATACACCCGTGACACCTCGACCCACCCCACCTGCGTGTAGGGATGACGCATCATCGCGTTCTCGATCACGCGGCTCGCCGGGTCGTTGTCCTCGATCAGCATCACCCGCGGCCGGTGCCTCGAAACATCGAACCCGTCCAGCAGATCGACC
>JAEUJA010000252.1 GCA_016793195.1 Phycisphaerae bacterium
GCGCGCGGGTCGGAGTCCGAGCCGTAGAGCGCGATCTTGCGGTAGTTGATGTCGCCGGTGAGTTCGGTCGAGTCCTGGTTCTTCTCGTCCTTGGGCTGGAAGGTGCCGATGCCGACGCGGTCCTTCTCGGAGAGCGACACACGCCGCACCTTGACGTGCCCCATCACTTTCCGCCAGTCGCCCTCGTAGAACTCCATGAGGTTGTCGAGCACGCGCCGGCAGAATGGATCGGGCTCGCCCGCGATCCGCAGCTTCCCGCCGTGGTGCTTGGGCTTAAAGGCCGCGTTGAGCTTGGCCATCACGTCGTCGCGCGCCTCGCGCGGCACGAGCACCAGCGGCTCCTCGTGCATCGGGCAGGGATATTCGTGCGATTTGCGCGCCCGCTTTCCCGCGCCGCTGGGCGGCGAATCGGGCTCGGGCGACGCCTCGCAGTGCTCGTCGAGCATCCAACTGAAGGTGTAGAGTGCGCCGTCGCTGGTGCGCGAGTAGGCCTCGATGCCTTTCTTGAGGAGACGGGCGATCGTGGACTTGCTGGATCCGACCGGGCCGTGGAGGAGGAGGATGCGTTTGTCGGTGCCGTAGCCCTCGGCGGCGGAGCGGAGGAAGTCGACGAGCTGCATGAGGGCGAAATCGAGGCCGAAGATGCCGTCGGCGCCGTTGTCGAAGGGGTCGGAAAAGAAGTGGTAGCGGATGCACTCCTTCTTGAAGAGGCGGTAGCGGTCGCAGCCGTAGGACATGATGGCGTCGTAGAGGCGCTGGTAGGCGTTGCGGACCACGCCGGGGTTCTCGCGGCAGATATCGAGATACTCCCAGAACGTGCCGGTCCAGTGCTGGTCCTGGTAGCGACGCCGGTCAAGGCGCGACTCGATGAGTGAAACCAGTTCCTCGCTCATGGCCCAAGCCTCCTTGCACAGGTGGACACGCCGGCGGTGCGCGGGCGCGCACATCGTCCTATCGGCACCGGGCGGGCCCGGAACAACTCGGACCCGCGATCTCTTCGGACTTCGATACGCACAATCCGCCCGGACGATTCAGAATCTCGCGGGCGTTACACGCCCCGCGCAATCTCCGCGCCGCCGGGGGTGCATGGATCACGCCCTGGCTCGACAAGGGCACGCCGCTCGGCCGGCGGTTCCACTTCCGAATGGGGCCTCCGCCCGGGATTTGGGAAAGCTCGGGTGGCGTTCCTCCCCCAGACACACGGCAGAGCCTGGCACTAGGCTTTGGGCATGTCTACCGGTCCCAAGGTCTGCGTCGTCGGCTCCGTCAACATGGATATCGTCGTGCGCTGCCCGCGCCTGCCCAAACCGGGCGAGACGCTGCTGGGCGGGTCCTACAAGGCGTTTCCGGGCGGCAAGGGCGCGAACCAGGCGGTGGCGGCGGCGCGGCTCGGAGCGCGGGTTTCGTTCGTGGGTGCCGTGGGCGACGACGCCCACGGGCGCGAGCTCCTCAAGACCCTTGAAGGCGAGTCCATCGACCTGTCGCACCTGTTCGTGCGATCCGGGCGTGCGTCGGGGCTGGCGATGATCACGGTCGCCGAGGGCGGCGAGAACACGATCATCGTCGCGCCGGGCGCCAACGCGACGCTGACGACGGACGAAGTCTCGCTGGCGCGGCCGGCGATCGAGAACAGCGACGTGCTCTTGATGCAGCTCGAAACGCCGACCTCCGCCGTGCTCGCTGCGGCCAAGATCGCCGCCGACGCGGGCAAGCCGGTCATTCTGAACGCGGCTCCGGCCCGGGCGATCCCGGCTGAATTGTCGCGGCTGCTGAGCGTGCTGATCGTGAACCGCACCGAAGCGGGGATCCTGGGCGGGCTGGACTCGGGCGTGGAGCCGTCGCGGCTGGCGCTGCGGCTGGCCGAGCACGGTCCGACGGCGGTGGTGCTGACGCTGGGGAGCCAGGGCGCGGTGGTGGCGTATCGCAACCGGCCAAAGCGCGTGGGGAGTTTCGGCGTGCAGGCCGTCGATTCGGTCGGCGCGGGCGACGCGTTTGCCGGGGCGCTGGCGTTCGGTTGGCCGGCGGTCCACGCGGCGTTCAAGGCCAAGAGCCCGGATGAGTTCGCGCTGCTGGACCTGGCGCTGTCGATGGCGTCGGCGGCGGGGGCCTTGGCGACGACCAAACCCGGCGCGATCCCGTCGCTCCCGCACAAGGCCGAGGTCGATGCGCTGGTCGCGCAATTCGCGGGGGGTTCAGCGTGAACCGGACGATCGATCTTGGCGGCGTGTGGCGCTGCCGGGCGGATGCGGGGAATCGCGGCGTGTCGGAGCGCTGGTTTGCTTCGCCGCCCGCGGAAGACTGGGTTCCGATCGATCTTCCCGCGCCGGCGCAGCGGGCGTTCGGCCTGGCCCACACGGGCGTGTCGTGGTATCAAAGGCAGGAGGCGGGACCGGCGCTGGCACAGGGCGAGCGATTGTGGCTGTGCTGCGAATCCGCCGCCACGGACGCGGAGTTCTGGGTGAATGGCACGAGCCTTGGGCGGAACATCGGCGACTACTTCCCGTTCCAGTTCGAGGTGCCGCACGAGATTGTCTCCGGCTCGGGCACGATGAACATCGTCGCGCGGGTCGATCAGATCCACGCGCCGCCGCCCGCGCCGGGCGTGCTGGTTCAGAACGGCCACATCACCAAGGGCTTTCACGACGTGCTGAGCGTGCAGCACGCGGGGCTGTGGGGGCGGGTGTCGATGCGCGTGACCGGGCCGATCGCGATCCGCCCCGGCGGCGTACGCATCATCGCCGACCCCGAGAACGGCAAGCTGCGCGTGCTGGTGGAATTGGTCGATCTTGGTGGCGTCGGGCGTGCCACGCACCCGTCTCCGGGCCCCTGCGCCTCCGCGGCCTCCCTCCGCGTTCGCATCGCCGATCTCGACGGGCACGAGGTCGCGACGCTTGAGGGCGAGTTCGCGCCCGGCTCAACCGTCTGTGAACTCCACGGCTCGGTCTCGTCGGCGCGGGCATGGAGCCCAGAATCACCGACGCTCTATCGCGCGTGCGTCGAGGTGCTGGTCCACGGCGTCTGCTCCGATTCACGCGACGTGCGATTTGGCTTCCGCACTGTTCGGGTCGGCGGCCCGAACAACTCGCGCATCCTGCTCAACGGCCGCCCGTTTCAGATCCGCGGCGTGCTCCACTGGGGACACGAACCCGCCCACGTCTCGCCGTCGCCCCCGCGCGAGCAGGCGCGGGCCGAGTTTGCGATGCTCCGGCGGATGGGCTTCAACTGCGTCTGCCTGTGCATGGTCTCCATGCCCGAGTCTTACTACGACCTTGCCGACGAGATGGGGATGCTGATCTGGCAGGAGCACCCGGTGTGGAAGTCGCCGATGGGCGATGAGCACATCCCGGAGTATCAGCGTCTCTTTGCCGAGTATTTCCGGCGTGATCGCAACCACGCGTCGGTGGTGCTGGTGAGCGGGAGCTGCGAGCACGAGAACTTCAACAAGACGCTCGGCGCCTGGTGGTGGGAGCGTGCCAAGGAAGAGCTGCCCGATCGCCTCGTACAGGTGCAGACGGCGTTCATCGACTGGGCCGACCCGGAGCGCGTCGACCTGTACGACGAACACGTCTACGACAACTCGGGGCGATGGATCGATTTCCTTGAGGACGTCCAGGCCAAGATCGCGGGCCTCACGGCGCGCCCGTTCATCATGGGCGAGACAATCATCGCCAACGCGTGGCCCGACACGCGGGCGCTGTCGGCGCTGGCGAAGCAATCGCCCGGGCCGTGGTATTTGACCAAGGGGCTCGATGCGTGTGCTGCGTTCGAGGGCCGTGTCGAAGCGCGGTGGGGGAGCGAGACGCTGGAGCGATTCCGGCGTCAGGCCGACGCGTTTGCGATGGGGATCCGCAAGTTCCAGGTCGAGGCATTTCGTGCGTATGAGAACCACGCGGGCTGGGTGATGAACCACATCCGCGACGTGCCGCTCTGCCGCTGCGGATACATGGACGACCTTGGTCGCTGGCGCTACGCGCCCGAGCAGACGCTGCCGTGGCTGGGGGACGCGACGCTGCTGCTCCGCACGCCGGGCCAGTCGCTGGCGGCGTATCCGGGAGGGGCAAAGGTCGGCGTGCGCCTCGCCAATTTCTCCGGCCGCGCTATCGACGGCGAGATCGAGCTATTCGACGAGAGGGGCGAGCGCCGGCGCGCGGGTGTCTCCGCCGACTGCGGGCACATCGGCGAAGCCTCGTTCACCATCGAACACCCCGACGTTCGCGTGCCCGCACGCCGGGTGATCGAGGCCAGACTCCCGGGCGTGCCGAGCAACTCGTGGGGGCTCTGGGTCTTTCCGAAGCGGCGAGCCTACGCGGAGTCCGACGGCGTGCGTGTCTTCGCCGGTGCGCCGTTCAGCGCCGCGGAGCGCGACGTCGAGTTTGAGGAGCGATCGTACAGCAGCGGGTGGGGATTGAAGTGCGGGTCCTGGACGCCGCGCTTGCCCGACCCCGCGGCACTCCTCCCGGGCGTGCCTTTGTGCGACGCTCCAAGCCCGGACGCCAGGGTGCTCGTGACGCATCGTCTGACCCGGCGCGTCATTGACTGGATCGCGCTCGGCGGGCGTGCGGTCCTGCTGGCGTCGCGGCTCAAAGGTGGGATGGAGTCGACGTTCATCAACTTCTATGGGCAATTGCCGCTGGTCATCGAGGGGAACGACCGTGCCTGGCCGATCTCCCAGGGTGAGAGCGACTGGGTCGTCGATCTCATTCATCACGATCTGTCATTGCGCTCGGCGCGGGCGATCCCGACCGAGTCCCGCGGCCTGCTCGATCAGGTCGAGCCCATCATCCGGCTGGTTTTCACGCACGACGCCGGCGTGCCCAAGCTCTTCGATTCCGTCTTCTCGACTCGAATCGCCCGCGGCGTGTTGGTCGTGTCGTGCGTCGACCACGCCTCGGTGTCGGGTGGCTACCTGCTGGACCGGCTGATCGCCTACGCCGAACGTGGCCAACCCCCGAGATGCGAGCTGATGGAGGCCGGTCGGTTCGCGTTTGAGGTCGGGTAAGAAGCGGGACGGCCGCGCGCCGATAAACGCGGCGGGCAGACGGGGCGAGGAGAATGGGGCCGCGCGTCGCCGTCGCCACTTCGGCCCGGTGCCGCCGAGCGCTTGCGGCGGACGAGCGTCGCGCCTACCGGTCGTGAGGCCGCGGCCCCACTCTCCGAACACCTCCCTCACACGACGAGAGGCAGTCCCAACGCACCGGAAATCCCCTTGGTCGGCAAGCGGAAGGGGCGTGGCAAGGCGGTGGTGCGTCGGTATGCTGCCATAGGGTGCCCGTGGCGGTCGGCGGTTTGTGCGCCTGTGTGGGGCTTCGTTGATGTCGATCGAGGATTGTCGAGAACAATCGGCGTCAATCGCCGGGGATCCTGTCCCCGCGAGCGATCTAATTTCGCAGCTTTATGATGAGTTGAAGCGGATTGCACGCGCCAAGCTGGCGTCGGATCGACGGGGGCACACGCTGAGCGCCACGGCTCTGCTTCACGAGGCGTATCTGCGCCTGGAGCCTCGCGTGCACGGGTGGTCGGGCAAGCGGGGGTTCTTTCTCGCCGCCGCCGAGGCCATGCAGCGCGTTCTTGTCGACTACGCGCGGAGGCGGAATGCGGCCAAGCGCGGCGGGGGCGCGCCGTGCGTGCACGTCGACGACGACGTGGTGTCCCGTATCCGCTTTGACCCTGCCTTTGACCCTGAAGTGCTGAACGAGAATCTGGAGAAGCTCCGATTGGTCGACGAGGAAGCCCACCGGATCGTGATACTCCGGTTCTTCGCCGGCCTCTCGAGCGAGGACACCGCCGACTTGCTGGGGCTTGATCGTCGCACGGTCGGGCGACGCTGGCGCGGCGCGCGCGCCTGGCTTCTTGATCACATCCGTGACGCGGAGGCCGATCGATGACCGAAGCCAATCGCGGCCCGGTGGACGAGACGCGCGTCATCACGATCGCCTCGGACGTCCTCGAACTTCCCGAGGCGCAGCGCGAGCCGGCCATCGCGTCCATGTGCCGCGATCCGGTCTTGGCCGAACGCGTGCGGGCCGTTGTTCACGCCGACGCCGCCTGTTCGGAGATTCTCGGGGAAGCGCCGATTCTTGACCTGCCCGAGCTCAGGTCTGCGCGGCATCACGGCCTGTCTCCCGGTCGATCGATCGGTCATTATCGCGTCCTGGCGTTGCTCGGCGCCGGGTCCATGGGAGACGTCTATGAGGCGGAGTCATCCGCGGGCGAGCGGGTCGCCATCAAGCTGGTCCGCCCCGGGGTGCTTCACCCGGAGCTTCGCCGCCGCTTTGAGTTCGAGGCCGCCACACTCTCCCGCCTCCGTCATTCCAACATCGCCAGGCTGATCGGGACCGGCGTGCTGCACGACGGCGAGGACGAACGCCCGTACATGATTCTCGAGCTTGTCCGCGGGCCGACCATCGCCGAATTCGTGTCCGCCAGGGTGCCCGAGCCCCGCGAGCTTCTGGCGATGTTCGCCAAGGTGTGCGGCGCGGTCGAGCACGCCCACCGGAGCGGCGTGATTCATCGCGATCTCAAACCGGCCAACATCCTCGTGGAAGAAGCGACGGGCGAGCCCAAGGTGGTGGATTTCGGCATCGCCCGCGGCGTGGACGTGGGCGCGACCCTCTCGACCGCGCCCGGGCACGGGCTCCTGGGCAGCGCCGCGTACATGTCCCCCGAGCAGGCGTCGGGGCGGGACGTTGATACGAGGTCCGACGTCTACGCGCTGGGCATCGTGCTGTACGAGCTCGTGGCCGGGCGTCCCGCGTTTGAGGCCAAGGGCAAGCGATTGCTCGAACTCATCCGAGAGGTCCGCGATCAAGCGCCGCCGCCGGTCGATGGCCTCGAGCGCTTCGGGGGCATGGGCCGGGACCTTCGCGTCGTGATCGAGCACGCGATCGCGCGGAATGTGGAGGATCGGTACCAGGCCGTCGGCGCGCTGGCCACCGACATTCGCCGCGTGATCTCCGGCTCGCCGATCTCGATCCGCCCGCCGTCGGTCTGGCAGGCGGTCCGGGCATCCGCTCGTCGCAATCGTCGGATGGTCGCGTTTTCGTCGGTCATGGCGGCGGTACTGCTCGCCGTGAGTTCACTGGCCGTCGTGCTGGCGATCCGCGCCCACGACGCCGAGGCCCGCGCCGAGCACCTGGTCGACGAGCTGGTTCGCGGCTCCGACACGCTCGTGGTCAAGCTTAACCAGCGTCTCCGCGAAGAGCGGCAACCACTGGAAGCGCGGCGTGCGGTGCTGGAGGCGGCTCGCGAATACCTGCGTTCGGTGGAGGTCCGCGCCGCCGACGATCCCAGGGTGCTCGAAGCGATCGCGCTGGTCTACCTGGAACTCGGGCGGGTGGTCGGCGGGACCTCGAGCGGAAGCCTCGGGGAGACGGACGCCGCCGCTGAGTTCTTTGAGACCTCCGCGCGGATGTACGAGGCCCTGCTCGCCCGCGGCGATACCGACGCGCGCCGCGTCGGGCTGGCGGGCGCGCTGGAGGAGTTTTCCATCATGGCCGGGCGCCCCCCGGCGCCGGAGTTGATGAAACGGGCCGCGGCGCATATCGAGGTCGTCGCGTCGCGGACGCCCGGGCCGCCAGGCTCGGACTATCGGGCCCACGCGCTCCGCCTGCGCACCGAGGCCGCGGGCCATTCGGGCGACGTCGCCACGCTCCGGGGCCTCGAATCGCTCCTCGCCGCCGAGTGCGACGCCGCCCCGCACAGCGAGGAGCGCTGGTCGGCGCTCGGGCAAGCCCAGCAGTATTTAGCGGAAATGCTTGCCGTGACCGATCGGCCCGCGGCCCTGCGTGCCGCCCGCGCGTGCCGCGATTCTGTGACGCGAGCGATGTCATTGGGGAATTCGTGCCGGCGCGAAAACCTCAGAAACCATTCCATGAACGAGGTCATCATCGCGTTTCTCAGCGCGGGGGAAGCGCCGGCCGAGCAGCTGCTCGGGTCCGCGGAGAGCGCGGTCGATTCCATGTGCCACCTCGCCGCGGAGGATTTCACCGACAATTTTCTCCGCGGTGTTCATGTGCAGCTGCTCATGACGTTCGCCACCGCCGGAGAACGCATCGCCAACGCCGCCCCGCCCCCCGGGCAAGCACTATCGAGGGAGCGGATCGCGGCGCGCGTGGCGACCGGAATCCGCGAGGAGCTTCACTACGTAGACTACAACCGACCGGCGTCACTGGTTCCGTATCCGCACGAGAGCGATGTGCTCCGTGCCCTCGGCGCCGCGCTCGAGCGCCTCGACGCCATCGCCGCGGGGCGGGATCGATCCGGCGCGACGAGCCAGCGCTGAACGCCGTGCTCAGCCTCTGGTGCGCGATCGAATCTCGATCAATCGCTTCATAACGTGGCCGAGCGTCGACGGCGTGGGCGTGCCGAAGGCGTCGTGCAACGCCCGATACAGCGGGTAGAGCTCCGAGTACACCGCGTGGGCCTTGGGGTTGGGCTTGTAGGACTTGGGCTTCACACCCGTCATCGCCCGCTGGGCCCCGGCGACCGTCGCGTGGGCCCCGCCCACGACCGCGCCCGCGATCGCGGCTCCCAGCGCACAGGTCTGGGCCGAGCGCGAGACATACATCGTGCGGTTCGTCACGTCGGCGTAGACCTGCATCACCAGCGGGTTCTTCTGCGCGATCCCGCCGCAGTTGATGATGCGATCGATCTTCACCCCGAATTCCTCGAACCGACTGATGATCGTGAGAGCGCCGAACGCCGTCGCTTCAATGAGCGCGCGATACACCTCGGCCGGCGCGGTGTACAGCGTCTGCCCGATCAGGAGGCCCGTGAGCAGCTGGTCGACCAGCACGGTGCGATTGCCGTTGTTCCAGTCCAGCGCGAGCAGGCCCGACGAGCCCGGCGCGATCTTCGCGGCCTCCTTCGACAGGCTCTCGTGCGTCCCACCCCCGGGCTTGACCACGTCGACGAGCCAATTGAAGATATCGCCCACGGCCGACTGCCCGGCCTCAAAGCCCAGCATCCGCGGGACCACGCTCCCGTCGACAATGCCGCACAGCCCCGGGATCTCGGGGAAGCGATCCGTGCGCGGCGCGACGGCGATGTCGCACGTGCTGGTGCCCATGATCTTGACGAGCGTGCCGGGTTCGATGCCGCTCCCGATCGCGCCCAGGTGCGCGTCGAACGCCCCGGCCGCGACGGGAATGCCCGCCGGCATGCCCGTGCGCGCCGCCCACTGGGGCGACAGCCCGCCGACCGGCTGATCGATCGTGAGCGCGCGGCCGCGAAGGTGAGAGCGCAGCGCCCCCAGCCCCGGGTGAAGCATCGCGAGAAACTCCGCGTCGGGATAGCCCCGCCAATCCTGGGCGAACATCGCCTTGTGCCCGGCGGCGCAGACGCCAATCTGCAACGTGTCCGGGTGCTCCGTGCCCGTCAGCATCGCCGGAATCCAGTCGGCGCACTCGACCCACAAGTGCGCCGCGTTGAAGACCTTTGGGCTCGTGCGCGCGCAGCGCAGAATCTTGCTGAAAAACCACTCGCTGCTGTAGGTGTTGCCGCACCGGGCGATCATGTGCGGGCGATGCTCTCGGGCTCTCTCGGAGATTTCGCGGGCCTCGCTCGTGGACGTGTGGTCCTTCCACAGCCACGCCATCGCCGCCGGGTCCTTGGCGAATCTCGGGTTCATGCCCAGCGCCCGCCCGTCCGCATCGACGGGGAGTGGCGTGCTCCCCGTGGTGTCGACCCCGATGCCGACAATCCGCGCCGTTGAAAATCCCTTGACGTGCTTCTTGGCGAGCGAGAGCGTGCGCCTCAGCAGGAACTCCGCGGCGGCCAGGTAATCAGCGGGATTTTGGCGAGCCAGGTTCGGGTCCTTGGAGAGAATCACGCCGCGCGTGCCCGTGGGATACCGGAACACGCAGGTGGTCAGCTCCTCGCCGCTCCGCGTGTCGACGAGCAGGGCGCGCGCGGATTCCGTGCCATAGTCAAGGCCGAGCGAGTACGACGCGGCCTGTTTCCTCGGAGCAGTGGGTGACTTCTTCATCGCATCGATCCGGGCTGGAGGTCAGTGATTCGAGGATGATACAAACAAGTGTGGTCCGCCGCGCTCGGGTCGAGCCCTTGCAACGGCACCGGCGTGAGTCGCAACCGACACAGCGTCGCGGAGGCAGCGTCTGTGACGGCGGTTTCACTCCGTGCTCTCCGCGCTCTTGGCGGTGAATCATGTTCGGCGCGATTCACGCCTGCGACTCGAGATCAAACACCAGGTCCATCGGTTCCCACCATTCGCCCCGCCGCGCGCCCGGAACCCGGCGCTGATACCCGCGCATCAGCGTGTCCCACGCGCGGCACCTCGCGTTCGCCGCATACGCCTGATAGTCCCGTTCGGGCACGAACCCCTCCGGCGCTTCATAGAACATGAACAGCCTCGTTCCTTGCAGAAAAATCTTCATCCGCGTGATGCCGACCGAGCGCAGCGCCGCCACCACTTCCGGCCAGACCCGATCGTGATGCCGCACATACTCTTCGATCAGCGTGGGGTCGTCCTTGAGGTCCAACGCCTGGGCATACGTCTTCACGAATCATCTCCTTTGCGATCGATTCCCGCCTCAGCCGTGCCGTTCTTCGCATAGGCTAGCGGGACAGCAGTCTCCCGGGGGCGTGCCCATCGCATGACGCGCAAAGTGTCCTCAAAGCCCGCCACGACGTTTGACGGCCCGATCGACTGGCTCGTCATCACCGCCGCGAACCCGGTGCAGGCCGCCGCGTATGAAACCCAACTCCGCGAGCGCCAGCGCGAGGGCGGCCTCTCGCTCTGCCGCCGCTGGCTCGTCGTTCCCGACCTGGGCGGGCGGCGCATCGGTTCCGGCGCCGCAACGATCGCGGCGCTGGCCGAAGTCGTGCGCCATCGCCTCGCCGAGTCCCGCGCCATCCGCGACGTGTTCGGCGCCCTGGCGGGCCAGCGCATCCTGGCGATCCACTCCGGCGGCGACAGCCGACGCCTGCCCGCTTACGCCGCGCAGGGCAAGCTCTTCCTGCCCCTGCCGCGAGAGACCCGTGAGGGCCGACCCGCCACGCTCTTTGATCTCTTGCTCGACGACCTCGCGTCGATCGAGCTCTCGCGCGAGGGGCGCGTGCTCGTCGCGTCCGGCGATGTCGTGCTCGGTGTTGCCGGGCAGCGTGTCGACATCAACCGTCCCGGCGTCGTCGGCGTGGCGTTCAAGACCGACGCCGCCCGCGGCTCGCGGCACGGTGTCTATGTCCGCGACGAGTTCGGACGAGTCACCGATTTCCTGCAAAAGCCCAGCGAATCTCTCGCCGCCGCGCGGGGCGCGATCGCGGGCGACGGCGGCGTTCTGGTCGACACGGGCCTCGTCGGCTTCGACATCGCAACCGCCGCCGGACTCCTCGACGCCGCCGGCGTGGTCGTCAAGGGAAGGCAGGTCCGCCTCGCGCCCGGTCCGCTCGCCGACCTTGCCTCGGGCAACGCCCCGGCGATCGACCTGTACGAGCACATGCTGATGGCCTTGGTGCCGTCACAATCGCGCCGCGAGTTCCAGTCTCGCTTCGGGGAGGGCGGCACGGTCTTTGGGTGGCTCCACGACGCGATCGCGGGCACGCCGTTCCATGTCGGCACGCTCGACCGCTGCGAGTTCCTCCACATCGGCACCACGCGCGAACTCCTGGAGGTCGTGCCCCGGGCGGGCGAACTCTGGGCGCCGTGGCGCACGCGCTCGCGGGTCGTGTGCTTCAACAGCGATGTCGATCGCATCCGCGGCGCGAAGCGTGCCGTGGTCGAGTGCTCCGATGCCGCCGAGGTCAAGGGCCAAGGCGACGACCTCGTCCTCGTCGGCTGGCCCGACCGCGAGATCAGGCCGCCTTCGCTCCCCGCGGGCTGGGGCCTGTGCGTGCTGCCGGTCGGCAAGCGGGACTGGAGCTTGGTCGCCTTCGGCTCGCGCGATGACTTCAAGACCCCGGCCAAGCGCGGAGGCTCGCTCGGCAATCGCCCGCTCCTCGACGCCCTCGCGATCGCCGGACTCACGCCCGCGGATGTCGCCCTCGCCCCCGACGCCGACACCTCGCTCTGGTGCGCCAAGCTCTGGACCGTCGGCCCGCTCCGCGATGTGCTCGCCCGGTCGCGATGGCTCTGGACCGGGGCGCGGGCCAGCGACCAGTGGCGAGACGCGCCCAAGTGCTCCCTCGCCGAGCTGGTCACTCGCGTCAATCTTGATCGACTGCTCGCCCTGCGCGCCGAATTCGCCCGACGCGAACGCCTGAAGTCCCTCTCCTCCCGGATTCTCGGCGATCGCTGGCTCTCGGCCCCACTCGCCATCGCGGACGTCCACGATCGAACGGAAGCCAAGCACGCGGCACGCCACATCGAACGTGCCGTCGCTGCGTCGAGCTCGCCGCTCGATCGTGCCCGGGCGCACATGCTGGGCGACGAGCTGGTTCGGTCGCGCCTTGCGGGCAAGAGCCCGGGCCGCGCCCCGTGGTGGCGCGATGCTCGCGCCGCCGCGTTCGACGCCGTCGCCGACGCCGTCTACGCCTCCGCCGTCCAGCACGAAGCGCCGGGCCCGGCCAAGATCCATTTCGACCAGGTCATCTGGGTCACGACCCCCGTCCGCATCGATTTCGCCGGCGGCTGGTCCGACACGCCGCCGATCTGCCACGAACTGGGCGGCGCGGTCGTCAACGGCGCGATCACGCTCAACGCCCAGTACCCCGTGCAGGTCATCGCGCGCCTGTGCGACAAGCCGCACATCCGCGTCAGCAGCGTCGACCTCGGCGAATCACGCTCGTTCACCAGCGCCTCGCAGCTCCGAACGTACCGGGACCCGCACGATTGGACGGCCCTGGCCAAGGCCGCGCTCGTGCTCATGGGCATCACGCCCGGCCGGGGCGACTCGCTTTCCAAGCGCCTCGCGATCCTCGGCGGCGGGCTGGAACTCACACTGTTCTCCGCGCTCCCCAAGGGCTCGGGGCTCGGCACCAGCTCCGTCCTGGGCGCGTCGATCCTCGCGTGCCTGGCGCGCCTCCTCGGGCGTCGTTGGTCCATCGCCACCACCATCGATCGTACCAGCGCGCTCGAACAGATGATGAGAACCGGTGGCGGCTGGCAGGACCAGGCCGGCGGCATCACGCCCGGCATCAAGCTCGTCCGCACGCAGCCCGGGCCCGTCCAGTGCCCCGAGATCATCCCGATCGCCTGCGACGCCTCGCGCACCAGCGAGCTCGCCGGGCGCACGCTCCTCTACTACACCGGGCATCGACGCATGGCCCGTGACATCCTGCACGGCGTGGTGACGCGATACCTCCGGCGCGCCGGCGGAGTCCGACGCGTGATCGATGACCTCCAGCAGAACGCCGCCGACACCAAGGACGCGCTCGCCGCCGGCGACATCGATGGTTTCGCGCGCGGCGTGCTTCGGTTCTGGGAACTCAAGAAGGCGATCGACCCCGGCGCGACCAACGCCGCCATCGAATCGCTCATCGATCTCGTCAAGCACGAGCTCACCGGCTATGAACTCCCCGGCGCTGGCGGCGGCGGATTCCTCTTCATGATCGCGCGCGATCGCGACGCCGCGGCACGCGTCCGCCGCGTCCTCGAACGCCGCCCGCCAAACGACCTCGCGCGATTCTACGAGCCCGCGATCGATCCGCACGGCATGAGCGTCAGCGTGCTGTGAGTACCGCGGATGATCGAGGCCGAGTGATCGCGCGATCCTCCGGCCCAAGGGCTCTCCCGCTCCCCACGCCGAGGGCGCGCGTTCCGCCGACGTCTCCGCCGCCGCGGGCAAGACCCACCGGGTAGAAAGAACCTAGACTGTGCCGGTCCGATCCAAGGAGCCAACCATGCCAAGAGCGGTCACGTTGTTCACGGGCCAGTGGGCCGATCTTCCCCTCGAAGTCATGGCCGAGAAGGCCAAGTCGTTCGGGTACGACGGGCTCGAACTCGCCTGCTGGGGCGATCACTTCGACCCCGCCAAGGCGATGCGCGACAAACGCCACTGCCAGAGCCGCTGGGAGATTCTGCAGGAACACGGCCTGCAGTGCTACGCGATCTCGAACCATCTCGTCGGACAGGCGGTGTGCGACATCATCGACGCACGCCACAAGCTCATTCTGCCCGAGCGAGTCTGGGGTGACGGCAATAAGGAGGGCGTGCGCAAACGAGCCGCCGCCGAGATGATCACCACCGCCAAGGCCGCCGCCAAGTTCGGCGTGAAGGTCGTCAACGGCTTCACGGGCAGCAGCGTCTGGCACAAACTCTATTTCTTCCCGCCCACGTCTCCCAAAGAAATCGACGACGGCTTCAAGGATTTCGGCAAACGCTGGATTCCGATCCTCGACGAGTTCGCCGCCGTGGGCGTGAAGTTCGGCCTTGAGGTCCACCCCGGTGAGATCGCGTACGACATCTACACCGCCCAGCGGGCGATTGACGCCGTCAACGGGCACCCGGCCTTCGGCTTTAATTTCGACCCCAGCCACCTCCTGTGGCAGGGTGTCGACCCCGCGATCTTCATCGACACCTTCAAGGATCGCATCTGGCACGTCCACATGAAGGACGTCGCCACCAATATGAACGGAACGTCCAGCATCCTCGGCTCGCACCTGGCCTTCGGCGATCACCGGCGAGGCTGGGATTTCCGCTCCGTCGGGCGCGGGCACGTCGACTTTGACGCCATCATCCGCGCCCTCAATCGCGCCAACTACCAGGGCCCGCTCAGCGTCGAGTGGGAAGACGCCGGTATGGACCGCGAGCACGGCGCCAAGGAAAGCTGCGAGTACGTCCGCGGCGTGGACTTCACGCCCTCCGCCGTTGCGTTCGACGCGGCGTTCGACAAGGAAGACAAGGCCAAGAAGTAGCGGCCTCTCGCCGCGGGCGTGCTGAGTGCATCGGTTGGCTTCGCACGGAGCATCCGCCACGCGAGGCCGACCACAGGGCGTTGACTGTCGGAGGTTTGTTGTGAGCAAAGTGCTTCGCATGGGGATGGTCGGCGGCGGGCGGGACGCGTTCATCGGCGCCGTGCATCGCACCGCCGCGTGCATGGACCAGCGCGCCCGGATGGTCGCCGGCGCGTTGTCGTCGAGCCCGGAGAAATCGAAGGCCTCCGGGCGCGACCTGGGCCTCGATGATCGTCGGAACTACGAGCGATGGGAGGACATGCTCGAGGGCGAGCTGCTCCTGGGCGAGGACGAGCGGATCGATTTCGTCAGCATCGTGGCGCCGAATCACACGCACTTCCCGATCGCCAAGGCCTTCGCGTCCGCGGGCATCAACGTGATCTGCGACAAGCCGCTCGTCCACACCAGCGAGCAAGCGCGCGAGCTGGTGCAGATCGTGAAGAAGGCGGGCGTGGTTTTCGCCGTGACGTACAACTACTCCGGCTACCCGATGGTCAAGCACGCGAGAGAGATGATCTCGTCCGGCGCGATCGGCGACGTGCGCAAGGTGATCGTCGAATACAACCAGGGCTGGCTCGCATCCGCCCTGGAAAAGAGCGGGCAGAAGCAGGCCGACTGGCGCACCGACCCGGCGCGCTCCGGCCTGGGCGGCGCGATCGGCGACATCGGCAGCCACGCCGAGCAGCTCGTGTCCTACATGACCGGCCTGTCGCTCGAATCCATCTGCGCCGACCTCACCACCTTCGTCCCCGGACGCCGCCTCGACGACGACGCCAACGTGCTCCTCCGCTTCAAGGCACGCAACGCCGTCGAGGCCCGCGGCGTGCTCATCGCCTCGCAGATCGAGATCGGGCACGAGAACGACCTGCGCATCCGCGTCTTCGGCGCCGAGGGCACGCTCGAGTGGCACCAGGAAGACCCCAACGTGCTCATGCACCGACCCGACGCCGGGCCCGAGCAATTCCTTCGCCGCGGCAACGGGTACGTCTGCGACGCCGCCAAGCGTGCGACCCGACTTCCGCCCGGACACCCCGAGGCGTTCTTCGAGGCCTTCGCCAACGTCTATCGCAACGCCTACGACGCGATCGAGGCCCGCCAGCTCGGAAAGCCCGGCACCGGCGGTGTCGGCCTCGGCGGCGCCTTCGACTATCCCGATGTCTTCGACGGCGCCCGCGGCGTGCACTTCATCGAGCGTGTCGTCGAAAGCTCGCGCTCCGACCGAAAGTGGACCCCGGCCTCGTTCCCGCTTTGAATTACCCATGAACATGCCACTCCGTTCGTTCGGGCGTGCCATCCTGCTCAATGTCGGCCTCTTCGGCGTGGGCATCGCGTCCCCGCTCCTGGGCGGCTGCACCACGTCGCCCTGGCAGGCGACCTACACCGGGCTCTCAACGGAACCGCTGGTGCCGACGACCGACTTGAAGATTCGCGCCGTCTCGTGGGAGCGACTGGAGCCCGTGCTGCGCGAGCTCGACGCCGAGGCCGCCAAGTCCGACGCCCCGCCCGAAGAATGGAGCGCCGACCTTCGCGTCCAGCGTCAGGCCAAGCTGCTCGAAGCGCTCCAGGTGACGCGCGACGCGGGCAGCGTTGAAATCATCGGGCGCTCGGCCTTCAAGACCACCGACCATGTCGAGCCCGAAGACGGCCAGCTCGCCGCCCTCGCTCGCCAGAAGGGCGCGGACCTTGTCGTCTACTCGCGCTCCTACCTCGGCAAGGCCGAAAAGATCGTGTCCGAGCCCGTGACAACCTATTCCTCTGGAAGCGAGTCGTGGTGGGGGAGTGATTCACGACGCCGCAGGCGTCACGTTGACTTCAGCGAGACCAGCACGTCCTGGGTTCCCGTGAAGATCCAGGCCGACGAGCATTTCTTCGTCGCGTACTTCCTGAAGACCAAGTAGCCCCGGGCGCGGCTCTTCGGTTCTATCGCCGGCGCGGTCCATTCGGCGGTGCGCACGAAAAAACCCCGCGCTCGCGGGGCTTGAACGTGCATGACATCGCGTGAACGCCGCGTTCCTCAGCGCTTCGCGAGCAGGTCGCGGATCTCCTTGAGGTACACCTCCGACGGCGCCGGAGCGGGCGGCGCGGCCGGGGCCGTCTCCTTTTGCTTCTCGAAGCGCGTCTTGGCCGTGTTCATCGCCTTGATGACCATGAACAGGCAGAACGCGACGATGATGAACTGGATAATCGTGTTGATGAACTCGCCGTAGCCGATCACCACGTCATTGACCGCGCCCGCCGTGCCCTTTTCAAGGAGCTTGAACGTCTTGTCCTTGAAGTCAACGCCGCCGGTGAGGTACCCGATCGGCGGCATCATCACCTTGTCGACCAGCGTCGACACGATCTTGCCGAACGCACCGCCGATGATCACGCCGACCGCCATATCGACGACGTTGCCCTTCATGGCAAAGTCACGGAATTCCTTGATCAGTCCCATGCATTGACTCCTTGCGCGTGTGAAAATCTGGGGAAGGACGCCAGAACGGCATCCGGGAAAACCCCGGGGGCTAGAAAGAGAATACCAGCATCACGAAATAGTCAACGTCGTTCCGCTTGCGGCCTTCCGGCGTGCTGTCGTAACGGTCTTCCGCGCCGAGCTTTAGGCTCATGTTGCTCTTTTCATCGACGAGGATCTGCCACCCCGCCTTCGCCAGAAAGCGGTACGGCCCGAAATCATCCAACGCGGGGTAGAAATCGATGTTCGCGAAAATGTCGTTCCGCTCGTTGATCTTGTGCGTGTAGTCCAGGCCCAGCAGTCCCTCGGGCACGATCTTGTTCTCGCTCCCGCCAATCTCCTGACTGGCGCCCGCGCCGACGCGTCCGATCAGCGTCGTCCTGTCGTTCTTGACGAACTCGTACCCGACGCCGGCGTACGCCGACCAACGCCAGTCCCAGTTCTGGAAGTAGTCATACTCCGCCTTCCCCTGCGCAAACAGCCGCCACGGCGCGGTGAGCTTCCAGTCGTTTCGGATGTTGGCCTCGAAGCGGTCCTTGGACTTGTCGCCGTTCTCCGAGCCATAGCCGTAGGAGAAGCCGACCGTGGTGTCATACTTCGACGTCTCGCGCTTGCCGTTGAGGCCCGCGCGGAAGTTGAGCGTCTCGCTGTTGCCGTCCGATCCGTTCAGGCCGAACTCAGCGTTCCACTTCCAGCCCTTCCAGAAGCTGGTGGGATCGGCGGGCACGCTCGGCGCCGCCGCGGGCTCACCCGCGGGTTGCCCGGGCAGTTCCACCAAGTCGGCGCGAGCGACTCGCACCGCCCCCAAGAGCGGGGACATGACGGTCATTCCGTCCGAGTCCATGTCCACCACGCGCCCGTTGACGCGCTCGCCCGACTTCAGCGTGAATGTGGAAAGCTCGCCCGCCAGCGCCACGCCGGGCAAGGCGACCGCGCCAGCGCCAACTAGGGCGCACAACAAAAACGTGGAACGTACACGACCACTCATGATTCGACTCCCTGATGCCACGCCACCCCGGCGCGGGCGGGCATCGTACCGGCGTCTTCCGTGGCCGCAACACGACCCGCTGTGTGGAATTCCCGTCGCCTACCGTTCCGTCCCATGAACGCAGGCCAAACAAGCACGAAGCGGGCGGTCTCCAATACACGAAACGGCGACTCGCACGTCTGGTCGCGCACCCTCATCCCGACCACGCGCGAAGCCCCCGCCGACGCGGAAACTCCGTCGCACGTTCTGCTCTCCCGCGCGGGGTTCATCCGCAAGGTCGCCGCGGGCGTGTACGACTATCTCCCGCTCGCGTGGCGCGTGCTCACGAAAATCTCCAACATCGTCCGCGACGAGATGAACGCCGCCGGCTCCGCCGAGCTCTTCATGCCGGTCATCGTCCCGATGGAGTTTTACCAGGAGACACGCCGCCACGAGGCCTACGGCGACCTGCTCTTCAAGGTCACCGACCGCAAGGGCAACGTCTCGGCTCTTGGCCCGACCCACGAAGAGACCATCACCGAAATGGTCAAGGGCTCCATCAACTCCTACAAGCAGCTCCCCCTCTCGCTCTACCAGATCCAGACCAAGTTCCGTGACGAGGCCCGTCCGCGCGCCGGCCTGCTCCGCTGCCGCGAGTTCATCATGAAGGACGCCTACACCTTCCACACCAAGCTCGAAGGCCCCGGCGGCCTGAGCGAAGCCTACGACGCCATGTACCGCGCCTACAGCAACATTTTCTCCCGCTGCGGCCTGGACTACACC
>JAEUJA010000039.1 GCA_016793195.1 Phycisphaerae bacterium
CGGAGTTCCTGCCCGCCCAGTGATGCGTGCGAGGGCTTGATCTTCAGGAAGATGAGGAACTTGTCCCAGCGGCGTTTGTCGAAGTCTTCCACGTCGGCGGGCGTGAGCGTCGCGCCCCCGGGGAGGCCCAGCGATTGGGTCGCGGGTTCCCAGGTGTAGGTCTTTCCCTTCACCATCACGATCAGCAGCAGCAGCCAGAGCGACGCGCCGAAACCGGCGGCGGTGATGGCCCACTGTACCGGGATGTCGTAGCCCGTCAGGGGCTCGCTGGGGGTTTTCTTAGCCCAGGTTTCCTCGAGCGTGGCCTTGCGGGCGCGGGGGTCGGCGATGGTGGTGTGTTCGGGCTTGACGCGGCCGACCATGTCGAGGGCCGAGAGCCACTGGAAGCGGGCCGCCTCGACCGCGCCGTTCATCTGCTGCTGGGTGCTGCGTTCTTTCAGGCGCGCCAGCTCCGCCGCCGGGTCGTTCACCGACGCCCCGTCCAGCACGCGGTTCTGTTCGGCGGCGCGGAGGTATTCGAGCTCGAGCTTTTCGGCGACGTTGATGCCGCGTTTGGGATAGACGATGGTGGCGTCGATCAGCCCCCAGCACCCGAAGATGAAGACGAAGAGGGCAAAGCCGATGGTTCGGACGAGCCACTTCTTGCTGACCTTGGTTTTCAGGGGGGCGTCGTGGGTGGTTTGGTCGACGCCCGCGGCCTGGACTGTGTTCTCGCTCTCGGACATTCGGGGCTCCGCGGTGGCGCCGGGGGCGGCGCGAGGTCGTTGAACGAAGGCCGGCCCCATGACCGGCGGGACTAGATCGACGAACTCTCTTCATCGACGCGATCGAGTGCGGCGTTCCACCACAAGTCGGCCCAGTGGCGGCCGGACGGGGTGGCGACAAGGGCCGAGAACCCGCCCTCGGCGACGCGCCGGAGGGGGATTTTCGGGTAGGGACGGCCGGAGGCGAGTGCGCCGGTGAGCCAGTGAGAGTGGGCCAGGCGCATCTGCTCGGCGCGGGAGGGGAGGTCGGATCGATGGAACGGCCACCAGATCATGGACTCCGATGGTACCTCAACTGTGGCATCCCCCGCTCAGATCTCCAGGGGCACGCCGGTTTCAGAGAAGCTCCACACCTCGCCGGTGAGGAAGAGGAAGTCGAAGACGACGAGCTGGCGGCTGGCGTCGGCGCTGCGGCCGGCCAGGTGCAGGCGGCTGCCGGACGACGACGAGCCAAGTGGCATGGACATGGCGGGGGCGGACGTGCCGGGCGTGAGGTCGCGCCAGTTCTGGTTGGCGGGGGTCCAGCGGAGCATGTGGAGCTTGTTGGAATTGTCGAGGAAGGCGATGTTGATCCCGCCGTCGGTGCTGACAACGACCTCGGTGCCCTGGGCCACGATGGTGGACGAGCCGGCGGCTTCGAGGATGTTTGACACGATCCACTCGCCGCCCAGGCCCGGCGCCCACCAGTAGGTATAGATCTTGTTGTCGCTGGTTCTTCCGCCGATGTTGAGGCCGCCCCACGGCGTGACGTAGGCGTCGAGCTGACCGATGAGGGTGGGCCCGCTGAAGGTGGTGGTCATGTTGATGGTCTCCCAGTTGGGGAGGCCGGGGGCCCACCAATAGACGACGACCTGGTTGGAAGAGTTGAGTCCGGCGATGTTGAGTCCGTCCCAGCCGGTGACGTATCCCGTGAGGCCGCCGGACATGGTCGGCCCGCTGAAGAGGTCGGTGAGATCGGAGAACTGCCAGGTGGTGGTGGAGCCTGGGACGAACCAGTAGTTGATGGCGTGCCCGCGGGCGTCGAGTCCGGCGATGTGGATGGCGCCCCAGCTCGGTGAATAGTGCGTGAGGTCGCCGGTGAGTCCGGGGGCGGCGATGAGGGCGGTGAGGTCGGTGCCGGTCCATGCGCCGGTCGCGAGGTCGCTGGCGGTCAGCAGCCAGAGGTGGTGATTCTGGTCGGTGAGCGCGAGGTGGACGGTGCCGGCCCACGCGAACGGCGTCATGTCGATGACGCGCCCGACGAAGCCGGTCTTGGCGGCGAGGTTCTGGGTGCTGGGCGTGCCGCCCGAGTCGGTCTGGAGGCGGAGCATGGGCTGCTCGCCCTCGTCGAGATAGAACTCCAGGAGCTGGCTGTTGAAGTCGACGCCGACGACGCGCTGGGTGAGGTTGCTGGCGGCGCGGGCCTTGAACTTGACGGCCAGGTCGGTGTCGAAGGTCGGGAGGTTGAAGGTGAGCGTGCCGCCGGAGACGAACGTGCCCGAGACGGTGGAGGTGGCGGCGGTGGTGCCGGCGGCGGTGCTCCAGATTTCGAGGTCGATGATTTGGTCGGCGCGGAGGCCGGTGATGGTGACCGAGCCGCCGGTGACGTCGCCGGCCTCGACGCGCGAGTCCTTGAGGATGTAGAGGACGCCCTGCGAGCCGTCGGAGACGCCCCAGGAGAGGAGGGACTGGCCCGCGACGGCGTTGATGGTGCCGGTGGCGGTGAGGCGCCCGTTGAGCGTGCGGAAGTTGAAGTTGGTGGGGTCGAGCTGGAGCGTGCTGTCGGTGACGAAGGTGGAGAAGACCTTCTGCAGGTTGCGCATGTTGGTCGTGAGCAGATTGCCGTTGAACCCCAGCTCGTCGGTGGTGATGCGCAGGCCCATGCCCGACTGGCCCGACGCGAGCCCCGACCACATCATGGTGCGGAAGATCGCCTCGTCCTCGGCCTGCGTGAAGTCGGCGGAGTAAGCGGGGAGCTGGCCCGGCCAGTCGACGCGCGTCATGCCCCACTCGGCGTTGATGATGGGTCGGCGGTGCTCGGAGTGCGTCATCCAGTAGCCGGTGATCGACGCGTTCTCGATCGCCGGGCGGATCGACGTGTCAGAGTCGGGGTTGTTGATGGGCTCTTCGCTGGAGTTGGTGTAGAGGTGAGGCAGATTTGCGTCGAAGGAACGCGAATAGAAGTCCGCCCGCGCCAGCGGACCGCGCGGGTCCTGGGCGATTGTCGTGTTCAGCGTCAGCCTCCGCGGGTCCTGGGCCTTGGTGAAGTCGGCCAGGGCGGTGACGAACTGGGCCCGCCGGCGCATCTCGGTCTCGCGCCCGGCCTCGCTGTCTCCCTCGGAATTGAGGGTCCACTCGTAGCTGTCCCATTCGTTCATGATCTCCCAGCCGACGAGGCGGTGGGCGTAGGGCTTGAACGCCGACTCGTTCAGCCAGGTCACCAGCTGGGCCATCCGCGCCTTGGCCAGGTCCAGCACGGCGTCGGTCTGGAAGAAGTTGTTGATGTCGGTCAATGGCCCGCCGTTGTTGGTCGACCACGGAAACTCCGTGGCGAACGCCTCGTCGTACGAGAACGTGTCGAACGGCGAGAAGATGAGGTACATGTTCGTTCGGTCGGCCTGCTGGAGCGCGTTGAGCATGAACGAACGCATGTTGGTGTTGTACGTCTGGGCCGGGTGCTCCAGCCAGTACGTCCCGTTGGGGAGCGACGGCGGGAAGAGCACGTTCTGCATCTCAAGGAACACCCGCATGGTGTTCACACCCTTGGAGAGCAGGGTGTCGAAGTACGGCCCGGCCGCGCCCTCGGCGGGCAGGGTCGAGTTGTAGTTGTGGTATCCGCCGTTGGTGTTGTCCCACACCTGCCCGGGGAAGAGCGTGCGCGTGTAGTGCCACGACAAGCCCAGGTGATCGCCGACCGGGACGAAGGGCGCGCCCGCCTCCGTCACAAACATGCGCCCCATGGGCGACGGCACGACGCGCTTGCCGAACGACACGTCCTGCGTCAGCGTCTGTGTCGTGAACGTGACGACATTGGAGAGATCGCCGAGATTTCCCGCCGCGTCGACGGCGCGGACCGCGACGTGATACGTCGTCTGAGGGAGCAGGCCGATCAAGCGGAGCGATTCCGACAGGCCCGCCAGACGCGGCACATAGGCGTTGGCGAACTTCGTCGCGCCCAGCCAGTCGCCCACGGTCGAGATGGGATTCTCGCTGTAGCGGATTTCGTAGGCCGAGACGTGCCCCGCGCTGGTGGTGGAGACGCCCGCGGGCGCGGTGAAATTGAGGAACGCCGAATAGCCCGAGACGTTGGCGGCGGCGAGGTTGCTGATCGCGGACGGCTTCGACGCGGCCGATGGATCGACGAACATGAGCTCGGCGTAGTTCACAGGCCCGCGCAGGCCGGCCTGGCTCGACGAATAGCTGGAGTGCACGCCCTGGAGGTGGTCATCGACGAAGGTGGGCGAGGTGAAGCGATCGGACGCGCTGCGGTGGTCGGTGAAATCTCGGGTCTGACCTTCGTTGTCGAAGATGACGTCGAAGTTCATGCCGATGGTCTGGCCGTTGACCGGCGCGGCGGCGAGGCCCATGGCGTCCCAGGGGAGGAACATCTCTGTGACCCAACCGACATCGGTGTCGGTGTTGTTGTTGACGGTGCCGTTGCGGGTGGTGAGCCAGGTGAGGCCGGTGGGCATGACGCCGCCGTTGACGTCGGGCGCGCCGCCGGCGCCGTCGCCCTTGACGTGCTTCTTGAGCTGGATGGCGCCCTGGCCGAGGGTTGGATCGGTGGGGTTTCCGAGGTTGACGGCAAAGGCGCGGTCGCCGGACTGGAAGTACTCGTCGCGCGAGCCATCGGGATCAAAGTAGACACTCATGGAGTCGTCGGTCTCGACCTCCCAGCGGAAGGCCACGCCGGCGCCCCGCCCGTCGGACCAGAGCTGGGTGTCGCGCACGTCAAAGGCGATGAAGAGCCCGGTGGAGCTGTACAGAAGCTTCATCGTCATCGCGCTGTTGTTGCGATAGGGCTGGGCGCGTTCGACGCTGAAGGCCTTGGACCAGTCGGCCTCGTTGAGAATGCCGTCCACCGTCACCGTGCCCGGGAGCGCGATCCAGAGGGGGTTGTCGGGGGTGATCGGGTCCGCGGCCAGCATCTGGCGCGACTCCAGCGCGTCGAAGCAGTTCTCGGCTCGATGCAACACACGGACATGGGAACGCTTGCTCATGTGATCTCTCCCCGGGGCGCGGGCCGACCGCCGATCGCCTCACACACCTTGTCGGGCAACCAGGTTCGGGAACGTGATTCCTTCGGACACGCGGGCACGCCGGACGTCGATCGCGCCCCGCACTCCGCCATCATCTTACGAAACTCCGGCCTGTCGGTTCAAGGTCTGATCGGGTGGCTGGCGCCCATTCCCGCCCCCAGCACCACCGCGTTCGTAAAGACACGCATGGTCCCCTTGGTCCCCGCCCGGAACGTCGGCGAACTGGCGAACAGGATCACCTGCCCCGATCCCACACGCTCCACGGTCACATACGCCGAGTGGGCCACGCGATCCGCGGCCTCGGGCCAGAGCAGGCCGCTCATCCGCAGCCGGAGCTCTTGCCCCGGCGGCGCCAGCAACCACCCGGGCGCGGGCTTCTCCGCGGCCTTTTCGGAGGCCTTTTCATCGACGGGGTCTTTGGACGAGCTGCCGGCCGATTCCTTCGGCGGCTCTTTGGCCGGCTCCTTCTTCTCGTCGGCCGGCGTCGCGTCGCCGGCTTTGGGCGCCGCGGCGGGGTCGGGCGTTGGAGCTGGAACGATCGCGCCGAACCGGATCGGCGCCTCCGCGCCACCGCCCGGGATCAGCACCGCGTCGCTGGTGTAAAGCACCGGCAGCACCCCACCGCTCCCGCCGGTGATCCAGTGGCGATCATCGACCCTCGCCGCCAGGATCGCGCCCTGCGGCATGAACAGCGCCCGCCAGGCGTCGCGCCGCTTGGCCTCGTCCTCGTCGGGCTTTTCCGGGTCCTTCAGAATCCACGGATACGTCACGCCCGCCGGCGCGGTGTGGCTGAAGACCTCGTCGACGCTGGGGGCGGCGATCCGCGCTTCCCACTCGCGCGTCACGCCCAGACGGAAATCCTCCAGCTTGGTCAGCACATCGGGCAGCAGGCGCGTCGAGCCCACGCCTTCCTTCTCCCTCGCCATCGCCGCGGCGGAGGAGCCGATCGCGATCAGCGTCCCGCCGGACTCCGTCCACGCGCGGAGCGACTCCATCGCGCCCTTGACACCCTCTCCACCCGCGTCGGGGATGACGATCGTGTTGTACCGGCGCAGATCGGCGCCCGAGAGGTCGTGGGCGCTGAGGTATGAGGCGCGGATGCCAAGCTCGTGGTCGATCACGAACCACGCCTCGCCGAACGTATACGGATTGAACGGCTCGCGCCCCACCACCGCGATGCGCGGGCGCTCCAGCAGCACGAAATGCTCGCCGCCCAGGTCGGGCAAGTCCCCGTCGCCCAGGCCCGAGTTCACGCCAACCGCCCGCGTCCGCACGCCCAGCACGATCTCGCCCACGCTCTTGGCCAGGTCGCCGGCGAAGTCCTGGTTGTCCTTGCGGGTGACGAGGATCGACCCCCGCGCAAACGCCGCCCCGTCGAACGTAAACGGCTTGTTCGCGGCCCGAACGATGAGGCCCGCCTCCATGAGGCGCGCCGCCGCCACGTTCGCGCGATCGTCGCCGCCATCGATCACGAACGCCTGGAGCGCGTCGGGCTTTTCGGGCGCGGCGGGGAGACGCGGAGAAAGTACAACCGCCTTCACCGCGTCGTCGGGGACTTCGAGCGAAAGCTCGTAGCACTCCAGGTCGAACAGCAGCGGGAGCGACCAGCCCGTGATGTCGTACATCCGCGAGCGCCCGAATCGCAAGAGCTCGCGCCGCTCCTCGCCCAGGAACGACGCCGGAAGGCGCGGGTCCAGCTCCAGCGACGCCGCGGCCCACGGGCCCTCGGGCTGGCGCAGCGGGATCAGGATCGTTGACTCTGGGAACTCGCGCTCCGCGAACGCGCGTCCCATCGCGTCCTTGCCCGAGGCCTTGAACACCCGGGCCAGACCCCGCATCTCCACGCCCTGTATTTCCATGAGTCGCGCGAACTCAAGCAGCCGCGCGTCGTTGGCTCCCGGCACGATGGCGATGGCGCGCCCCGCGAAGGGACCGTCCTTGGCGATATTGGCGGCCCGGCTGGCGGCGTAGTCCGCCAGCACCCCCGCGCGGTTCCCGGCGATCGTGGCGATGTTCGCCATCGAGCTGACCACCTGCTTGTGCACCGCCTCGCGGTAGGTCTCGATGGTTCCCTCGGCCCGGCGCACGCCGTCGGCGATCAGCGACGCCTGCTCGTACAGCACCCCGATCGCCGAGCGATAGTTCCCCCACGAACCCGAATACCCCGGGTACCACTCGTCGTTCCACTCGCCCGTGTAGTAACGCCACGAGCGCGCATCGAACGCCGCGGCCTGGTCCCGCGCCACCCGCGGCCACCACGCCCGCACGTTCCCCGGGATGTTGTGGTTGATCGCCTCGCGCGGCGGGCTGAACAGGAACGTGTCCTGCGAGCCCATCTCGTGGCTCTCCATGAAGAAATGCGGACGCCACTCCATCGCCGACGCGATCCGACCCTTCGTCTCCGGCTGCGTAGCGAACAGCCAGTCGCGGTTCATGTCGAACAGGTAGTGATTCATCCGCCCCGAGGGCCAGGTGTCGGTGTGCAGGAGCGACTGGTCGTCGAAGTTCGGCTGGGCCGTCCGGTTCTCGCGCACCATCGACAGACACCGGTCACGCCCGTCGGGGTTCATCAAGGGATCGATCGCGACGACGATGTTCTCGAGCAGGTCGCGCACGGGCGCGTCGGTGCACGCCGCCAGGTGATACGAGACGGCGAGGGCGGCGTCGGAGCCCGAGGTCTCGTCGCCGTGGATCGTGTAGGCCATCCACGCCAGCGCGGGGAGCGACTCGGCGAGCTGCCTGACGCGGGCCGCGTCCACGCCGCGCTGGTCCGCCAGCGCGTTCCACCCCGCGCGCAGCTCCTCCAATCGCGCGATGTTCCGCTCGGACCCGATCAGCATGTAGTACAGCGTGCGCCCCTCGTGGCTCACCGCGTACGGCACCAACTTCGTCCGCTTGCTCGCCGACAGCGCCCTGAACACCGACTCGATCTGGGCGTGCGTGGCCGCCTTTCGCCCCGGCGCGAATCCCAGCACGCTCTCGGGCGTCGGGATCGAGGCGTCGTACTTGGCGCCGGGGAAGAACGCCGCGTCATACGCCAGCCCCCGCACCGGCGACGGCGCCGGCGGCACATCCACCACCGGCTGGGCCAGCACCAACGCAACCGGGAGCAACGCACACGCCGTCGAGATTTGTGCCTTCATGGGGTTTCTCGTTCACAGCCCGGCTCGGTGCCCGGACAATTCGGTGGGGTTTAGTTCGTACCGGACGCAGTTTATCGGAACTCGGACTCCCACGAGCCAAACGACCTCAGCCCGATTCTGAAAAAGCATCCCGACCTCCACCGATTTGCCCTTGACCGTCCGCGCGCGTGCATTAGACTTTGGGTGAGAGTAGAGACGGGACCCCTTTTTCAGAGTTTGTGGGCTGGCGCGCCAAATTCGTGACGCCGCGACTTCGTCGGCGTCGTTTCCGCGATGCGTCCGCTTCCAGAGTTCAACGGAAAAAGGTCCCTCGACAATCCGTTTCCGCCTCCCCGGCCCGGGCCGGGCGGCTGTGTTTCCGAAGCGCTCGGGGTCGGCTGGCCCCTCGCCCGGGCGCCTTGATTCTGTGGGGACCTGATTGAGGAGAGAAGACATGAAGAAGATCGCGATCCTGGCCCTTCTGGCCGCGACGGGCGTCGCCACCGCCCACGAGACCCTGGTCATCACCTACGACGGCGGCTACGGCTCGGCTGTCAACAACGTGTACAACGCCGTGCTGGGCGCCGATCCGCTCGCCGAGCACCTGTACAACCCCGCCCCCGGCTCGGTGGCCGCATACCTGGCCAGCGAGCACGTTGACAACATCTTCATCTTCGACATCACCTCGTTCAACATGATGGATGGCTCTGACGCCGCCGCGGTCGGCGCGTGGTACAACAGCTCCAAGAGCGCCGTTATCGACGGGCGCTCCTACGGCGTGTACTTCAACGGCGGCTCGGGTACCGACGAAGATCGCTATGTCCAGAACACCGCCAACTGGTTCTTGAACAACGGCGGCGGGCTGTGGGTCGGCACCGACCACAACCCCGATTGGACCTACAACGGCAATCAGTACCTCGCGGCGGCCGGCTTCCAGCAGATCATCGACCTTGAGACCGGCCCCGCCACTGGCTTCAACGCCAGCCCGCTCTTCGACGGCGTCAACGTCGCCGGCCTCGACTGGTCCGGCTCCGGCTGGTCCGTCGGCCACACCCCCGTCGGCCTCCAGCCCAACGGCGTGTCGCTCTCCAACATCCTCTACTCCGGCCCCAGCGACCCCATGATCTCCACCTACCTCGTCCCCGCCCCCGGCGCCGCGGGCGCGCTGGCCCTGGTCGGTATCGCGGCCCTCCGCCGTCGCCGCTGATCGGCCACGTTGACAACTTCGCCCGGGACAACCCCGGCGCACACATTGAAGACCCTCGCAACCGCCGCTCCTACAACGGGCGGCGGTTGTATTTGATATAAACACATGCCCAATGTGTGACATCGTGTTGACAAAAACAAAAACGATCATCTGACCCACAACTCACGGATGCACGATTGACGTGGGGTGTTCTCCCGTTAGTC
The DNA here is from genome assembly GCA_016793195.1 of Phycisphaerae bacterium. Lineage (GTDB taxonomy): Bacteria > Planctomycetota > Phycisphaerae > Phycisphaerales > UBA1924 > JABWBC01. The sequence continues at coordinate 9,535 of JAEUJA010000039.1, forward strand.
TGGCCTTGTCAGACAATCAGGATGGGATCGAAGTCGCGTGCGGCGGCGTGGGAAATCCGAATCGCCGCGTTCCTTTGCGACTCGAACGGCGCGGAGCGCCAGACATGGTTCGTGTGATCGCGAGTTTCCACCCGCTCGGCTCGTGCCGCGCGGGAATCGCGTGCCGCCGGAATACCGACCCTCGTCCCGGCGTGTGTTGACGGCAGTGTGGGGGCGATTTGGAGAGAAGGATCATGAAGAAGATTGCTGCATTGGCATTGCTTGCCGTCGCGGGTTCCGCGCTGGCCGGCAACACGGTCGTGATTACCTACGACGGCGGGTACGGCGCGCCCGTCTTCAACCTCTATAACTCGGTGGCCACCGCCGACCCCCTCGCCACGCACCTCTACAACCCCGCCCCCGGCGCCGTCGCGGCGTACATGGGCTCCAACACCGTCGACAACCTGTTCATCTACGACATCACGTCGTTCAACATGATGGACGCCTCGGACGCGGCGGCGGTCGGCGCCTGGTACAACAGCTCCAAGAGCGCCGTCATCGACGGTCGCTCCTACGGCAGCTACTTCACCGGCGTCCCCGGCTCCGACGAGGACAAATACCTTCAGAACACCGCCAACTGGTTCCAGAACAACGGCGGCGGTCTGTGGATCGGCACCGACCACGACCCCGACTGGACCTACAACGGCAATCAGTACCTCGCCGCCGCGGGCTTCATGACCATCACGTTGACGGAGTTCGGCCCGGCCACCGGCTTCAACGCCAGCCCGCTCTACGCCGGCGTGAACGTCGCGGGCCTGGACTGGTCCGGCTCCGGCTGGTCGGTCGGCCATTCCCCTGTCGGCCTCCAGCCCAACGGCGTGTCGCTGAGCAACATTTTGTACTCCGGCCCCGGCGACCCCATGATTTCCACCTACCTCGTCCCCGCTCCCGGCGCTGCCGGCGCGCTGGCCCTGGTCGGCATCGCGGCCCTGCGCCGTCGCCGCTGAGTGTGCGATTCCACCGGGCGAGAAACCGGTGTTTGCTACGTCATCTCACGCCGCCGCTCTCGCAAGGGGGCGGCGGTTTGTTTTTGGAAAAGTCAGGAAGTCACGAAGTCACGAAGAAGACCTCGCTGGCGCTTCGGGCTCGTCAAGAGTGTGAGGCGCGGGGTCTTGGAGAGGGTCCGCCCGGGGCTATCGCCGGGCCGTAGGATTGCCCGAGCGCACCTCCGCACGTCGCGGAGCGCTCGGAGGTTGATCCGTGAGCAAGCCGGTATTCCGTGAGCGGGCGTCGAAGACCCTGGCCGACCTGAAGAGCGCCGGGCAGTTCAAGTTCCTGCGCGAGCTCCAGTCGCCGATGGACGCCGTGGTGAAAATCAAGGGCTACGGCGAGTGCGTCTGCTTCTGCTCCAACAACTACCTCGGCCTGGCCAACCACCCCGAGGTGGTCGAGGCGGGGCTCAAGGGCCTGCGCGACTACGGCGCCGGCACCGCCAGCGTCCGCTTCATCTGCGGCTCGTTCACGCCCCACGAACAGCTCGAGCACACCATCGCCAAGTACATGGGCACGGAGGCGGCGTACACGTTCGTCTCCTGCTGGAACGCCAACGAAGCGATCTTCCCCACGCTCTGCGAGCCCGGCGACAT
>JAEUJA010000274.1 GCA_016793195.1 Phycisphaerae bacterium
ATCGCGGGGACATGGAACCCGCTCCTGGCGAGGGTCTTGGCGAGGGCAAGCGTGGTCTTCGTGGTTGCGTTCATGGTTCTGGTCTCCTGGGCGGGCGTCCCCCGCGCTGGACACATGAGGGCAAGAAGCCCCCGCCGGTTCAAGGCTCTCGGGCCTGATTTGCTGATGATTTCGCCGAATGTGGACGGGCTGTGCACAACCCGGACCCGGCCCATGAAGATGGTCAAAGGAGCGCTGGTATGCATCCCGAACAGGCGCCTGGTCCGGACGATGCCCCCAAGCACGCCACGCAAGGAACCCCCCGCGCCGCTCGCGGTGACATCGTCAGCGCGGGCGGCGACATCACCAGCGCGGACGGCCGCTCGAGTGAACGCGCGCGCAATCAGCACGGCAACCCGTCGCGCGATGAAGACACGGCCGACGCGCCGCGCGATCCCGAAGAGAACCCGGAACTGCACACCGGCGGCAGCATCACCCCCGTCGACCACGCGATGGTCGAATCACTCGGCGGGTCCGCGCCGTCCGACACGCGTCACGCGCCGAGGATCGCGCCCGCTCCCGCAGCCACCATCGCGCCTGCGAACTCAAGCGCGGATGCGTCAGCGGACGCGAGCGGCATCGCCGACGTGAAATCGACCGCCCTCGGCCCGTCGAGCGGAGAGTCCCCTTCACGCGGCGGCGCCGAAAGCGATGCGCCCGCTCCCACCGGTGCTCCCACCCCCGCCCCCACCCCCGCCCCCACACCCGCCGACCGGCCCGCCGCCAAGCCCGGCGTCAAACCGAAGAAGAAGCGGCGCAAGCGCCGGGCCAAGGTCGACTGGGATACATGGGTGCCCGTGCCCCCCATCCCCCTCGACCCCGTCGCGCATTCCTACTGGAAGCTCCACCTCGTGCACCGCTCCTGCTTCAAGCTGCTCACCGATCGCTGGATGCTGGCCCGCTACTGCTCGTACCTGTCGCTGTGGGTGATGACCCGTCAGGTCCTGGAGAGCAAGGGGCTGGTCTACGTCCGGCCCCAGCGGGCCCGCGGCCACGGCCAGCCCCCGGTCGAGTCCATCCGCGCCCTTCCCCACGCCGATTACCTGATGCGCCTGGAGTACATCCTGATCCAGCACGAGCGGGCCCTGGGGATCGATCGCCACGACATCTTCACCATGACCAACCGCCAGACCGGACCCGTGCCATAACGCGCCGGGGTGCCCGGTGCCGATGGCGGCACGCCGCCACGACGACGGACCGGCGCGCGAGCCGTGACGCGCGATCGCGGGCCCCGGAATCAAGTTCACCCGGGAGCGCACCGCACGTCGCACCGCCGTAAATCGAAGCGATCCACGCCCTCCGGAGCGCGCCGAACGCGATCCGGGCGCGCCGAACGCGCCTCCCGAGGGGGAAGGATTTCCGGAGAGGGCCGATTCGGGCCCTCCGAGCACGTTCGATCGCGGCCCACGCGAGCAAAGGGCGCGCGTCCAGGCGTTCGGAACGCCCCGGAGCCCTTCCCGATCGTCAAAGTGCGCGCGCTTTGACCCTCCCGGGAGCGGCCAGGAGTGGACATTCGCGGCCAAACCGCGACCCGAGCGGACAGGAGCGGTCGTTTGATGGCCGGGAGGGGACAGCACAAAACAGGGGGGGAGGGGGCGCAAGCCGGAATCAAGATTCCAGGGCCACACGCGATGAAATACCGCGACCCTACCCACCCGCGCCGTGGCAACTGTTCGGGAAGTACCTAGCCGGGGGGTAGGCTGGTGAGAGGCGAACGCGTCGGTAGGGGCACGCGCGATCCGCTTCCGTTCGCGCCGCGAGGCGTGGCACGCGGCCAACTGGAACCAGTGGAGGGTGCCGAGTTATGCGCCGGTGGCGGTGCGGAGCGACGACGGACGCGTGCACGAGCGGCACCGCGCGGTGTTCGCGGAGATGACGCCGAATGACTACGGGCGGCGCTGGATGTGCGAGAGCGTGAACAGCGTGGTGAAACGGATCAGCGGGAGCACGCTCCGCAGCCGCAAGCAGAACACCATGTTCGCCGAGGCCGCCCTCAAGGTCGCCTCCTACGCCGTCAAGGTGTAGGTCCCCGCGGTCGAACCGAGGGTTCTGGACTGAGCAGGTCGAGGCCAGAACCTCTCGAGGCTATATCTCGATGGCTCGGTCGCGAGGGATTCCCCAAGGCTCGCCGGACCGGAGACGGGATACGACCGCTTCGAGCACGTTATCGATCGTACGGAGTTGTTCAACGGCGCGGTGGTACACGTTGCGGATGTGACCCTCGTCCCTGCGAAGAGAAGGGATCGCTTGCTCGAGATACCCGACACCCGATCTAGCCATCCGTTGCGTCAGCATCACGAGGGGAGCGCCATGACTCTCTTTGACCGAGAAGTTTGCAAGGTACGCATCGACGCCGCGATGCTTGTGACCGTTGCCCGAATTCCGGTGCAGGGCCTCGATCCACCAGCACTCGACGACGCCAGCTTTGGCAACCCAGTACGGGAAGTCGGCGACAAGGTCAGGCGCAATGAGCCCACGGCGAGCCAGCTGATGCCCCGGGTCGCTCGCTGCGGCGACATGGTTCTCGAATAGCCGCTCGCAGAGGTAATTCGTCATGAACATCGCAAATGAAATGAGCCGGAAGCACCGCGGGGTCGCCACGATGCGATCCGTGAGCGCCACGTCACGGCGTCGCTCCCGGATCGAGACGTAGTGTTCGATCTCGAACATCCCCGCGAAACGATGCCGGACTGTCCGGATGATGTCGTGGAGCACTTCCCGAACGTCAGTCTCACTCAAGCCGAGGCCCGCACACTCGGCGACAACGGATGACACAGTGGTGCGCGCGTCAGAAAAGACCCTTCGGGTGTTCCCGCAGGCGTTGAAGACAGCCAGCATCACCAGCAACGGGCGGCAGGCGGTCGCGACTTCCTTTGAGTCCTTCGCGATCATCTGGCGGCCGCGCCAACCGCACATGAGAATGCTCGCGACTGGGTCGAATACCGCGCAATCAAAGACCGGGAATTGCCCACCCGGCTCGGGGCTGCTCCCCAGGAATCGAAAGTACAGCGACCGAATGGCGTTCGCCCTGCGCTCCCGGGCTCCCGGAGCGTGATCGGCTTGCGGACCCGGAGAGCCGAGGCTGGCCCAATCGAGGGCCAGACACTTCACGATGTACTCGAGCAGGTTTGAAATCCCCGCCAGCATGACCCGCCGGTTGTTGTTGGCCTGCATTCGGATATCCCTGGCGACGCTTCCGACTTTCTGGATCTCCTGGGCAGCCTGGGATACTGCCTCCAGGTCTTCTCGTGCTACGCCCTGGATGCGCCCCGAGCTCACGACTCGGGCCGCAAAGTCGATACGGCGTTTGTGGATCAGATCGTCGAACGCCATCTGCTGGATCTCGGCGGGAGTGAATTCGGACAAGTCGTTTGATTCAATGTTGGGGTCGAACCGTTGGTCCGCCATGAACGCCTGCCATTCCCGCATATCTTCGCTCGATAACTCGATGGGGGCGATATCGAGCTTGAGGATGGCGGCCGGATCGTCGCCAAACATGCCGGATGCGTCGGCGGCGTGCAGGTACGGGAGATTCTGCGGCCTGATGCAGGTCACGAATGTCACGACGGACGAATAGGAGAGCGATTTGCTGCACATCCACTGCAGGACCATCTCGCGCGTCGTCAGGTCGTCAATCTGGTCGGTGTTGTCGAAGGCGACGACAAGCTTCGGCCGCGCGGACGCCCCGCGCTGCGCTCGGACCTGGCTGAGGAACGCGTACGCATACTCGAGTGCGCCGATACTCTGCGCGAAGGTTGCCACGAGCTCGATCACCCTCGGTCGGAGGATATGGTCCTTCGTGGACCGTACACGTTCAATCCACTCCCAGAGTGACAGCGATGGATCATCGCCCGCCAAGCTCTGCATCGATTGAAGGGTCGCAACGTACCTGAACGGCGTGGCCGTCACATGCCGGAGGCCGTCGGCATCGAGCAACTGGCGCAGGAGAGCCTCGAAGCCCGACTTGGCTCCGTGCGGACCAGCGCATAGCTCAGGGGACAGCGAGATTTGTCGAATGATCTGGCATTCAACGTGTTGAGTGACGTCGACGAGTGTCGGGAACGTCTTGTTTTCCGTCTTGAAATCGATGACGATCGGAGGGAGGCCCCGGGCCGAGCAGTACTCGCGCAGTGCGTAATGCAACAGGGTGGATTTCCCGCATCCGATCGATCCCACGGCGACAGTGTGCAGAGCGCCGCTCTCGAGCTTGCTGACGAGTTCCTTCTCGATACCCGGCCTGTGGATGTAGAGTTCGTTCCAGAACACATCGGTCGTCAGACCCAGCGCGAAGAGCGTTTCGGATCGCTCCTTCTGCTCGGCCAACCCGTCCACGCCGAAAGTGAGCACCGCGTCGAGTATCCCCAGTCCGTTTCTCACTCGCTCTGACATTTCCATGCTCCTGCGGAACGCCGCCAATAGCCACGCACGAGATCGGTGCACTCATTTACCAGCAAGGCGCGAATTCCGCTGCACGATCCTTCAAGAACACCACGAACTTGGCGATTCGCTGGGCGCCATGATGCTCACTTGTGATCGGTGATCATTTGGATCGGTCCGCCCGGACCACATCGCGTCCCCATTCCCTGGGCTCGCGGAATGGACTCATCCGAGGGCGGGCGCGCACCCAACCCGACTCAACCCACCCAACTAGGGGGTATTTCACGCGGCAGATTGAATATCGGGCAGGGGCTACCTTCCCACCGCCTGCTCCCAGGCGGTTCTCACGGCGACGCTGTTGTTGGTGAGGTTGGAGTTGGCGGTGGTGACGGCTTGGTTGTTGTCGTAGTTGGTGATGAGGGTCTGGGTGTCGGAGGAGGGCGGTTCGTCGACGGCGTCGGCGGCGCGGGCCTCGCCGAGGGCGGCGCGGAGGGTGTCGGCCTCTCCGGCGTTGATCGACGCGACGCGGTATTTGAGCGGCAGGTCGGCGGGGAGGGAGCGGATCGCGGCCAGGGCCTGGACCTGCTCGGCGGAGAGGTCGGCGCTGGCGGCGGCGATGGCGGCCGAGAGGATGCTCGCGCGGGTTTGATCGGCCGAGGCGATGGTGGACTCGGCGGTGGTCAGGGCCGAACGGTCCTGCTCGGTGGAGACCCCTGCCTGGACCTTGGCGATGAGCTGCTGGCGGAGCACGGTGGACGCGCGGTGGCTCTCGTCGGCGGACGCGAGCGATGTTCCCTGTTCGAGAAGCACGCCGCGGACGGCGGCGACGACCTCGGCGGTCTTCGCGCTGTTGACGCCGGCGGCGGCGAGGGTGTCGGCGCCAAGGCCGGCGCGGACGAGCACGTTGCGGAGCTGGCGGTTGGCATCGGCCTGGCTGACCTTGGCCACCGGCAGCGCGTGGGCGGCGCGGGAGGCGAACCAGATGTTGTTGCTGACGTAGGCGCCGACGCCGGCGAGGAGGAGGACGGTGCCGGCGGCGACGACGAGCGTGGAAAGTCCGCTTCTGGAGAGTGCTGGCATGGACGGTCTCCCGGTTGAGGGGGTGCGGAGGGTGCGAGCGCCCGCGTCGCGGAGCGGCGGGGCGCTGCACTATCGCGCGCCGAGGCGGGCAACGCAAGAGGTCTCTTTGGAAAATCTCTTATAAGGTGGCCGTGACGTTCGGGATGCGTCGAGCGCTCACAATCCAACATGTGTTCCGCCGGCGCAATCGATGCGCCAGGGTTTTACCCACACCTACATGGGTGGATGTTCGACGCGCTTCGTCAATTTATCCACAATTACAAAATGCGCTCTTGGCGCGCGGTGGTGCGGCGCGTTAGACCATGAAGATCGCCCGAGCGGGCGTGCGCGGCGTGGCCGCGGGCTCGACCTATCACGGCACGTTCGTCGGAGAGCGGTCATGCGTCACACGTCATCTTCGCGTTGCTCGCGTCTCGCTCGTGCTTCGATCGCCGCGCTCGTGCTCTCCGCGCTGGCGGGCACGGCGATGGCGGACCAGATCCTGGTGATCAATTCGAACACGCTCACGACCTACCCGGGGAGCGCGACGACGCGGCAGGGCGTGCTGCCCTTGCACAGCCAGCGGGGCGTGACGATCGACGGCGCGGGTCGTGCGAGCTCGGTGCAGCCGTGGGCCTTGGCTGGCAATCCCTTCGAGGGACGAGCTTCGGGCCAGCGGATGATGGGGCCGGTGGACCTGGTCAGCGGCAACGTGACGGTGACGGACGTGGACCTGTCGCTCCCCTCTGCGGGGTTCTCCTGGACGGTGGGCCGCAGCTTCAACGGGGTGCAGGCGAGTACCAGCGCCGGCCTGCAGGGGCGGAACTGGTTCCAGATGAGCCAGCCGGAGATGGTGTTCTCTGACGGCGCGACCGACGCCGATGATGTGATCGCCATCGTGTACGGCGCGGACCGCTACCTGGAGTTCAAGCGGAACGGGGGCACGGGCACCAACGAGTTCGTGGGTCGCAACGGCACCGCGGGGGTGGTGCAGTACGTCTCGGGCTCCCCCGACACCTATGTGTATTACGACCAGCACGGGACGCGGACGTACTTCTTCGGCAACAACACCGCCAGCAACCGGGCCGACTGGCAGGTCTGGAAGATCGTGGACCCGGCGGGGAACACGGCGTACGTGGGCGACGCCAGCACGGCGTCGACGGCGGTGACCAGCGGCTACGACAGCTCGGGGCGGATCACGACGGCGTACGACTCGCACTCCGGGGACGGTCGCCGGTACACGTACACCTACTCGAGTGTGGGCGGCTTGACCAAGCTGACGCAGGTGAAGGCCGAGACCAAGGCCAGCGGGTCCTGGGCGAGCCCGTCGGGGCTGGTCGAGGTGGGCAAGGTCGATTACGGGTATTACACCGCCGACGGCGACTCGCACGGGGACGAGGGAGACCTCAAGTTGGTGACGGTGACGATCCCCATGTCGGACTCGGGCGTGAGCCTGGTGAAGAAGAAGTACTACCGCTACTACGACGACACCTGGAGCAACTCGGACGGACGGCGTGGCAACGACGGGCAGCTCAAGATGATCGTGGGGTACGAGGGGTGCCGGAGGTTCGACTGGGACCTGGACGGGACTATCGACGACGACTTCCTCTCCGCCAGCGACGATGATCTGAAACCCTCCAGCGAGGGGTACTTCGAGCACGAGAACGGGGGGAGCAAGCGGGTCACCAAGGCCTTCTTCAACGGCGAGTGCGGGTGCTCGGGGGGCAGCAACGGGACCTACGAGTTCACGTACGCGAGCAACGGCTCGTTCAGCCCGACCAGCGGGTACGACACGGCGTGGTACAACCGGGTGGTCATCAAGCAGCCCGACACGATCTACGCCACCCAGTACTTCGACGAGACGGGCCAGGCGTTGTCGCGGGTGGTGACGAACACCGATCCCTCGGGGAGCCCGACCAAGATATGGGCGACCGAGGTGGTGCGCGACTCTTTGGGCATGGTGACGGAGGTGCACACCCCCGCCAATATCACGGCGTACACGCACAGCACGGGCGCCTTCACCGAGAGCAGCTCGGTGGGATTGATCACGCTGTTCACGCGCACGCCCTCGGGGGACCTGACGGGGCTGGTGACGGCGGAGAAGTACAAGGACGCGGGGACGGGGGGCTCGGCGTACTTCAGCCGCACCATGTCGTACGGCACGCTGTCGCTCACGGTGGGCGGCGTCACGCACAAGCGGCCGCTGATCGCAACAAATAAGAGCTTTACGGCCAAGGGGACGCTGGACAGCGTGGGCGGGATCGAGATCACCTCGACCAACACGGGGTTGTCGGGGAGCGCGGCGCTCATGCTCAAGAAGGTGGTGCGGGCCAACCCGGCGGTGACGACGGGGAGCAACGGGTCCAACTCGGCCACGTCGTCGGCGTCGTACCTGCGGGCCGACGGCACGACGGCCTTGTCTGAGTCCGAGGTTGGCATCTTCGGCTACTCGACGCTGACCGACGGGCTGGTGACCAAAGGCATCCGGGACTGCCAGACCAACCACGGGTCGGACTTTGGGAGCGAGGACCCGAACACCGACTGGAGCATCACGGAAACCGGCGACGGGGACCGGCTGATCACGACGTACACCTACGACAGCCAGGGACGGATCGACACCGCCACGCTGCCGGACGGGCGGGTGACCAAGAGTTATTACAGCAAGCTGGCCGACGCGAGGTTGGTGACGATCAACTTCCCGCGGATGACGACCGGCGGCTCGACGACGTACTTCGGGCCGGCGAGCTACACGGTGAGCAACCACGGGGGCAAGCCGGAGATGACGGGCACGATCGCGATCGGCGCGTCGGGGTTGACCGACGCCCTCTCGACCTGGATCGACGAGGCCGACAGCGACCCGATCACGGCCCTGGATAAAGGGACGCTGGCGCGGATGAGCGTGACGGTGCATAGCAAGAGTGGCTCGCGCACCGACGAGACGCGGAGCTACTTCCTGATCCCGGCCTCGGGCGCGGGGTCGTCTGGGACCAACTACGACAAGACGCTGTACGGCTACGACGACATGGGGCGCCAGCGGCGAGTGAAGGACGCAACTGACACGATCCGGCGGACGGCGTACGACGAGCTGGGCCGGACCATCGAGAGTTACATTGGCGCCAACGACAACAGCTTCGCGGGCGGCGAGTCGTCGGGCCCCGACACCATGGTGAAGGTGCAGGCGACCGAGTACGACTCGGGCTCGGCGGGCGGCAACTCGTACGTGACCAAGGTGACGGCCTACGTGGAGGGGAGCACGACCAACCAGCGGGTGACGGAGTTTTTGAACGATGCCCGCGGCCGCCGCGTTGTCACGCTCTCGCCGCAATCGCCGTACACGCTGACGCTGTACGACAACATGGGGCGGGTGACGGCGGTGGGGACCTACAGCAGCACCAGCGGCCTGGACGCGGGGGATGACCCGACGGCGCTGGCGACCAACCGAGTCTCCCTCTCCGAAACCTCCTTCGACGAGAAGGGTCGGGCCTGGAAGACGACCACGCACAAGATCGACGCGAGCGACGGCTCGGACGACGACACCCTGGTGAGCCAGACGTGGGCGGACGCCGCGGGGCGGGTGGTCAAGAGCAAGGGGCCGGGGGGGTCCTCCAAGCAGGTGTACGACCGCCAGGGGCGGGTGACGCACCGCTTCACCCTGGCCAAGGACAACGACTCGGTGTACGCCGACGCGGACGACGTGAGCGGCGATCATGTGCTGGAGGAGAGCCAGACCAGCTACGAGACGACCACGGGGCATGTGCTGATGCAGGCGACGATCAGCCGGGCCCACGATGATCTGTCGACGGGGAGCACCGGGGCCCCGGACAGCAACGCCGACGCCGACTCGATGAAGCACACCTCCGGCAATATCACGGGCCGCATCCAGATCTCGGCTTCGTGGTACGACGAGCTGGACCGGGTGACGGCGACGTGCAACTACGGGACCAACGGCTCCAACGGCAACGCCACCACCTTCGACCGCACCGCGGCCTCCTCGCCGCCCTCGAGTTCGACCTCGACGCCCGTGACGACGTATAGCTACAACGACGACGGCACGCTCAAGGACGTGACCGACCCGCGCGGCAAGGTGGCGCGGAAGGAGTACGACGCCCTGGGCCGCGTGAAGACCGAGATCAGCAACTACGTCAACGGCACGCCGTCGGGCGACAACGCCGACGACGACAACATCGTGCGCTATGTCTATGCCAACGGCCTGCGCACCAAGCTCTTTGTCGACCTCGACGGCGACAACGTCGAGGACGCCACCGACCAGGTGACCACCTACACCTACGGCACGACCAAGGGGGTCAGCGCCGGCGACTCCACCATCGCCACCGGGCACCTGCTCCAGAAAGTCACCTACCCGGACTCCTCCTCGGGCACCGACGTGGTGACCTACGCCTACAACGCCCAGGGGCAGCAGATCTGGACCAAGGACCAGTCGGGCAACATCACCGAGACCGACTACGACACCGGCGGGCGGATCACGCACAAGCGGGTGTCGACCCTGGCGGGGGGCTTTGACGGGGCGGTGCGCCGCATCACGATGGGCTACACCAGCCGCGGGCAGACGCAGACGGTGACGCAGTACGACAACGCCACGGCGGGCTCGGGCTCGGTGGTCGACGAGGTGAAGTACACCTACGACGACTGGGGGAACGTGACGCTCTTCGAGCAGGACCGCAACTCGGCGGTGTCTGGCAGCGATGAGTACGAGGTGGCGTACACCTACGAGAAGGCGACGCCCAGCGGCGGGCACGACTGCCTCCGCCGCACGTACCAGAAGGTGAACTACGCGGGGACCGAGAAGCAGTCGCTGCAGTACGAGTACCTGTCGACGGGGAACCTCCTGGACGACGCGGCCAGCCGGGTGACGCAGGTGAAGGCGGGCGCCACCACGGTGGCGGTGTACAAGTACCTGGGGGCCGCTCAGCTGGTCTCGCAGCAGCTGGCCGAGGCGGGGGTGACGAGCGCCAGATACGGCACGGGGACGGCCAACTACGACCGCCTGGACCGGTTCGATCGCATCGTGAAGGACCGCTGGGCCAAGGACGGCGGGAGCGATCTGTACTCGGCCGACATCACCTTCGACGAGTCGGGGAACATCACGCGGCAGGTGGACAACCTGCACCGCAATTACGGCGGGGCCAGCAACCCCGGGGTCTTCGACGCGTCGTACTCGATCGACAGCCGGAGCCGCCTGACCAGGACCCAGGAAGGGCACTGGAACGGCAGCAGCATCTCGACCCTGTGGCGGGATCAGCAGTGGACGCTCAGCCAGACGGGCAACTGGGCCAGGGACAAGGAAGACTGGAACGGCGACGGGGACTTCGTGGATACGGGTGAAGTGGACGACACCCGCGCGCACAATGTTGCGAACGAACTGCTAACGCGGGACACGGACAGCAACAGCAGCGTGAACTACACGCAGGCCTACGACGCGGTGGGGAACATGACGGACGACGGCAAGGACTACAAGTTCGTGTATGATGCGCTGGGGAGGCTCAAGACGGTCAAGAACCAGAGCAACACCGTGGTCGCCGAGTACACGTACAACGGGCTGAACATGCGGATCGGCTGGCACTACGACGCGGATGCGGATGCGGACGTGGATGCGAATGATCCGTGGTACAGCTTCGCGCACGACGACCGCTGGCGGATCGTGGCGACGTTTAGGGGGAGTGATACGAGCCCGAAGGAATTGTTCGCGTACCACAACGCGGGCGCGAGCGGCAGGGGCGGAAGCTCGTACATCGATAGTGTGATGCTCAGGAATAAAGATGCCAACACGGCCTGGACCAGCGCGAGTGATGCCACGCTCGAAGAGCGGATCTACTACGTGCAGAACTGGAGAGCGGATGTCAGTGCCATTTTGACGTCCGCGGGGCTGGTGAAAGAGTGGGTCAAGTACACGTCGTATGGGATACCGGTGAGAATTGATCCTGGCGATTACAACCGCGACGGCTTCGTCAACGGCGCCGACTTCGACGACTACAGCGACGACTTCGACAACGCGAGAAGTGAGGCCGACGTCAACTTTGACACCGTGGTCAACGGCGACGATTACGACTTGTTCAGCGAGTGGTGGGACGCGCCCTCCACCGCCGGGCGGTTCACGCTGTCCGCGTCGAGCATCGCCAACAGGATCGGGTACGCCGGGTACCAGTACGACCCCACCTTCGTCGGGGCGTCCAGGGCGATCTTCCACGTCAGGAACAGGGTGTACGACGCCGGGCTCGGGAGGTGGACCAGGAGAGATCCACGTCGCTACATTGACGGGTTCAATTTGCTCTACTATTGCGTTAACTCTCCGTTGCTGCATAGAGATCCGTTAGGGGAAAACATGACATCATGTGGCCACGAGGCAGAACCAGACGAGCCGGATTCCTTGAATCAATGGTGTTTTTCCAAATGTCAAGAGTATCGATTTGATGCGAAGAACAACCCCGAGAAGGGAATCGCTTATGGTTTCTCGCAATGCGAGTCTGGACGATGCTGTGTTTGCCAGAATTCCTTCCCCCTCAACGATCCGGATGCCATTGATGCTATGGCTGCCTGCGTAACAGAACATGAACTCGATCACCTTTCGCGTTGCGACTCGGGCGTTTCAGACGAATGCGATGAATGCGAGGCAATGAAGGTTGGCGAGAATTGTCTTCGAATAAAACAGGGTGAATGTTACACCATGTGGTGTTGGCAGCAATTGCATCGAATGCTTGAAGAGACCCAGAATAATCGCCGCGTTTGGTGTGATGAATGTCGCAAGTCTAAATTACGCAATATCAAATAGGCAACCGCAGGGAAAATGATGTTGATTGCGTCACAAACCAGGTACACTATGCTCGGCTGCGCTCTCGCCATCTCTTGCTTTGTCGGCGTGCACGTGCTTTGCGCGCGAGCAGTGGCGATTGATCCAGGCGATCGCGTCGCGCCCCCAATCCAGCTGCCGCCCGTTCACGATTCTTCTGGGCGGTTTCTGGTAACCCACAAGTCCGGCTTTGGAGCTGATACTTATGTTATTCTTCGTGATTGGGTGAAGCCTCGGTCGCTCAGCCCGTCGCCTGGTGAAGCAGTGCATAATGATACCATCGCTGCAGACGAGGCGATTGCTCGAATAGGCGTAGATCAAGAATCTTCATCTGATTATTATTACGGAATCGTGGGGACTATCGGCTGGCCCATCCGATGGGGGCATGTGTGCCTAGAATCAAAAGGTTCTCAAGTAATCCAACTGAGGCGCACGGCGGGGCTCGCAGTGGGACCCGTATGGATACCGGCTGTGCATTCATGGAGGGGGCTGTTTGTTTCGGTAATATGTTATGTGATATTGTTTTCTGCGTCATTACTAATTGCTAGGCGTGCCGTGATCTTGAAACGACTCTCTCGAGGTCTATGTAGCCATTGTGCCTATCCACTTCAGGCTCTTAGATGTCCCGAATGCGGGCTTGTCGCGGGCAGACGCAGACGGTGACGCAGTACGACCACGCGACGGCGGGGTCGGGCTCGGTGGTCGACGAGGTGAAGTACACCTACGACGACTGGGGGAACGTGACGCTCTTCGAGCAGGACCACAACTCGGCGGCCGCGTGAGCCGCGCCGCTGATGAGACTTCGCCCTCCGGGCTCGGCCTCATCAGCGGGATAGACCTTCCTCGGGAGACCCTCTTTGGCAAAGTGCGCAACTTGACGGACACTACCCTCCCACGGTGCCCACTCCGCCCACACTGACTTGCGTTCCGCGTCATCTGCGTACTTCATTTCTTTGATTGCATTGTCGGTCTCCCCCATGACCTCGCCCAGGTCAAAGACGTCGGGGCGAGCATCGAATCGGCCGACGATCTCTAGCAGAATCTGCGGGGGTTCGATCTTCATCCCCTAATTATTGGAGGTCGTCAATGCGCGGGGGCTCGACGCTCCCGGCGGCCCCTCCAAAGATCTGTTCCTATCGTGCCACGTGGCTCAGAAGAAGCGAAACCACTTTGTCCCCAAATGGCTCCTCCGGCGCTTCGCGTGCCCGGACAGCAAGGACCGCGATCATATCTGGCTCTTTCACGCCAGCGGTACACCCTTCCGGACACACATCAACAACGCGGGATCGGGCAACTACTTCTACGGCGATCCCGGCAACGGACTCGAGGACATCCTCGCGAAGATCGACGACCGGGACTCCGGCGTCTTGGCCACTATCGAGCGAACGGCGGACCTCAGCCCACTCGCTGATGCGATCTGCAGGATGGTGCGGCTGCTCTCAATCCGTACTCGATCGCTTCGTGAGAAGTTCACCGACACCGCCAGAGACCTGTTCGCCATGCTCGAAGGGAGCGTAGACGATCCTGAGGCCGAGCCGTTGATCCGTGCCCATATGGCAAGCATCTTTGACGCAGAGTTCGAGAAGGCGTGGGACAAACAGCCTGCTCTTGTTCGGATGCTCATGCCCAAAGACAAGGCCCGTGGGCTGGCGCGGGTCGAAATGGAGCGAATGGATCTTCGAGCCGCGATGGCACAGGTGTTCGGCATGGTCAGGGACAGGATTCCCTGGGATGAGGCGGCGGAACGCGGACACGTCAACGGCTTGCTCAAGCTCCTACAGCAAGCCGAATCCGAGCCGATTCCCGACGGCTGGCGTCGTTTGATTTGGCAAGTGGTCCGGATACCGACGCGATCACTCGTGCTCGGCGATTGTGCTGCCTTCGCCGTTCGCGGCGAAACCCCAGCGATCCTTGCCGGTGCCGACGCCGGAAAGGAACCTGCCGGACTGTGTATGCCGATCGCGCCCGACGCTCTGCTGGTTGGAATCGTGCCGGGCCAGCGCTTCCCGACCGAATCCGCGGCGATCAATCATGCCTCCGTCGCGCACAGCTTTGACTCGTTCTTCGCGTCCGAGGTTACGGAAACGACGCTCTCGCTCATGGAGCGGCTCGGAGCGTCGCGCGGAGTGTTGCCGCCGGAGGAGATGCGTGCGATCGGCAAGTCGGCTTGGCGCGATCTCGACAAGAAGTGAACCGATGCCGGGGACTGCCGCCCCCCGGCACTCCCCGCTGGCCAGATTGGGGCGATCTTCTTGGTTTGGACAAACGGGGCTGCCACGGTAAGGGGGACCGACGGTGTCACGCGACGTCAGGCCTCCACCGCGTCGCGCCGGGCGTTCGGCGCCGTGACCGTCTGCGGCTGCGGCGGGCGGTACCCCAGGCCGCTGTGCGGACGGATCGTGTTAACCGAACAACACAATGCCCACAAGACGAGCCTGCGGACGGTGCGGTACCGATGGCATCCGTTCTAAGGTGTTGAGATTCAAGTGGAGTTTCGGCGCGCGCGTGGCAGCCAGAGCATGGCCGTCTGCTTGAGGCCCGGGGATGGCCGGGCGGTGCGGCGGGAACTACCCGGGTGGATGCTCGACGAGGCCGCGTGCCAGAGCATGCCGCTGACGTGCTGGAGAGGCTGGCGTGGCTGATGGTGACCCGCGGCGTGCCGGAGCACATCCGCAGCGACAATGGCCCCGAGTTCACCGCCAAGGCGGTGCGGGAATGGCTGGGCCGGGTGGGCGTGAAGACGCTGTTCATCGAGCCGGGAAGTCCCTGGGAGAACGGGTACGTGGAGAGCTTCAACGGCAAGCTGCGTAACGAGCTGCTCAACGGCGAGATCTTCTACACGCTGAAGGAGGCCAAGGTGCTCATCGAGATGTGGCGGAAGCACTACAACACGGCGCGGCCGCACTCGTCGCTGGGCTACCTGCCGCCGGCCCCCGAGGCCATCGTCGCGGCGTCCGGTGCA
>JAEUJA010000308.1 GCA_016793195.1 Phycisphaerae bacterium
CGTACCTCCTCTACGCCTACGCACGCATCCGTCGCATCTTTGAGAAGGCCCGCGAGCGCGGCGCGGGCGACTCGTGGAAGTCCGCCGCCTTCCGCATCGCGGCCCCCAGCGAGAAGACGCTGGCGCTGGCGCTGCTCCCCTACAACGCCGCCGTCGCCCGCGTCGCCGATACGCAGCAGCCGCACCATCTCTGCCAGTACCTCTACGACCTGGCGGGCACGTTCAGCACGTTCTACGACCAGTGCCCCGTCGTCGACTCGCCCGACGCCGCCACACGCGACTCGCGCCTCCGCCTCTGCGACCTCACGGGGCGCGTCCTCCGCGACGGGCTCTCGGCGCTCGGCATCCCGACGCTCGAACGGATGTAAGCGGGGCGCCGAGGTCTTGACGAGCACGAAGCGCACGCGAGCGAAAGGAGCGAGACAGCGAGGCAGCGAGGCGAACGGATTCTCATAACGTGGCCCTGGTCGAGCCCGAACGGGGTGCGGCCGCTACTCGCGTGTGTTCTTCACTTCGTCTCTTTGTCTCTCCGTCTCTTTCCTCCCAAATCGAAAACGGCCGGCCCCGTGGGGGGCCGGCCGAGTCGGAGTCATCAGGTCGGGGTTCTCACCCCGCGATCACGAACGTCTCAGAACACGAGCTGCATCTGGAGACGGAGCGCGATCTGGTCACTCTCGCTATCGGTGCGGAGCGCGTTGTTGTTGCTGTCCACGATGCCCGCGACCAGATCGTTCTGGTCGGGCTCGTTGATGAACCACTGCACGTCGGCCGTGAACTTGGCGGCGTGCGACTCGGGGAAGAAGTAGTGGTTCCAGCCGGCGCCGATCGTGTGGAAATCGTCATCGCCCGTGCGGTCGCCGTCCGGCAGGACCCAGTCCCAGCGGGCGAAGAGCTCGTCCGAGGCGCTCACGAAGATGCCGAACTGGGCGATCAGGCCCCAGTCGTCGGTGCTGGCATCGCTCCCGCCCTCGTCGGGGTCGTTGTGCATGCCAACGGCCGCGAGGTAGAAGTTCCAGCCGTTGCCCTCGAGGCTGTAGTCGAGGGTGTAGGCCAGCATGTTGGCCTGCTCCTGGCTGGCGACGGCGGCGGTGTTGCCGACGTGCTGCCAGTGCAGGGCCGCGCCGAAGAGGCCGGCCATGTCCTTGTTCTGCCAGCTGGTGAAGTCGTGGAAGCGCTTCCAGTCATCGCCCCACTTGAACTCGCCGCGGGCCGTCAGGGCCAGGTCGCCCTCGGAGGCCGAGTTGTACGGCGTGTTCAGCGTGCGCGGGCCGTCGCTGACGGCGCCCATGAAGCGGAACGAGTCCGACTCATAGGTCCACATCACGCCCTGGGCGCGATCGGCCGTGAAGATCGTGTTGACCACCGAGCGGTCGACCGAGAGCTGGCGCGTGTCGCTGATGAGCTCTTCACGCAGCAGAGGGAGCTTGAACTGGCCCCACTTCACCGCGTTGTTGTCGTCCAGCTTGTAGTTGCCGTACGCATCCATCAACGCGGCCTCGCCGCTCTTGTTGAAGTCCGCGTCGACCTTGAACGACAGGTTGTCGTTGCCGATCGTGCCCGTCACCTCGAGCCGCGTGCGCGGGATCTCGAAGCCGTGGGTGTACCCGCTGTCGTGGCCCGACGAACCGCCCGACGGATTGTCGCGGAAGTTGTGGATCCAACGGAACTGGGTGTACCCGCCGACCTTCACGGTCGAACCGGCATCGGCGAACATGCCCGCGCTGCTGGCGCGGCTCTGGCTGGCGGCCAAGAGCTCGGCCTGGTACGCGCGGTCGCTGGTATCACCGGCCATCGCCGCCGTGCTCAGCGCCGCACCGGCGATCACCACGAGAACGCTAGTCTGCTTCATTTCCTGAGACTCCTTGAACAGCTACTCCGACAGGGCCTTCCGACCGGGCACCAGCCCGACCCGGGAGGCCTTGGAACGCCGCTGCTGACGTTCCGGTTGATCCTGTTGTTCCGCCGACACACAGCTCGCCGGCGCTGCCGGGACTCCCCCGACATCCACCCGCGACATCCACCGCCGTTGCCGGCCGCCGCGGGACTTGTTCTTTCTGAAGGCTCCACCCAAACGAGACGAAAGCCCTATTCGGAAGTGTCGATGATTACGCCGCCAATCCCCGCCGTCAAGCCGGACACCCCGACCCGACCCCCGGAACCGCTCCGGGATGCGTCCTCAATCACCCTTCAACCACCGGCAAAGATCGCCGAGAGGTCTGTCGCATCGGCCGCTCTTCCGCGCATCCTCCACAATTCCAAGCGCCCCGGCCCCGATTTGCGACTCATTTACCCAAAATCGCGCAAAGTGTGCGTGTTTCACACCAGACGCGGATGCACCCCCGCGCGGACGCGATGCTAGCATCTCCAAACCTCGCTGTCGAATCACGACACGAAAGTCATCAATAATGTGGAAAACCGGCGCAAACGTCTTTTCCACAATCTCTTAGCGCAATCAGAACCCCCTCGGAATCCGCTCCAAACCACGCCATCGCTAGGCTTTTTGGCCCTCGCCATCCCCGACCTTGAGATTCCTTCCCGACACGCGGCCAGAATCTGGAGCGCCCGATGCACGCCTCGCCCATCGCCGCAGCGCGAACCTCGACGCACCACGCCGCCATGCACCAGCCCAAGCACATCCTCATCGTCGACGACGAACAAGACCTCCTCGAACTCCTTCAGTTCAACCTCACCAAGGCCGGCTACGAAACTTCCACCGCCGCCAGCGGCAAGCTCGCGCTCGAATCCATCGCTCGGCGAACGCCGGACCTCATCCTCTTGGACATCATGCTCCCCGAGTTATCCGGCACCGAGGTCGCCGGACGCGTGCGCGCCAACCCCGCCACCGCCCACATCCCCATCATCATGCTCACCGCCAAGGGCGAGGACGTCGACCAGATCGTCGGCCTCACGGTCGGCGCCGACGACTATGTCACCAAGCCGTTCTCCAACAAAGTCCTGCTCGCCCGCATCGAGGCCGTCCTCCGACGTTCCGCCAAGCCCAGCGCGGAGGTCCGCCAACTGGCCCTGGGCCCGGTCCGGGTCAACAGCGACACCCACGAGGTCTGGGTCGACGAACAACCCGCCAAGCTCACCCTCACCGAGTTCCGCCTCCTCACCTCCCTCATCCAGGCCGGCGGCAAGGTCCTCTCCCGCGCCGCCCTCATGAACAAGGCCATCGGCCCGGGCATCACCGTCACCGAACGAACCATCGACGTCCACATGACCGCCATCCGCAAACGCCTCGGCCAGCACGCGGGCATGATCAAGACCGTCCGCGGCGTGGGCTACCGCATGACCGCCGACGCCTCGGGACCCGATGAATCCTGACCCAGCCCGGGTGTCTCGGCTCCTGTCTCGCGCCGAGATAGCATGGGCACCAATGCCCGAGGCCACCACGCCCGACAATCAGACCCCGGACCGGAACGCTCCGCCAAAGTCCTCCGTTCAGTCCCCGTCCCAATCTGCGGCCCAGCCGATGGTCCTGCGCGAGAGCGCTCTCACCGCGCTGGCCGTCGTCGGCGTCGCCGGCGTCCTGAGCGAGGCCCTGGGCGCTCCTTCCATGATCGGCGTGGCCCTCGTGCTGGTCGCGGTGATCATCGGCACCGTCATCCTCCTGTCGGGCACACGCCGCGACGAGGCCCCCGTGCGCGTCGACGCGCTCGACCGGCTGCGCTCGGCGCTCGCCGCCAGCCCCCGAGAATCGGGCGAGGAACTCGTGGCGCTCGTGCGCGAAAGACTCGCCGGCGCGAACCTCGCCGCCTCCAACCTCCGCGCCGTGCTCGACGCCGACCGCGACCCCGTCATCGCCACCGACTCGGCGGGCGAGCTCATCATCTGGAACCGTGCCGCCGCCGACTTTTTCGACAGGCCGCACCAGGCCCTTCAAGGGCGGATCATCGACGAGTTGTTCACGCAGTCCGAGGTGCTGGGGCTTCACGCGGGCGCGGTCGCCGGTCACGCCCGCGCCGCGCAGGTCCGCATGAGCCGCCGGGGCGCGATGCGGGTGTACGAGGTCGTCGCCGCGCCGGCCGCGCTCGAACTCGCCGGGCTTTCGACTCGTTCGCGTGCCACCTACGCCGAGCCGGGCGTGGTGCTGACGCTCCGCGATGTCACGGAGCTGGCCCGGGCCGTCCAGCTCAAGACCGACTTTGTCGCCAACGCCAGCCACGAGCTGCGCACGCCGCTTTCTTCCATCAAGGCCGCCGCCGAAACCCTGGGCGAGATGGTCGACGAGCCGCCCATGGCCGCCCGCCTGGTGCTGATGATCGCGGCCAACACCACCCGCCTGGAAGAACTCACCCGCGACCTGCTCGATCTCTCGCGCCTCGAAACCCCCGAAGCCTCCATCGACCTCGCGCCCGTCCGCCTCGCCGAACTCTTTGAGTCCCTCGCGCCCGTCTTTGAGACGCCCTGCAAGGAACGCAACCTCCGCCTGGTCTTTGAGGCGTCGCCCGACGCAAGCGAACTCACCAGCGACCCGCGTCTCCTCTCGCTGATCCTCAAGAATCTCATCGAAAACTCAACAAAATTCGCCTACGAAGGCACCACGATCCGCGTCGTCGCCTCGCGCCCCTCGCCCCGCGACGGCGTGCGCCTGCAGGTCATCGACCAGGGCATCGGCATCCCCCTCAACGCCCAGGATCGCATCTTCGAGCGCTTCTATCAGGTCGACCTCTCGCGCGCCGGCGGCACATCGCGGCGCGGCACGGGCCTGGGCCTGGCCATCGTCAAGCACGCCGCCAAGGCCCTGGGCGGGACGGTCAGCGTCCAATCCGTGTGGAAAGAAGGTACCACCATGAGCGTCGACCTGCCCACGATCCCTCCCGCGCCCAAGAGTTGATGGCGAGATCGCGCCAGGCCGCTTCACCGCGGAGAACGCGCAGGCCGCGGAGAAGGCCATTCGGAAAGGCGAATCTTCAACACGGAGCGACACGGAGAAGCACGGAGAACAGGAAGGATGGGACGGGCGATGGCGCGCCTCGGCTTCTCCGGCGCGACCAGTCCGCTTGACCACGTCGCCGGTTCGCCACTTCTTTACTTTTTTCCCACCGGCGCCCAGTCGACTCCGTGCAAGGACCTGAGCCGCTCCGCCACGGCACGGATGAGCCTCGCCTCGCGCTCCGCGTCGCCGAAATGTCCTACGCGTGCACCCAGCCCGACACGCCCGCCCTCCTCGCGCCGCGCGACCAGCCACGCCGGTTCGTCGGTGATCGTGCGCAGTTCATAGGTCCGCGTCAGGCCGTCGGGCGACGTGCTCGCGTCGACGCGCGCGATCTCGGCCGCCGACATGCCGACATCCACCGCCGCGTCGATATCGTCCCAATCCCCCGGGCCGAGTTCCGAGATCGGGATCGCGCCCAGTGGCGTCACGGGCGCGCTCGCGCACGCGGCGAGTCCGATCGCCAGCCCGCCCGCGGCCGCGCACGCCACCGCGCGGGCAACCACTCGCCGCCACACCGCGAGCGCGCCGCCGTTCCCACCCGTTTCCCGCGCGATCCGGTGCGTCATGGCTGAATCAGGGCCCGCTGGCCCCGCTCGCTCGCCGCCACGCCAGAAAAGCCGCCGCCCGCTTCAATCCGCGCCGCGCTCGGGGCCGCGCTGGGCATCTGATACAACTTCTCGACCCGCGCGCCCCGCGC
Organism: Phycisphaerae bacterium; assembly: GCA_016793195.1. Lineage (GTDB taxonomy): Bacteria > Planctomycetota > Phycisphaerae > Phycisphaerales > UBA1924 > JABWBC01. The sequence continues at coordinate 5,640 of JAEUJA010000308.1, forward strand.
CCGCAATCCCGCCGACGCCGCCCAAAGCTCCTCCTCGTGCGCCTCGCTCGAGAGCAGCACGCACGCGTCGTCGGGCACCGCGTCGGGCGCGTTGACCGTGAACCCGCCGAGCTCCCGCCCCGCCGCGTGGTCGTCCACGACGCCCTCGATCGTCATATCCAGACACCCCGCGTGGCCCAGCACCCACGACGTGTGTGCGCCGGCGCCGTACAGCCACACGCTCGTGAATCCCTGGTTCCGCAGGCGCTGTCCGGCGAGGGTGAGCAGCGCCGCCCGGGTCAGATCCACCATCGAGCGGGCCGTCGCCTCTTGTTCCTTCGCCGAAAGCCACGCCGCCAGCGCCTCCACCGACGCCGCCCGATCCAGGAGCGCCTCCAGCTCGCCCATCGCGCCCGCGCCGGCGAGATTCAATCGCGAGACGATCGCCGCCAGCGTCTCGCGGTCCTCGGGCGCCGCGCGCGGCAGGCGTGCCCACGCCTCCACCTGCGCCTGGGCCGCGTGCTCCGACTGCGCCCCGCCCGCGCTGTACGCCCCCCCGGGCGCGTGCTTCAGATGATGCGTGTACAGCACCTCCGCCGATGCTCCGACCCGACCTGCCAGCCGCAGCCACAGGTCATAGTCCTGCGCCCGCGAGCGCCGCTCGTCATAGCCGCCGGCCGCAAGCACCGCGTCGCGGCGCAGCAGCATCGATCCGTGCGCCAATTCGTTCCGATGGAGCAGTTTCCACGCCAGGCGCGCCGCCGACGTGTCCGGGCGGATCGTCGCGATCAGCCGCCCCTCGAACCGCTGCTCCCACGCGCAGCCGATGGCGGCCAGCTCCGGGCGCTCGCTCGCCAGCATCACCTGCCGCGCCAGCCGGTGCGCCGGACACTCGTCGTCCGCGTCCATCCGCGCCACCAGCGCCGCGCGGCTCTCGCGCAGCGCGACATTGAGCGCCCCCGCCAGCGACGCCCGCTCCAGCTCGATCACCCGCACCCGCGGATCGCCGATCGTCGCCGCGGCCCGGCGCGTCGCGTCGTCGCTCCCGTTCAGGATGATGAGCAGCTCGATCTCGCGCACCGACTGCCCGAGCACGCACGCCGCCGCACGAAGCAGCACCGCGCCGTCGCGGTGGACGGGAAGCGCGACGCTCACCCTGGGCACGCCAGTGGCCATGCCTCACTCTATCGCGCCGCGGCCCGCCACGGGAGAAGCCGGCGTGCCCTTCGTCGCCGAGGTGGACCCCACGCAAGCCGGGACGGCCACTCGCCCTTCCCATGGCCGACCGGCCGCTCCGCCACTTCTTAATATCCCCGTGGCCCCTTCTTCAGCACCCCTCGTCAAACGCCGCGGCGAACTCGTCGTAGTCGTTGCCGTTGACGAACCCATCTCCGTTGAAGTCCGCGCCGGGGTCGGCGACGTCAAAGAGCCCGGCGAACTCGTCGTAGTCGTTGCCGTTGACGAACCCGTCGGCGTTGAAATCCGCCCGGCAGCGGGCGACCAGCGTCACCCCGTCGCCCCAGCACTCGGCCGTCGCCAGGCGATTGCCCGCGGCGCTCATGTCGATCATGGCGATGGAGCGTCCGGTGTTCGCGCTGTCGACGATCGTGCTGGTTGCGGTGTCGATGATGCTGATCGCGCCCGACTGGGTCTGCCAGAAATAGTTGGCGGAGATGCTGATCGAGCCGTTGCCTGTCGAAACGTACAGGCGCGTGCCGTCCGGCGTGAGGCGCAGGCCCGCGATGTACTGGTTGGCCGGCATGGCGATCGTCGCGAGCGTCGCGAGGGTCGAGGTGTTGACGACGCGGACGTTGTTTGAACCGAAGTTCGAGACGTACAGGCGCGCGCCGTCGGGGCTGACGCCCATCTCGAACGGCTGGTCGCCCGCCGTGATCGTGCCGGTCACCGTCGACCCCACGCCCGCGTTGTTGACGACCGAGACCGTGTCGCTGTCGCGGTTGGCGATGTAGACCTTCGAGGTGTCGGGCGAGAACGTCGCGCGGGTCGGGAACGTGCCGACCGCGAGGGTCTTAACCACGCTCCAGCTCGTCGTATCAATCATCGAGATGGTGTTGCTGAAGGAGTTGCAGGTGACGAGCGTCTGGCCGTCGGGGCTGAGCGTCATGCCGCTGAACTGGCTGTTGATGTAGCCCACGCCGCCCATGTTGCCGGTGACGAGCTTGGCGCCCTGGACCGTGCTGGTATTCAGGTTGATCCGCCACACCCCGTCGTCGGTCACGACCGCGATGCAGGCGAATTGGCCGTCGGGCGAGATTTCGACCTCATCGCCGCGGAACGAGATCGGGACGTTTGTCACGCTCATGGACGGCAGGCTGATGATGGTGGCGTCCGTGCCGTCGCGGTTGGCGACGACGGCCTTGGTCCCGTCGGGCGTGATCGCCACGCCGCCCGGGCGGCGACCGGTCGTGGCCCAGCCGATCACCGAACCCGTCTGCGTGTTGATGAGGGCCGCGGTCTGGCTCTGCTGGCTGACGGCCACCGCGCGCGAGCCGTCGGCGCTGACCGCGACGGTCCGGCAACGATCGCCCTCGGGCGCCGGCCCGCTCGGGCCCGCCGAGAGCATAGAGCCGGCGGCGCCGTTGGTGTCCACGACGACCATGTCTTCGCCGAAGGCGTCACTGAACATGGCGGCGCGGCTGGAAACCGGCGAGACCGCGCCGTGCGGGCAGAGCACGAAGTTGTTGGTCTCCTTCACGATCGACTGGCTCGCATAGCTGATGATGCTCCCGCGGAAGCCCGACGCCAGCACATATTGCCCGCCGGCCGTCGTCCACAGATTGTCGACGCTGGCGGTCGCAAGATCGGCCGAGGACGCGCCGGTCGAGAGGTCGATCACGCGGCAGTTGTTCTGGATCGCGATGACGGCGTGCGTGCCCGTCGGGTTCATCGTCACCGGGCCCCACAGGTCCGCGGTCGTCGAGATCGACGCGCTGATGGCCCGCCCCGGCACGTCGACCACCGAGAGCTTCCGCGTCGCGCCCGTGTGCGTCACGACGCCCCTGGTCCCCGCGGCGTTCACGGCGATCGCACGCGGCTGGTCGGGACACACGATTGAACTCACCACGCCTGTCGAGAGGTCCGCGATGAGTATCTTGTCATTGAAGTAGTCGGCGATGATCGCGGTGTTGTTGTCCGCCAGCTCGAAGCCGCCCGCCACCGAGCCCGTCGCCATCGTCTCAAAGTTCACGGAAACGCTGTACACGATCCGCCCGCCGGTCGGGATCGTGCGGACCACGCTGGCGCTGGCCATGTCGACCACGTACAGCGACTGCGTGGTGTTGTCCTGCACGACGGCCTTGGTGCCGTCGGGCGTGAGACGCGCGATGAGCGGGTTGGTCCCCGCGGGCACGGCGGCGATCTCGACGCCGGACACAAGTTCAACGATCGAGAGAGTGCCCTCGAGGATGTTCGGCGTGACTGCCTTGCTCCCGTCGGGCGTCACCGCCACGCCGTTGGGCGTGCCCGAGAGCGGGATTGCCTTCACGAGGGCGCGCGTCGTCGTGTCAAAGACCACCAGGTTCTTGGAATCGCGGCTGGAGACCACGACCGACACGCCGTCGGGGAGCATGGCGGCCCCGGAGTGCGCGTCGGCCTCGGGGTTCGCGCCGACGTGGACAAACGTGCCCACGGCGCGCGTCGAACCCCCGGCCCGCGGGGCGAGCGGGGACAGCACCGAGTCGGAGAGGAAGCGATGCACAGGCACGTCGCCGTCGGGGGAACGAAGATCGGGCGCGCCCAGCCACTGAGCGCCGGCGAGCGACACCAGGGCTCCACAGGAAACCGGAACGACGAGGTGATGGCAACGCATGATGGTTCTCCGAGGCGCCGCGGCGCGCAAGAGGCGCGCCGCCGACGCGGGCGTTTCAAGCTACCACGCCGGTCGCGTCGCTCCAAGCAAACCCGACCCAAAGGTGCGTGATCGGACGCGAGAATCCGGCGCGGCGGCGCGAACAGGGACCGATCGGACGCGGGGAACCGCTCAAGCGGGGGCGTGGGCGGTTCGGGGCGGCGAGCGATCCGTCTAATACCCCGCCTCGACATCCACGCAATTCAGGAGGGGTTCGCCCGCGCCGAAACGTCGGACGTTCTCCTTGTAAAGGGCCCACCAGCGCCGGTCGGTCAGCTCGCCGTCGGCGGCGATGTGCGGCGTGATGATCACGTTCTTCATCCCCCACAGCGCGTGCCCGTCCGGGAGCGGCTCGGGGTCCGTGACGTCCAGCGCCGCGCCCGCCAGATGCCCGTCCTTGAGGGCCGCCACCAGCGCGTCGGTATCAACGACCTTGCCGCGCGCGATGTTCACCAGATATGACCCCCGCTTCATGGCGCGGATCATCTTCTCGTCGAAGAGATTCTCGGTTTCCTTGGTCAGCGGCACGCAGATGGCGACGATGTCGGCTTCGGGGAGCATCGCGCCCAGGTCGCCCGCCTTGCCCACCCGCTCGACGAACTCGGGGGCCGGCGCGTCGCTGCGCCGGGTCGCGAGGATGCGCACGCCGAAGGCATGGGCCCGCGCGCCGATCTCCGCGCCGATCCCCCCGATGCCCACGACCAGCATCGTCTTCCCCGCGAGCGCCACGCCGCGCGCCGGCGGGTCGTCACGCGTCCAGGTTCCTTTTTCTTGCGCGTCGGCGTACCAGGGGAGCCGGCGCGTGAGCGAGAGGAGCATGGCCATGGCGTGGTCGGCGATCGCCGGCCCGTGCACGCCGCGTGCGTTGGTGACGACCAGCGCGGCGTTCTCGCGCAGGCCCGCGATGGTGACCAGGCGATCGACTCCAGCGCTGGGCGAATGCACCCACGAGAGCTTCGCCGCCCGCGCAAGAAACTCGGCGCTGACGAACCGCCCGTCCACGGCGTCGGCCTCGGACGCCAGGCGGAGCGCCTCGTCGCGCCCGGCGGCACGGACCACTCGCACGTTGGGCGCCACCTCGCCCAGCTCGGCGACCTGCTCGTCGGTCAGGGCGCCGGCCAGCAGCGTCAGCGTGATCCTGGCACGCTCCGCGCCCTCCGCGGGGAGCACCCGCGCGACCCGCGCGTTGCGGGCCGAGCCCGGGAGCTCGTCCTGCGCCCGCTGGGACGGATTCTGCGCGAGCGCCCGCGGCGCCAGCATCAGGCACGCGACCAACACCAGAAGCCACGGACGAAGAAAACGCGGTGTGAGCATCGCGCCAGCATACCCGGGCGCGGCGGGCGTCAGGCGTAGAGCGTGTGGACGCGGAGGCCCTGACGCTCGTAGACCCCCGCGCGGGCCACGATCGCGGCCTGGTTGATCCAGGAACTCACGACCACGTCGGTCGCCCCGGTGCGCGAGGCGTCGGCGGGCGACACGATCGGCCAGTTCCACAGCGACTTGCCATGTCGCGCCGGGTCGTCGTCGGTGAACGCGACGATCCGCGCGGGGCTGTCGGCGAGCACGCCCGCGAGCTCGATGGTGTGCCGGCCCGTGCCGTGGATCACGACGCCCTTTCCCGCCAGGCGCTGCAGGGCCTCGCGGAGGCGTGCGGCGCCGTCGGGCGGGACCGCGCCCGAGCCTGCCGGGGCGGCGCCGGCGGTAAACGCGATTGGGCGCGACGCCGGCCAGGGGCGCGCGGGCGAATCGGCGATCTCGTCGATGAGCAGCGCCGTTTGGCGAGCGTGGGATTCGAGACTGAACCGCTCGCGGGCGCGCTCCGCGCACGCACGCCCCAATTTCTCAAGACCGCGCGCCAGCGCCCGCTGCACGCCGTCGGCCATGAGCTTGCCCAGCGCGGCATCGTCGGCGTTTGGCGCCAGATCGACGAGCTCGCCGTTTTCGCCGGGCGAGACCAGCTGCGTCGCGCCCGACTCGGTGCGCGTGATGACGGGCACGCACCCGCGCGACATCGCCTCCAGGATGGCGACGCTGAGCCCTTCGGCCCGGGACGCGAGCACCGCCAGGTCGTGCTCGTCGAGCAGCCGCAGCACGCCGTCGGGCGCGATGGCTTCGAGGCGTCGGACGCGTCCGGGCTCGACGCGGGCGATCCGCGCGTCGACCTCGCGGGTCGACGGGCCGTCGCCCACCAGCGTGACGCGGTGCAACACGCCGCGCCGCGAGAGCTCGTCCGACATCTCGACCAGCGCCAGCACGCGCTTCGTGTTCTGCTCGATGCGTCCGTGATAGATGATCGCGAGCGGGCGGCCCGAAAGCGGCGGGCGCGGCGCGACCGACGCGGGGACTTCCACTCCGTACGGGATCGACCGCACGTCGGCGGCCCGCCCCGGCAGGGCGGCGCGGAGCACGCCGGCGATGTGGTCGCTGACGCCGACGAATCGCGCGATGATCG
>JAEUJA010000337.1 GCA_016793195.1 Phycisphaerae bacterium
GCAGGAGCGGGTGGGATAGGGCGACGTGAGGCAAGGTCAATGGGTCATGGGGAATAGGCAATAGAAGATGCGGAGACGATGAGTACGCGTCGATGTTGTTCGGCGGCTTCCTCGACCCCTGCCGGGGTCGATCTTGATTGATTCACGAGCTACCGGGGGTTTCGCTCGAAGACTCGCTCCACCCCCGGCTACAGCCCGCCAGCCCTCCGGGCTGAGAGACATCGAGCATCGAAACATGACGCGCGGCTCGGCCAGTCTCGGCGGGCAGACCCAGGCAATATCAAGATCGATCACCCACAGGCGAACAACCTCCCGCGATCACGGCGCGCCGATCAATCGCGCCGCCAGTTCCATCGCGTAGCTCGTGAACGTGGCGGCCGCACCGAAGATTCGGCCGCCGGCGTACATGAACACGACGACGAACGCGATGAACGAGAACATCTGGCCGCGCTCGCTCTGGATGAGTTCGTGGTAGCGGGGCCAGAAATCGCCCAGAATCCTCGATCCGTCGAGGGGCGGCACGGGGAGCAGGTTGAGGAGCATGAGCGCGAGGTTGAGCATCGCGCCCATTTTGAGGAAGACCCAGAGGTTGAAGATGAATCCCTCGGCCGCGGGCGGCGCCAGGCGGATGTGAAGCACGCCGCCGACGAAGCAGAGCACGAACAGCAGCAGGTTCATGGCGGGCCCGGCGAAGGAGACGTAGGCATCGCCGTAGCGTCCGCGGAAGCGCGAGGGCGACACGGGCATCTGGCCCCAGGCGATGCCGACCATGGCGAACATGACGAGGCTCATGGGGCCCATGTGGACCAGCGGGTTCCAGGTCATGTGCCCGGTCTCGATAGGGGTGGTGTCGCCCTGTCGGATGGCGGCCCAGCCGTGCCCGAGTTCGTGGAGCACGATGCTGAAGATGACCCAGAAGACCCAGGCGACCAGGAAGATCGGGCCGGCGTTCCACGCGTCCAACACCCACCAGTTGTGCATGCCGCGTCCTTTCAGGTGCGGGCAAGTTTAGGTGGGCGCGGCGGACGGGGTTCGGCGCGGGGCGCGGGGCGCGAGCGCGGGCGCGGGCGGTGGGCGGCGACAGCGGCGAGGCAGCAAGAAAAAAGCCCGCCTCGGAGAGGCGGGCCGAATGTGGTCGACATGGCTCATGGACGGATGCGACTTACGAATACGCCGGCACCCACTGCGTCGCGGCGATCTTTCGTGTGAGTTCCTCGCGGCTCATCGGCGCGGCGAGACCCTCGCTCTGGGCCTGCATCGCCACGGCCAGCGCGATATGACGCGCCACGGCCCGCAGGTCGCGCAGGCTCGGGAGGAGCGACGCGTTGCGGTCGCGGAGCGCCGGGGATTTCTCGCCCAGCGCCCGGGCCGCCGCCAGCAGCATGGCGTCGGAGACCCGCGCGGCCTTGCACGCCGCCAGCGCCAGGCCCACGGCCGGGAAGATGTAGACGTTGTTGCACTGCGCGATGGGGACGGTCTGGGCGCCGACGCTGACCGGCGGGAACGGCGAGCCGGTGGCGATCAGGGCCCGCCCGTCGGTCCACTTCATCAGGTCCGCGGGCGTGGCCTCGGACTTCGAGGTCGGGTTCGAGAGCGGGAAGATGATCGGGCGCGGCGTCTTGCGGGCCATCTCGCGGATGAGCGGCTCGGTGAACGCGCCGGCCAGCGTCGAGAGCCCGATCAGCACCGTCGCGGGGACGGCCTTGATGACTTCCTCCAGGCCGACGATCCCGGCGGCGGAGCGCGGCAGGCTCGCCAGGCGCTCGGCGGGCTGCGCGAAGGCGCGCTGCTCGGTCGAGAGGTCGGTGCGCCCGGTGTGCAGGAGGCCGCCGCGGTTGACGATGTAGAACCGCGCGCGGGCCTCGCGCTCGGGCAGGCCGTCCTCGACCATGGCGCGGCAGAGATAGTCCGCCACGCCGATGCCCGCGGAGCCGGCGCCGAGGATCACGACGTGCTGGTCGCGGAGCGGTCGGCCCGTGACGGCGATGGCGCCGAGGATGGCGCCGAGCGTGACGGCGGCGGTGCCCTGGATGTCGTCGTTAAAGCTCAGCACCTGGTCGCGATACTTGGAGAGCAGCGTGTAGGCGATGCTGTTGGGGAAGTCCTCCCACTGCACGCAGGTGTTGGGGAGCTGCTTCTTCACGGCCTGGATGAACTGGTCGACGAAGTCGAAGTATTCCTTGCCGCCGAGGCGTTCGTGACGCCAGCCGAGGTAGAGCGGGTCGCGGAGGCGCTCGGGGTTGCTGGTGCCGACGTCGAGCACGATGGGAAGGGTGCGCTCGGGGCGGATGCCGCCGATGAGGGTGTAGAGCGAGAGCTTGCCGATGGGGATTCCCAGGCCGCCGACGCCCTGGTCGCCGATGCCGAGGATTCGTCCGCCGTCGGTGACGACGATGACGTCGATGTCCTTTCCGTAGCGGTTGGCGAGCATCTCGGGGATGCGGTCGCGGAGGGGATAGGAGATGAACAGGCCGCGCGGGCGCCGGTAGATGTGGGAGAACTGTTCGCATGCGGCGGCGACGTGGGGCGTATAGACGATGGGCATCATCTCCTCGACGTGGTCGACGAGCAGGCGATAGAAGAGCACCTCGTTGGTGTCTTGAAGGGCGCGGAGATAGATGTGCTTGTCGAGCGGCGTGGCGCGGGTCTGGAAGGCCTCGTAGGCGCGGGCGGTCTGTTCCTCGAGCGTTTCGACGTGCGGCGGGAGCAGGCCGGTCAGGCCGAGCTCCGCGCGTTCTTCTTCGGTGAACGCGGTCCCCTTGGTGCGGAAGGGGTTGTCGAGCAGCGCGTGCCCGTGACGGTATGAACTTGGCTTGATTTCAGGGGCGGTGAGCATGGCAAAGCCCTTTGCAAGCGGCCTCGCCCGGGGGCAACCGCCTTCAGGGGCGGGACCACGAGACACCATAGGTCGCGGGGGCGTCGGTTCCACCAAATCGTGGGCTTCGGCCCTGATCGCGCCGGTGTTGAATCGGTCAGGGCGGCGATCGCGCGTTGGTTTGCGGCGCGAGCGCGGCGAGCGGGCTATTTCTCGCGCGAATGAGCGGGGTGGGTCCATGCCGCGTCGGAATTGCTCCCGCCACGGGCCGGGCACCGTCACGCGCGACTCGCACCGCCCGCCCACTCCGTTCCTGTCCGGCACTTCGTCTCTTCGTCTCTTCGTCTCTGCAAGTCAGTTCTTCCACGACTCACCACTCACGATTCACGGTTCACGACCCACGGCCTCACGACTCCGTGACTCCGTGACTCCGTGACTTCTATCATCCCTCATGCTCGAGTCCCTCAAGGCCCAGCTCTGCGAGCTGCACCAAGCCCTCCCGCGCCACGGGCTCGTCGCCTGGACCAGCGGCAACATCTCCGCCCGCGACCCCGGCACCGGCCTGGTCGTCATCAAGCCCAGCGGCGTGCGCTACGAGCACCTCCGCCCCGAGCACCACGTCGTCGTCGATCCGAGCGGCAAGGTCATCGAGCCCGCGCTGCGCCCCTCGTCCGACACCGCCAGCCACCTCTACATCTATCGCCATCGCCCAGATGTCTTCGGCATCGTCCACACCCATTCGCCCTACGCGACCGCCTTCGCCGCCCACGGACGCCCCATCCCCTGCGGCCTCACCGCGATCGCCGATGAATTCGGCGGCGACATCCCCTGCGCCGGCTTTGCGATGATCGGCGGCGAAGAGATCGGGGCGCAGGTCGTCGCCAACATCGGCGGGTCCCCCTCGATCCTGCTCAGGCAGCACGGCGTGTTCGCGATCGGCAAGAGCGCCGAGGCCGCCGTCAAGGCCGCGGTGATGACCGAGGACGCCGCGCGGACGGTGATGCTCTCGATGTCGCTGGGCCCGCCGGCGCGCCTGGCGCAGGCCGATATCGATCGCCTGCACCGGCGCTACAACACGGACTACGGCCAGGGCTGACATCGCCCGCACGGCTCGAATGAGCGTGGCGCCCGCGTCTCCTCTGTCTGAGTTTTACGCGGCTCTCTCGGCGCACATCCGCGTGCGTTTCTGGTGGCACCATTCTCCAGATCGGTGCTCTGTTCTTTGATTCATTCGACGTTTGGAGCTTCGACTCAGCATTGTCGTGCCCGCAAACATCCTCGACCCCTGCCGGGGTCGTGAGGTGCAACACCGATGTTCCAGGGGTTCCGCTCGAAGACTCGCGTCACCCCTGGCTACAGCCCGCCAGCCCTCCGGGCTGGAGGAGACGGCCGGCGCGAGGTGGTGAACGAACAAGCGCCGGAACTCCCCGTCGACCGTGTATCTGGCCACCTAGCGCTTTGGTCATTTGGCGCTCTGGCCATTTGGCCATTTCGGTCTTACCGCGCCACCGCCGCGACCTCCACCTCGATCGCCATCCCCTTCAGCGCCTCCACCGCGTTCTTCTCGACCCCGTCGTCGACGATGACCACGTCGATTTCGCCGATCTCCGCGAAGAACTCCACGGCCTTGACGCCGAACTTACTGCTGTCGACGACGACATACACCTTCTCGGCCAGGTCCATCATCCGGCGCTTGATCGACGCGTGCTCGTCCGCCGTCACCGACAGCCCCCGCTCCAGGTCGATCCCCTGGCACGACACAAACGCCTTCTTGATGTTGAACTTGGCCAGGAACTGTTCGGCGATCGGGCCGACCATCGAGCGCGACGGCCCGTCCATCATCCCGCCGCACAGGAACACCCGCACGCGCCCGCGGTCCATCAGCGATGCCGCCACCGCGATCGAATTCGTGACGACCGTCACGGCGATGTTGGGCAGGTCGCGCGCCACGGCCTGGGCCGTCGAGCTGGCGTCCAGCGCGATCACATCGCCCTCGATGATGTGGCGCGCCGCCACGTGCGCGATCGCGCGTTTCTCCAGCGTCTGCACCGCCTCGCGGATCTCCAGCGGCGTCTCATGGCGATCGTCTCCCAGAGGGACCGCCCCGCCGTGCGTGCGCCGAAGCTTGCCCTCGCCGTCCAGCTTCTCCAGGTCGCGCCGAATCGTTTCTTCCGTGACGGCGTACTCGCGCGCGAGCTGCGCCACCCGCACCGCGCCCCGTTCCAACACGCGTGTCACAATCGCTTGATGACGTTCCGCCGCGAGCATGATCGCCTCCCGGCATCCTCGTGCTTGGGATGCCACATCGCCGTCAACATTCTACCCGGTCTTCTGCGATTGTATGGTAAAAACAGACACGGGTACAGGTTTTTCGCAGATTGATCCCCGGGGTTCCTCCCAAGCCACAGGCGGTCGTGTACCCTTGCGCGCCCGTCGCCCGCCGACCGCCCCCGCTTGGTCCCAAACGGCCCCAACCGGCCCCAGACGCCAAGGAATTGCCCGATGGCCCGTTCCCCCGACGTTCTTCTGGTCGCCAGCGGCGATCTCCGCGAGTCCGCCAATCGCGTCTGCTGGCCCGCGCAGCAGCAGGTGGAGCAGGCCATCGCCGCCGCCGTCGCCCGCCAGGGGCGAAGGCTCGTCCGCGCCCATCCCATCGACGCCGCCCGCGGGCACGGCTTCATCGCGTCCCAGCGCGAGGGCATCGAGGTCTTCAAGTCCATCGACCCCAAGGCCCCACTCATCGTCGCCGAGGCCGTCTGGCAGTATTCCCAGCACGTCCTGCCCGGGCTGATGTTCCACCAGGGCCCGATCCTCAGCGTCGCCAATTGGTCGGGCCAGTGGCCGGGCCTTGTCGGCATGCTCAACCTCAACGGCTCGCTGAAAAAGGCCGGTGTCGCGTTCTCGACCCTCTGGAGCGAGTCGTTCACCGACGACTGGTTCAATCGCAACGTCTCGACGTGGCTGCGCACGGGGCGCGTTACGCACCGGGCCGCGCACGCCGCGCCCATCTCGCGCGTCGTCGTCCCCGCCAAGTTCGGCAAGCTCGGCGACAAGCTCGCGGCCTCGCTCCGCGCAAACAAAGCGATCCTCGGCGTCTTCGACGAGGGATGCATGGGCATGTACAACGCCATCATTCCCGACGAGCTCCTCGCCCCGCTCGGCGTGTTCAAGGAGCGCCTCAGTCAGTCCGCGCTCTACGCCGCGTCGATGCAAGTCTCAGACTCCGAGGCCCGCGCCGTCTACGACTGGTTCATCAAGAAGGGCATGCGATTCAACTTCGGGCCCGATCCCGAAACCGACCTCACCGAAGAGCAGGTCCTGACCCAGTGCCGCATGTACATCGCCGCCCTGCGCATCGCCGACGAATTCGGCTGCGACGCGATCGGCATCCAGTACCAGCAGGGTCTGAAGGATTGCCTGCCCGCCTCCGACCTCGTCGAGGGCGCGCTCAACGACTCCGTCCGCCCGCCCGTGCGCTCGCAACGCACCGGAAAGGTCATCCTCGAGGGCAAGCCACTCCCCCACTTCAACGAGGTCGACGAGTGCGCCGGGCTCGACGGCCTGATGACCAACCACGTCCACGCCGCCCTCAATCAGCCCGTCGAGAACACGCTCCACGACCTTCGCTGGGGCGATCGAGATCAATCCGGCACCACCGACGACTATGTCTGGGTCTTCGAGATTTCGGGGGCCGTGCCCGCGTCGCACTTCGCCAAGGGCTGGGCCGATGCGACCGGCGAGCGCCAGCCCCCGATGTACTTCCGCCTCGGCGGCAGCACCATCAAGGGCATCAGCAAGCCCGGCGAGATTGTGTGGTCGCGTATCTTCGTCCAGAACAATCGCCTGCACATGGACATCGGGCGTGCCAAGGCGATCGAGCTTCCGCTCGCGGAGACGCAGCGCCGCTGGGACTCCACCACGCCGCAGTGGCCGATCATGCACGCGGTGCTCTACGGCGTCACGCGCGACCAGATGATGGGGCGCCACAGCGCCAACCACATCCAGGTCGCGTACGCGAATTCCGCCGCCGACGCCGACGCGTGCGCGTACACCAAGGCCGCGATGGCCCAGTCGCTGGGCATCAATGTCACGTTCTGCGGCACGCGCGCGGCGAACAAGTCGTGGGCGGCGAAGTAGCGCGACAATCGCACCACGGTTCGGGTGGCGTGGCCAATCTGTTGGCCACGCGCGTTGAGTCGTCAATCTCCCTGCCGAAGACTTCGACCCTACAACTTCGGTGCTGGCCCCGTACCACGGACCCGCCTTTGGGTCCGTGCTCTTCACCTTGCGCTGACGTGTGCGATACGCTGTCGCGCATGAAGCACGATCTACTTCGACCGGCCGTCCGCACATGCCTTCTGGTCGCCACGCTCTGCCTCGCTTCCTGCGCGTCCCCGCCATCTCCCTCAGTTCAACCCGCGCCCGCATCCCCCGCCACCTCCGCGCCAACCCCCGCCCCCTGGTACGAGCCCGAGATCCGCGCCTTCGAGTCCGCCGACCTCGCCAGTCCTCCGGCGCCGGGCCAGGTTCTCTTCATCGGAAGCTCGAGCATCAAGTTCTGGAAGTTGCTGGCGACCGACATGAGCCCCGCGCCCGTCCTCAACCGCGGCTTCGGCGGCTCAAAGACCCGCGAGCTCCTCGGCGTCTTCGATCGCATCGTCACGCCCTACCA
>JAEUJA010000023.1 GCA_016793195.1 Phycisphaerae bacterium
ACGAGATGTACGGCTCGTGGCAACTGGGCAACGTCCCGCTCGCCCAGTACGTCAATCGCCACAACGCGTTCGTCGACGCGATCCGCAAGGTCGATCCCGACGCCACGCTCATCGCCGTCGGCGCCGCCGGCGACTGGAGCCGCACCATGCTCGAGAAGTGCGCGGACCACATGTCGCACATCTCCGAGCACGTCTACTGGCAGGGGCGGGACGGGCTGCTGGCCCACGTCAAGCAGGCACCCGAGTCACTCCGACGCATCGCCGAGGCGCACCGCGCGTACCGTCGCGACCTGCCAAGCCTCAAGGGGCGCGACATCCGCATCGTCCAGGACGAGTGGAACTACTGGTACGGCCCCGAGGTCTTCGGCGAGCTCGGCACACGCTACTTCATGAACGACGCCCTCGGCTGCGCCGCGGCCCTCAATGAATTCACCCGCAATAGCGACCTCTTCTTCATGGCCAACTACGCCCAGACCGTCAACGTCATCGGCGCGATCAAGACAACCAAGGAGTCGGCCGCCCTCGAAACAACCGGGCTGGTCCTGAAGCTCTATCGCCGCCAGTTCGGCACGCTCCCGGTTCGCGTAGCGACCAGCCCGACCCTCGACGCTTCCGCCGCATGGAGCACCGACAAGCGAAAGTTCACCATCGCCATCGTCAACACCACCACGCGCCCCGCCAAGGTGCCGCTCTCAATCAGCGGCGTCTCGCTCCGCGGCACGGGCACTCGATACACCATCGCCGGCGACCCCAAGGCCCACAACGATCCGTCGGACCCCATGCGCGTCATCATCCGCGAAGCCCCCGTCGGCGCGGTTTCGGATACGCTGGAACTCGAAGCCTGCAGCGTGACGCTGCTCTCCCTGGACGTGAACTGACCGCGCCCTCCGCGGCGCGACTCGAAAGGAAGAACCATGCCCACCCGTCGTCCGACCCGACGCACGATCCTCGCGGCCTTCTGCCTGGCGGGCCTCTCGCTCGCCGCGTGCGAGAAAAAGGCCGAAGACAAGCCGGCGGAGCCCAAGGCCGGCGCGACCGGAACGCCGGCGCCGAAACTCCGCGTCGGCTTCTCGCAGATCGGCGCCGAGAGCGACTGGCGCCGCGCCAACACCGAATCGATCAAGGGCGAGGCCGCGAAACGCGGCGTCGAATTGGTCTTCGCCGATGCCCAGCAGAAGCAGGAGAACCAGATCAAGGCGCTCCGCAGCTTCATCCAGCAAAAGGTCGACGTGATCGCGTTCTCGCCCGTGGTCGAGACGGGCTGGGAGCCCGTGCTGAAGGAGGTCAAGGAAGCGGGAATCCCCGTGATCCTGACCGATCGCGCCGTCGACGTCTCCGATCCGAACCTCTTTGTCACCTTCATCGGCGCGGACTTCGTCGAGGAAGGCCGCCGCGCCGCCAACTGGGTCGTCAAGGCGACCGGCGGCAAGGCGATGGTCGCCGAGCTTCAGGGGACCCCCGGCTCGGCCCCCGCGATCGACCGCAAGAAGGGCTTCGAGGAAGTCATCAAGGCCCACCCCGACATCAAGGTCATCAAGAGCCAGTCCGGCGAGTTCACCCGCGCCAAGGGCAAGGAAGTCATGGAGACGTTCCTGAAGAGCAGCGAGGGCGCGTCGATCAACGTGCTCTACGCCCACAACGATGACATGGCCCTGGGCGCGATCCAGGCGATCGAAGAGGCCGGAAGGAAGCCCGGCGTTGACATCAAGATCGTGTCGATCGACGCTGTCCGCGCCGCGTTCGAGGCGATGGTCGCGGGCAAGCTCAACTGCACCGTCGAGTGCAACCCGCTCCTGGGGCCGCAGCTCTTCGACGCCGTCGAGGCGCTCGCCGCCAAGAAGCCGGTCGAGAAGCGGATCGTGACCAAGGAGGGCGTCTTCGAGCAGGCCCAGGCCGCGGAGGCGATCAAGACCCGCCAGTATTGACCATGCCCCGCGGGAATGTCGTGGATGACCTCGTGAGCGAACCATCGCCGCTGCTTCGGGTATCCGCGCTCTCGAAGCGCTACGGGCGTGTCGCCGCGCTCGACGCCGTCGACCTCGATGTCTCTCGCGCCTCGATCCACGCCCTGATGGGCGAGAACGGCGCCGGCAAGAGCACGCTCATCAAGTGCCTGACCGGCGCCGTCAGCCGTGATTCCGGCCGGTTTCAGCTCGATGGCCGCGACCTCGATCCGACCTCGCCGCGCGACGCCGAGGGCGCCGGCATCAGCACCGTGTTCCAGGAGATCAACCTCATCCCGCACATGTCGATCGCGGAAAACATCACGCTCGGGCGTGAGTCGTTCCGCGCGGGGCTGATCGATCGCAAGGCCGCCAGACGCCGCGCCGAAGGCGCCATCGCCCGCCTCGGGCTCTCGATCGACGTCTCGCGCGAGGTCAGCTCGTGCTCGATCGCGATCCAGCAGCTCGTCGCGATCGCCCGCGCCCTCGACGTCCAGGCCAGGCTGCTCATCCTCGACGAGCCCACCTCCAGCCTCGATCGCACCGAGACGGCCCGGCTCTTCGAGACGCTCCGCCGCCTCCGCGACGCCGGCCTGGCCGTCCTCTTCGTCACGCACTTCCTCGATCAGGTCTACGCCGTCGCCGACCAGATCACCGTGCTCCGCGACGCCAAGCACGTCGCCACGCGCGCGACCAGCGCGTTCCCACGTCTCGAACTTGTGTCGGCCATGCTGGGACGAGCAATCCTTCCGTCATCAACTTCCGTGAATGCCGGGCCGGAGCAACAATCCCCATCACTCGCCACGAAGCCGTCGACAAACCCTTCGCAAGCGGTCTCATCGCCATCAGGCTCACCGCCATTCACGGACGGTTCAAGCGCGGCACCCCCGCCCGAATCACGCCCGGAGCCCTCGCCGCGCCCGACGCGCGATCTCCTCTCCCTCCGCGCCGTCTCGCTCGCCGGCTCGATCGAGCACGCCGACCTCTCCATCGCGCCCGGCGAAGCGGTTGGCCTGGCCGGGCTGCTCGGCTCGGGACGAACCGAACTCGCCAAGGTCATCTTCGGCCTGGATCGCGCCGATTCCGGCTCGATGTCGCTCGACGGGCAGCCTTACTCGCCCCGATCCCCACGCGACGCCATCGCTCGCGGCGTCGCGCTCACACCCGAGAACCGCAAGGCCGATGGCATCGTCCCCAGTCTCAGCGTGCGCGAAAACATCCTGCTCGCGCTCCAGGCGCGCCTCGGCGTGTGGCGATCGCTCTCGACCCGCCGCCGTCGGGACATCGCCGCCGACCTCATCGCCAAGCTCGGCGTCAAGGCCGCCAGCGCCGACGCGCCCATCGCCTCCCTCTCGGGCGGCAATCAGCAAAAGGCCCTGCTCGCTCGCTGGCTCGCCACCGACCCAAAGCTCCTCATCCTCGACGAACCGACCCGCGGCATCGACGTCGGCGCCAAGCAGGCGATCGAACGCCTCATCGCCTCGCTCATCAGCGGCGGCCTGGGCGTGCTCTTCATCTCGTCCGAGCTCCCCGAAATCGTGAGAACCTGCACGCGCGCCTGCGTCCTCCGCGATCGCCGCACCGTCGCCGAAGTGGCGGGCCCGTCGCTCACCGAAGAGCGCGTCATGGAGGCGATCGCCACCCATGACTAGTTTCCTTCGACCGCGTCCCGC
This sequence comes from Phycisphaerae bacterium, assembly GCA_016793195.1. Classification (GTDB taxonomy): domain Bacteria; phylum Planctomycetota; class Phycisphaerae; order Phycisphaerales; family UBA1924; genus JABWBC01. The sequence goes on from JAEUJA010000023.1 coordinate 3,617, forward strand.
GCTCACCTCCCTCGCCTGGCCCCTCGCGGCCCTGGCCCTGCTCGTCCTCTTCAACCTGCTCTTCACCCCCGGCTTCTTCAACATCGAACTCCGCGACGCCCGCCTCTTCGGCACGCCCATCGACATCCTCAACCACGCCTCAAAGGTCGCCATCGTCGCCGTCGGTATGACGCTCGTCATCGCCACCGGCGGCGTGGACCTCTCCGTCGGCGCCGTCGTCGCCATCGCCGGCGCCATCGCCGCCATGCTCGCCACACGCACGCAGGCTCCCTTCCCGCTCGTCGTCCTCGCCGCCCTTGCCGCCGGAGGCGTCGCGGGCCTCTGCAACGGCGTTCTCGTCACTCGATTGCGGCTCCAACCCATCGTCGCAACCCTCGTCCTCATGGTCGCCGGCCGAGGCGTGGCCCAGCTCATCACCGACGGCCTGATCATCACCTTCGAGCATCGCGAGCTCTCCTCGCTCGCCAACACCTCCTTCGCACTCCTCCCGATCCCCGCGTGGATCGCGATCGCCCTCGCGCTCGCAACCGGCCTCCTGACGCGACGCACCGCCGCGGGCATGTTCCTCGAAGCGGTGGGGGACAACGACCGCGCCTGCCGATACGCTGGCGTCAACGACCGCGCCATCAAGCTCGCCGCCTACGCCTTCTGCGGCGGGTGCGCCGGCCTGGCCGGACTCGTCGAGTGCTCCTACATCAAGGCCGCCGACGCCAACAACGCCGGGCTCTTCCTCGAGCTCGACGTGATCCTCGCCGTCGTCATCGGCGGCACGTCGCTCTCGGGCGGACGCTTCTCCATCTCCGGCTCGCTCGCCGGCGCGGTGCTGATCCAGACGCTCACGAAAACCATGTACATGCACGACGTCTCCGCCGACGTCGCGCCGCTCCCCAAGGCCATCGCCGTCCTCGCCGTGTGCGTGCTCCAGTCCCCGGTCGTGAAGGACCGCGTCTCCGCCGCATTCAGCCGGGGGCGACCATGATCCGCGTCGCCCGCCGTTATGTCCCGATCCTCACCACCCTCGCGCTGGTCGTCGCCACCTTCGTTGCCGGTTCACTCGCGTACCCAAACTTCGCGTCCGCCGGCGTGGTGCGGAATCTGCTGGTCGACAACGCGTTCCTCGCCGTCGCGGCCGTCGGCGCGACCTTTGTCATCCTCTCCGGCGCGATCGATCTCTCCGTCGGCTCGGTCATGGCCTTCACCAGCATCCTCATCGCCCGGCTCATCGAGCACCACGCGGTGCATCCCCTCGCCGCGATCGCGCTCTCGCTCCTGGCCGGCGCCGTGTTCGGCCTGGCCCAGGGCCTCATCATCGACCTCTTCAAGCTCCCGCCGTTCCTCGTCACCCTCGCCGGCATGTTCTTCGCGCGGGGCGCCGCGTTCCTCATCCACCCTCAGTCCATCGGGATCAAGCACCCCTTCGTCGCCAATGTCCTCAACGACCAACTCAGCCTCCGCCTCCCGTTCGGCGAGCGCGGCGTCTCCATCCCCATCACCGTCGACATCGCGATCGTCACCATCGCCCTCGCCGCCGTCGTGCTCCGCTCCACCCGTTTCGGGCGATCCGTACACGCCGTCGGTGACGACGAAAGCTCCGCCCTCCTCATGGGCCTCAACATCCGCGCCACGCGCCTGGGCGTCTTCACGCTCTCGGGCCTCTGCTCGGCCCTCGCCGGCATTGTCTTCACCCTCTATCAACAGTCCGGCGACCCCGCCGCCTGCAAGGGCTTCGAGCTCGACGCCATCGCCGCCGTCGTCATCGGAGGCACGCTCCTCCGCGGCGGCATCGGCTCCGTCCTCGGCACCGCCCTGGGCGTGCTCCTCCTCGGCCTCATCCAGACCATCATCACCTTTCAGGGCGACCTCAGCTCGTGGTGGACACGCATCGCCGTCGGCCTGCTCGTCCTCGCCTTCGTCGCTCTCCAGGGCCAGCTCTCCAAACGCGACGAGTGACCAGACTCCGATTCCTCCCGCGCTCGTCCTCATGGAAACGCGACGCGCCAACCGATACATTTGACTCGCCCGGCGTCCTCGCTAGCATCCCCGGCCCCAAACTGGGCACCTCTCGCCGCCATGAACAACCGTCCCGCCAACCACCCGCCCCTCTCGCTCGATCGCCCCGGCGTCGCGATCGCGTCTCCCAAATCCAAACTCGTGAAAAAAGCGACCGGCCCTGATCGGGTCCGCGTTTCGCCGTAGCCACGAGTGACGGCCCCTCCGGGGCACCGATCAACTCAAACGGGCTCGTCGGAACTGGAACCGACGGGCCCGAAGTCGTTTTGGCCGTGCGCCGCCGCACGGGCCGCGGATGTTGCCCCGTTCACATGTTGCCCTGCTCACCCCCTCACGCCCTGCCTTCAAGGAGAACCCATGAACCCGACCACGCCCACGCCGCAAACCGCGCCTTCCGTCGAGTGCACCGAGTGCGCCGCGACGATCGCGCTCCAACGCCCGCCCCTCTGCGGCGAAATCGTCCGCTGCCGCGAGTGCCAGGCCGAACTCGAAGTCACCAGCGTCACCCCGCTCCGCGTCGAGCTCGCCCCCGAGGTCGAAGAAGACTGGGGCGAGTGAGTATCCCCACGCCGCAAGGAGAAACCATGAGAATCGCGCTGCTGCACTCGCGGGTCCGTGTCGAAGAACGCCTTCTCCTCGACGAACTCGCCTCGCTCGCCATCGACCACGAACTGATCGACGTCCGCGAGCTCGTCTTCGACATCCACGACCCCTCGACATGGACGCGATTCGACGCCGTCATCGATCGCTGCATCGGCCAGTCCCAGGCCCTCGCCGCCGTCCGCGTCTTTGAGCGATTCGGCGTGCGCACCGTCAACCCGGCGCGCGTGATCGAAGCCTGCGGCGACAAGCTCACCACCTCGCTTCTCATGGCCCAGCACAACATCCCTACGCCGCGAACATGCGTCGCGCTCGACGAGGCCTCCGCCCTCGCCGCCGTCGAACACGTCGGCTACCCCGCCGTGCTCAAGCCCACCACCGGCTCCTGGGGCCGCCTGCTCGCCCGCGTCAACGACCGCGACGCCGCCGAGGCCGTGATCGAGCACAAGAGCACGCTCGGCTCGGTCCAGCACTCTGTCTTCTATGTGCAGGAATACGTCCAGAAGCCCGACCGCGACCTGCGCGTCTTCGTCGTCGGAGACCGGGCAATCTGCGGGATCGTCCGGCACTCCCCGCACTGGATCACCAACACCGCCCGTGGCGGCGTCGCGTCCGTGCTGGAAATCACCCCCGACATCCGCGACCTCTGCGCTCGCGCCGCTCGCGCCGTCGCCGGACCCGATGGCGCCCTGCTCGCCATCGACCTGCTCGAAGCCCCCGGCCGCGGCCTGCTCGTCAGCGAGATCAACCACACCATGGAGTTCCGAAACTCCATCGCGCCCACCGGCGTCAACATCCCCCGCCGAATGATCGAATGGATCGTCGAATCATCACCAAACGCCGCACGCGCACACTCCACCGCGCGCGCCGCACCCTTCGACGCCTCCCCATCCGACGGCACGCTCTCAACCGCCACCCCATCGAACGCCGCGGCATCGTCGTCGCCCCCTCGCCCCCGTGCTTCCCTCATCGAAGAGCTCAAGCTCGGCCCCTGGGCCGCCTTCGACGCCCACTCACGCACGGAGGTCGCATGACCGCGCCGCCCTCGCGCCTCCGCGTCTCCATCGTCGGCGGCTCCGGCTACACCGGCGGCGAGCTCCTCCGCCTTCTCCTGACGCACCCGCACGTCGAGGTCGCCCAGGTCAGCTCCCGCCGCAACGCCACCATGCCCCTGGCCAGCATCCACCCGCACCTCCGCGCCAGGACCACGCTGGAGTTCTGCCGCCCCGACGAGATCGCCGCCTGCGACGTGATCTTCCTCTGCATGCCGCACGGCGAATCCTCGCTCCAGATCGATCGATGGGCGGCGCTCGCGCCCAAAGTCATCGACCTCGCCGCCGACTTCCGCCTCCGCGACCCCGCGGCCTATCAGGAGTGGTACGGATCGGCTCACCCCGCCGTCGCGTGGCTCGATCGGTTCGTCTACGGCCTGCCGGAAACCCGGCGCGATCGCCTCCGCACCGCGCGCCTCGCGTCCGGCGTCGGCTGCAACGCCACCGCGATGAACCTCGGGCTCTTCCCCCTGGCCCGCGAAGGGCTCATCAAGCTCGCGATCGCCGACCTGAAGGTCGGCTCCTCCGAGGCCGGCGCCGAGCCCTCCGCGACCGGACACCACCCCGAGCGCGCCGGCCGCGTCCGCCCTTTCGCCACCATGCGCCATCGTCATCAGGCCGAAGTGCGTCAAGAACTCGGCGACTTCGAGCTGCACACCACCATCACATCCGTCGAACTCGTCCGCGGCGTGCAATGCACCGCCCACGTCCTGCCGACCCGCCCCGTCACCGAGAAGGACCTCTGGAAACTCTACCGCGCCGCATATGCCAATGAACCGTTCGTCCGCCTCGTCAAGGCCAAGTCCGGCCTGCACCGCTACCCGGAGCCAAAGCTCCTCTCCGGCACAAACTTCTGCGACGTCGCCTTCGACGTCGACCTCGACGCCAGCCGCATCGTCGTCGTCAGCGCCCTCGACAACCTCGTCAAGGGCGCCGCCGGCTCGGCCGTGCAGTGCATGAACCTGATGTGCGGCCTTGATGAAACCCAAGGACTCGGCTTCGCCGGCCTTCACCCCCTGTAAACGAAGGGAGATCGCGTGATCGTCGTCAAGATCGGTGGAGCCGCGGGGATCAGCCACGATGCCTTGTGCGCCGACGCCGCGGCCCTCATCGCACGCGGCCTGCGCCTCGTCCTCGTCCACGGCGGCTCCGACGCCACAACCACCCTCGCCCGCCAGCTCGCCCACGAGCCCCAATTCATCACCTCGCCCTCCGGCCACACCAGCCGCCGCACCGATCCCCGCACGCTCGAAATCTTCCAGATGGCCTGCCGCGGCATCGTGAATCAGTCCCTCGTCCTCGCTCTGGTCCGTCAAGGCGTCCGCGCCGTCGGAATCTCGGGCGTCGACGCCTCCCTCTGGCGCGGCACGCGCAAGGCCGCGATCCGCGCAATCGTGGACGGACGCACCCGCCTCATCCGCGACGACTACAGCGGCACCGTCGATCATGTCGACCCCACCCTCATCAACACGCTCCTCGACGCCGGCTTCACGCCCGTCATCTCGCCGCCCGCCCTCAGCGAGGCACGCGAACCCATCAACGTCGACGCCGATCGCGCCGCCGCCCGCACCGCCGCCGCGCTCGACGCCGAGAACCTCCTCCTCCTCTCAAACATCCCCGGACTGCTCCGCGCGTTCCCCGACGAATCCTCGCTCATCCAGAGCGTCCCCATCGAGCGCCTCGACGAGGCCGAATCGCTCGCGCAGGGCCGAATGAAGAACAAAGTCCTCGCCGCACGCGAAGCCCTGCTCGCCGGCGTGCGCCGCGTGGTCATCGGCGACGCTCGCGCCGACACGCCCATCAGCCGCGCCTTCGAAGGTGCCGGGACGGTGTTCGCATGAACGCGAGACCCACTCAAACAGCCACGCCCGCCATCGCGGCCCCCATCAGCGACGCCGACGCCGTCAACCTCCTCCACCGCATGGTCGAGACACCAAGCGTCTCGGGGAGCGAAGCATCCATCGCCGCGCTCCTCGCGCACCTCATGTCGCATCACGGTTTCTCCGCCGAGATCGACGTCGCCGGCAACGCCATCGGCTGGCTCGGCCCGCGTCACCCCGACCACCTCATCGTCCTCCTCGGGCACATGGACACCGTCCCCGGCGAAATCCCCGTGCGAATCGAGGGCGACCTTCTCTTCGGCCGCGGCAGCGTCGACGCCAAGGGACCGCTCGCGTCGTTCATCGTCGCGGCCTCGCGCACCTCGCTCCCGCCCAACGTCGCCCTCGCCGTCATCGCCGCCGTCGAGGAGGAAACGCCGACCTCGCGCGGCGCCCGCGCCGTCATCGATCGCTTCCACCCCGCCGCCTGCGTCATCGGCGAGCCGAGCGCATGGAACGCCATCACCATCGGTTACAAAGGCCGCCTCGTCTGCGAGTACACCACCGCGCGTGACCTCGCCCACACCGCCGGACCCGGCGCCAGCGCCGCCGACGAGGCCTTCGCCTTCTGGCAGCGTGTGCTCGCCGAGATCGCGCGCCGCAACCACACCCGCTCCGGCGCGTTCGACTCCATCCAGGCCACCATCCGCGACCTCCACACATCCTCCGACGGCCTGACCGAACAAGCCTCGCTCACCGGCGCCTTCCGCCTTCCCACAAGCGTCAGTCCGCACGAACTCGAGCGGTCAATCCTGAAACTTTCCGGGAGCGGCCATCTCGCTTTCCTCGGCCACGAATCCGCCCACCTCTCGCCGCGCGACAACGCCGTCGCTCGCCATCTCTCCGCCGCCATCCGGCGCCAGGGCCAGCGCCCCACCCTCCGCGTCAAGACCGGCACCTCCGACATGAACGTCGTCGCGCCGCGTTGGAATTGCCCGATCGCCGCCTACGGCCCAGGCGACAGCGCCCTCGACCACACGCCGCGCGAGCACATCAGCCT
>JAEUJA010000033.1 GCA_016793195.1 Phycisphaerae bacterium
GAGCAGGCCGGCCGATACCAAAGCAACCGCCGGCGGCGCGACGGCCGGCGACACTTGGGCGGGTGCCATCACGCTCCCCGGCGGGATCACGCTGGATTTCTCGGTCAATCTTGCCAAGGACTCGGGCACGATCTCGATCCCGGCGCAGGGCGCCAACGACCTGCCGCTCAGCGATGTTTCGACGGCGCCGGATCAACTCAAGTTCGTGCTCAGGCCCGCGGGCGCGCCCGAGGTGGCGTGGGCGAGGTTTGAACTCAAGGTCGCGGCGGACGGCAACTCGGCCGAGGGCGTTCTGAGACAGAACGGCGGCGAGTTCCCCGTGAAGGTCGCGAAGCTCGCGCCGGGCGAAGCGCCCAAGGGACCCGCTCGCCCGCAGGAGCCCAAGCCCCCATTCCCGTATGAAGTCGAGGATGTCACGTTCGAGAACAAGGCCGCGGGTATCAGGCTCGCGGGCACGCTTGTTCGCCCATCGGCGCCGGGCCCGCACCCGGCGGTGGTGATGGTCAGCGGCTCCGGGCCGCAGGATCGCGACGAGGCCCTGCTCGGTCATCGCCCGTTCCTGGTCATCGCCGACCATCTCGTGCGCCACGGCATCGCGGTGCTGCGCTACGACGATCGCGGCGTCGGCAAGTCCACCGGCAACTTTGCCGAGGCGACCAGCGACGACTTTGCCACCGACGCCGTCGCGGGCGTCGAGTATCTCCTGACGCGCCCGGAGATCAATCACGCGAAGGTCGGGGTTGTGGGGCACAGCGAGGGCGGTCTGATCGCGCCGATCGTGGCGAGTTCGTGCAAGGACGTGGCGTTCATCGTTCTGCTCGCTGGCACGGGCGTGCCGGGCGCGGACGTGATCGTGCTCCAGGGCAAGCTGATCAACATCGCGATGGGCAAGCCCGAGGCCGACGCCGAGGCGGAAGCCCAGAAATCGCGGAAGATCATGGCGATGATCGGGGACGGGGCGAACGACGACGCGATCAAGGCGGAGATGCGCACGCTCACGATCGAAGCGCTGAAAGCCGATCCCAGCAGCGCGAGCCTCCCCGAGGACGAGATCAGCAAGAAGGCCGACCAGCACGTTGAGCAGCAGTTTGCGCAGATCGGCTCGAAGTGGTTCCGGAGATTCCTGGTGCTCGATCCGCGCGAGTTCCTCAAGAAAGTCACGTGCCCGGTGCTGGCGATCAACGGGAGCAAGGACCTGCAGGTCCCGCCAGGCCAGAACCTCGGCGAGATCGAAAAGGCCGTCAGGGCCGGCGGGAACAACGACGTCTCGATCAAGGAACTCCCGAGTCTCAACCATCTCTTCCAGCACTCGCAGACCGGCGCGCCGAGCGAATACTCGACGATCGAAGAGACGTTCGCGCCCGAAGCGTTGGAGGTTGTGTCGAGCTGGATCCGGGAGAAGACCGGCCTGATCGCTCGAACAAAGTAAGTCAAGCCCGTTCAGGCTGAGGCCCGGTCCCGCGCTCCCCGAGCCCCGCGCCATGCTACAACGGGCCGACCCTTGCGGTCCCGCCCGGATTCACCGCGGCGGCGCTTGCGGCATGTCACATTCTTCATTCCATCGTCCGCTGTCGGCGCGCGTGGTTCCATTCTCTCGTTGCGTCCCGGCGCGGGATTCTCTCTTTCAACGCCCTGGGGCTCGTGGTAGTGTGGGGGCGTGCGCCCGGGCTTCGCCGGCGAACGCAAGGAGATTCGAAGATGCTCGCACGGCCCGCGCTCGCTGCTTTGCTTGGCTCTCTCCTCGCATCGTCCGCGGCGGCCCAGTCACTGATCCCTCCCGCGCCGGAGGTCGACGAACCCATCGCACTCCCCGCGCACCCGCCGATCCATCTCATCCCGCCCATGCCCATGCCCGCGGGCGGGCCCGACGAACCCAGCATCGAAGCGTCCAGGGGCGTGCGCCTCTACAACGCGGAGACCGGCGAGTGGCGCGATCTTCCCCTGAACGACACCGACCCATCCCGCGTCATCCGCGACGACAGCTTTGGCGGTTTCCTTGGGTGCGACGACGGGTTTGATCCGCGCGGCTGGGGGTCGATGGACCTGGTCACCGACCTCGAAGAATGGCCGACACGCCTCAACTGCAAGCTTGTCATGCGCTTCGTGGATCAGCAGGGCCAGGACGCGTTCTTCGTCTGCTCGGGCTCCTTGGGCGACGGCGGCGTGGTCGTCACCGCCGGGCATTGCCTGTACGCCCACTCGTCGGACGGCGTGGACATCTTCGCCGCCGCCCAGGAGGTCTGGGTCTATCCCGCGTGGGACGGCGGGACACCCGCCTCCAACCCGCCCGAGCCGGCGACCGATTCCGTCGTGCGGCGCTACGGCTGGGCCCGGGGCACGGAGTACATGATCGGCAGCGCCTGGATCGACGACGAGGACTCCTCGCGCGACGCGGCGTGCATCCGGCTCAACCGCCTGAACACGCGGCAGGTCGGGCACCTCACGGGGTGGTTCGGCGCGACCACCGACCTCTGCGACTTCTCGACCAGCTACCGGAACTTCAGCTATCCAGCCGCCACCTGCGATGTCGGCGAGGGGCTGCACAACGGGCGCGACATGTACTTCTGGAGCGGCGGGGCCGACCTCTGCACCTCGCCGTTCATCCAGGTCTATGTCGGCACCGGCTGCTTCAACACCTTCTGGGGCGGCATGAGCGGCTCGGGGGTGTACCGCGTCGACGGCGGGGTCGAGCGCGTCAACGCCGTGCTCACGCATCACACCACCTCCGGCATCAAGGTCGGGCGCTCGACGCGCCTGTGGAATCAGTTTTTCGATGACATGCAGGCCTTCGAGAAGGACACGCGCGGGGACATCTTTGATCTGCAGGCGCTGCGCTACAGAACCAACGGCCCGACGAGCATCCAGGCGGGCTTCAACCTCGCCGCCGGGAGCGTCGTGGTCAGCAACGTCTCCGACCACAACCAGGCGAGCCAGAACTACACCGCCCGCCTCTATCTCTCGCTCAACAACAACATCACGTCGTCCGACACGCTGCTGGCGACGTTCGGGTTCTCGGGCACGTTCGACGCCATCGAGACCCGCGCCATCAACGTGCCCGCGGCCATGATCCCGCTGGCGACGGCGCCCGGCGAATACTGGGTCGGCGTCATCCTCGACAACGCCTCCGACACCAACACCAGCAACAACGACACCGACACCTGGGACGCGCAGCGAATCACCGTCACCGCCTGCCCCACCGTCGCCCCGCCCCAGAACGTCAACGCCACCGACGGGACCGATTGCAACGAGATCACCGTGACGTGGAACGCCTCGCCCGGCGCCACCCAGTACCGCGTCTATCGCAACACCGCCGATGACTACGACGGCGCCGCCAGCATCGGCCTCTCGACCGGGACTTCGTTCGTCGACTCCGGCGTCTATTCCGGCATCGACTACTGGTACTGGGTGCGTGCCGAGGGCTCGTGCGGCTTGTCGGCCCCCAGCACCTCCGACCCCGGCTTCATCGACGGCACGCCCAACGACCTCTGCCACCGCGCCATCCCGCTGCTCGGCTATTCCGGCTCCGCCTCGGGCGACATCACCTGCGCCGGCGTCGACGGCGACGCCTCGTGCGACGGCACCCTCAACACCCGCGACGCCTGGCACCTCTTCCTGCCGCTGGCCGACGGAACGCTCCGGGTCTCCACCTGCGGCACGCACGACGACCCCGGCGTGGACCAGGGCATGGACACCGTGCTCTCCATCCACAAGGAATGCCCCGGCACGACCTCCAACGAGATGGCCTGCAACGACGACTGGCTCGGCTTCCCGCCGTGCCTGGGCGACGCCGGCGTCCGGCGCGATTCGCTCGTCTCCGTTCACATCAACAAGCTCCAGACGGTGTACATCCGCGTCGCCTATGCCAAGGGGCAGCTCGACGACGGGCGCTACACCATCAACTGGCTCTTCACCCCCGACTGCAAGCCCGACATCAACGAGGACGGCTTCGTCAACGGCGATGACTTCGACGCCTTCGCCGAGATGTTCGAGATCGGCGCCATCGGCGCCGACTACAACCACGACGGGTTTGTCAACGGCGACGACTTTGACGACTTCGCCAATGACTTTGAGAACGGGTGCTGAAGCACATCGCACCGCCCACCCTCATACCATCCGACCCATGAAGCCCGCCCTCACTCGCGACGACATCACACTCGCACCCTACCAAACCGACCGAGATCACGACGCCGTCACCCGGATGCTCCAGCACGCCTTTGCCGGCGACCGCGAGGGGATCGAGGGGTGGATGAAGATCGGCGGCGAGGCGAACTTCCGCACGCTGCTGGATTCGTCGCGCCCCGCCGCCACGCTCCTGCGCATCCCGATGGGCCAGTACTTCGGCGGGCGCTCCGTGAAGATGCTGGGCATCGCGGGTGTGGCGGTCGCGCCCGAGGACCGCGGGCGCGGCTACGCCAAACGAATGATGCGCGCCTGCGTCCAGGCCGCCCACGAGGAGAGCTGGCCCCTCGTCGGGCTGTACGCCTCGACACACTCGCTCTATCGCGCCGTGGGATTCGAGCACGCGGGCCACCGCTTCCAGTACACGATCCCCATGACGCAGATCGACGCCGGCCCGCACGATCGCGAGCGCGTCGAACCGCTCGATCCCGATTCGACCGAGCTCCGCGAGTGCTACGCCGGGTTCGCGGCGCGGTACGACGGCATGCTCGACCGCGGGGCGTACATCTGGCAGCGTGTCAAATCGCCGCGCAACGAGGAGCACCACCCCTTCGGCGTGCGTGACGAGCACGGCACGCTCCAGGGCTATGTCTTCGTCAACCAGAAACGCCGCCCCGACGGGCGGGCCGACGTGAACCTGTCGGACTTTGTGTTCCACACGCCCGCCGCCGGGCGGAGGCTGTGGGCGCTGCTCGCCGATTACTCGATGATGAGCCACGACCTCGTCTTCTTCGGCGGGCCGACGCACCCGGCGCTGCTGCTGCTTTCGCAGCAGCGCTACAGCGTGGAGAACAAGGATTCGTGGCTGATCCGCGTGAGCCACATGAAGGCCGCGCTCGAGGCCCGCGGTTACGCGCCGTGCGTGCGCACCCAGGTTCACCTCGACGTTTCCGACGACCTCGTGCCCGCCAACGCGGGGCGATGGACGCTCTCGATCGAGAACGGGCAGGGGCGTGCCGAGCCCGGCGGACGCGGCGAGATTCGCGTCGACGCCCGCGGCCTGGCGGCGATCTACGCCGGATTCCTCACGCCCAGCCAGGCGGCGAGCGTCGGCCTGGCGTCGGGCGATCACGCGGCGCTGCACGCGGCCAACTCCGCGTTCGCGGGCGGCACGCCGTGGATGAACGATTTCTTCTGAGGCGCGCCTCCACGCGGGCGGTGCGCGGCCGCGCCGGAGTGAATCGTCGCTCTATCCGGGCTCCCGCACCCTCCGGCTCCGCGCATGCCGCGCGACGCCCTCGGCGCGCGGGGCTCGCATGAGAAGTACGCTCGCTCCCGCCCCTTGGCCGATACACAGGCATGTTCGCCATCCTCTGTGCCATCCTGGCCGGGCTCTGCTGGGGCGTCGGCGAGATCTTCACCAAGGGCGCGATCAACACCAAGGAGATCGGCCCGATGGGCACGGTCTTCTTCCGCGCGGCCGTCACGCTCCCGCTCGCGCTGGCCGCGTTCCTCGTCGCCCACTCGGTCGTGAAGTCCGAGCCGCAGGTCTGGTGGCGCGACATGAGCGGCTCGACCTGGGCCAAGCTCGTCTTCGGCTCGGGGATTCTCGCGGGCTTCGCGGGCGTCTTCTTCTTCTACCTGGGCCTGGCCCAGCCCGGCGGCGACATCTCGCTCCTCCGCCCGATCGCGTTCGCGCTGGCGCCCGCGACGGCCGTCATCCTCGGCTGGCTCATCCTCAAGGAAGAAATGACCGTCCGCAAGATTGTCGCGGTCGTGCTGATCGTCGGCGGGATCGTGCTTCTCACCGGCGGACGCAAGACGCACGCCGCGCCGGGAGCCGGGGGACCAATCGATTCATCGGCGCGTCCGGCGTCATCCGACGCAACGGACGAGAGCGCGTCGGTCTCGGCGTGACGCCGCACGGTGGAGGGCATTCACAAGGGAGCAAACGCGGAGAGGCGCGCAGAAGGAATTGAACGCAGAGGCCGCAGAGGTCGCGGAGAGGAAAGGCCAAAGACAGGAACTCGAAGTCCGCGAAGATCGCTAGGTGAAGAAGAACTCAGAGGAATCAGAGGGGATCAGAGGCGCGCGGAGGAAGGCACGATGGACAGGAAAGGCCGGGTTGGCGCCGGATCGTCTTGGTGTTCCTCGCGTTCTTCGCGCCCGTTGAGCTCAAGTCGCCTCTTCACCCCTTGGTCTTCTCGGCCCATTCCTCTTCTCTGAGTTCCTCTGATCCCCTCTGATTCCTCGGAGTTCTTGCCCTCTCCGCGTTCTCCGCGCTCTCCGCGGCCTCGGCGTTCAACCGCTTCTTCCGCGATTCACGACGCGAGGGCTTCTGATACCCTGACCTCCGCCCTGCCATCGGAGGTCATTATGTCCAACCGCCGCGAGTTTCTTGGCACGCTCGGCGCCATCGCGCTCCCCGCGTCGTATCTCTCTTGGGCCGCCCGCGAGGCGACGGCCTCGGCGCTCGTGCCCCTCCCCACACGCGACACCCTCGACATCCTCGCCGAGCTGGCCGAGACCCCCGGCTCGCCCGACGAGATCGCCCGCGACGAGTCGTTCTGGGCGCAGTGCCAGAGCGCGTTCACGGTCGACCGCAGCCTCGTCAACTTCAACAACGGCGGCGTGAGCCCCACGCCGCGAATCGTGCAGGAGGCGATGAAGCGTCACTACGACTTCGCCAACTCGCACCCGACGGCCATGGCGCTCTTTTCGATTCTCGAGCCGGCGCCCCGCAACGCGGTGCGCCAGCGCCTGGCCCACCACTGGGGCGCCGACGCGGAAGAGATCGCGATCACGCGGAACTCCAGCGAAGCGCTCCACATCTGCCAGCTCGGGATCGATCTCTCGCCCGGCGACGAGATGCTGGCGATGACGTGCGACTACCCGCGCATGCTCAACGCCTTCCGCATGCGCGAACGCCGCCAGGGCGCCAAGCTCGTGCTCATCAAGCTGCCGATCCCGGCCGAAGACGACGAAGAGATTCTGCGCCGGTACCGCGATGCGATCACGCCGCGGACCCGCGTGATCCTCATGAGCCACATCGTCAACATCACCGGGCAGATTCTCCCCGTGCGCAAGGTTGTCGATATGGCCCGAGGCATCAACGGCGGGATCCCCGTCATCGTCGATGGAGCCCACGCGCTCGCCCACTTCGCCTTCAAGCTCCCCGACCTTGGCTGCGACTACTACGGCGTGTCGCTCCACAAGTGGCTCTTCGCGCCGCACGGCACGGGCATGCTCTATGTGAAACGCGACAAGGTCAAGAGCCTCTGGCCCATGTTCGGCACCGCGCCCGAGCAGGACGACAACATCCGCAAGTTCGAGGAAGTCGGCACCCACCCCGCCGGCAATTTCCTCGCCATCGCCGAGGCCCTCACGTTCCACCAGACCATCGGCGACGCACGCAAAGAAGCCCGCCTCCGCTACCTCCGCGACACCTGGGCCAAGCGATTGCTCGCCACCGGCCAGTGCAAGCTGCACACGAGCCTCAAGCCGCAGTATTCCTGCGGCATCGGCACGATCCAGATCGTCGGCGTCGACAGCGCCAGAATTGGCTCGTACCTGTGGGACACACACCGCATCGCTGTCACGCCGATCAAGCACGATGAGTTCGAGGGCCTCCGCGTCACGCCCAGCGTGTACTCAACGATGGAAGAGGTCGATCGTTTCTGCTCGGCGGTCGAGCACGTCATCACGCACGGCCTGCCCGCGACGCCGTGAGTCGATGCCGCGGCGGGCCCGCCGAGTCGGCGGGCGGCGGGCTCCGTCCACGCCGGGTTCACGCGGAAATCTTTATCGTTTCTTCGCGGATCGGGCGGAACCCGGCGGGCGATCGGCTCGAATGGCCTGGATCACCGGCGTGGGTTCTCTGCGCTGGTTTCGCAGGACGTGAAGACATCCAGGACTCGTGAATCTGAGCCCGGGCCGACCGGACCCAGGATCGACGTGTTTCCAATCGCGCCCCCGCCCACCCAGGGGCGCGATCGCGTCGCCGACCTTGCGTGAGGCGGCGAGAACCGCCCGGCGCGCTCGTGCTCCTCAGCGAGCGCTCCGGGCCTTGATCGGGAATGTGGCCGCGTTTCTCCCCGGCCACGAAAAGGAGCTGTTCCATGCGCACCGCGTTCTGCGTCGTTGTGCTCGCCGGACCCACCTCCGCCGCGTTCGCGGGGTTCACCGGCCTCTTTGTCTCGCGCCAGCTCGAGGCGGGATCATTGATCCATGACGTCCAGACCTTTCAAGACTTCGAGGAGAAGCAGAACTTCGTGCCGGGCCTGTGGGCCGACACCGCGATGACCTCACTCACCCGCAACGGCGCCACCGCCAACGCCCGCTCTTCGCAGAGTTCACGCGTCGGCGTCGATCGCTTCGAGGGCAGCACCTCGGCCAGCATGTTCGCTCGGGCCGAGCACGACCAGTTCGCGCGCGCCGGCGGGAGCAGCGAGTACCTCATCCACTTCAATGTCCACAACACCGTCACCATCTCGTACCTCTACAAGTCCTTCATCAACATCGAGTCCGGCGACGGGTTGTCCGCGCACTCTCAGATGCTCGTCCTCCGCCTCGACGACAACTTCGTCGTGCTCCAGGAACAGTCGACGGGCGGGAACATCACCCGGTTCGGAGAAATCACCCTCCAGCCCGCGCGCTACGCGTTCCTGATGGAATCCGCGATCCAGCTCAACTCACCGGCGGGGGAATCGCACGACGGATTTGCCAACACCAACTTTGACTTCCGGCTCGTCCCCGCGCCGGGGTGCGGCGCAGCGGTCGCGCTCGGAGCGCTCGCGGGTCTGTGCCGCGGCCCGCGACGGAAGCGCTGATACGGATTCGGATTGAAGTTCGGGCGTCTCGTGAGGCCCGCCCGGCGGCGGCGCTGAATCTCGGCAATCAAGTGTCGGCGCGGAGGGCCGGCCCAACCAAAGCCAGATGTCGGCCCGGAGCGCTGGCCCAAAGGCCTCTCGCCATGAAAAACCCCCGCGTCGCGCGGGGGCTTGTTGTTCACTCCGCGTGGGCTGCTACCGATCCAGCTCCGCCGCCACGATGTTCAGCGAGCCGATGATCGCCACCACGTCGGCCAGCATGTGCCCCTCGGTGAGCTTGGACATCAGCGAGTAGTTGATGAAGCTCGGCGGGCGGGCCTTGACGCGCCAGGCCCGCGGCCCGCCGTCGCTCACGATGAAATAGCCAAGCTCGCCGTTGGCCGTCTCCTGCGCGCCGTACGCCTCGGCGATGGGCGGCTGCCAGCCGCGGTTGCTCATGATGAGCTGGAAGTGCTGGATCAGCCCCTCGATCGAGCCGTAGACATCCGCCTTGCGGGGCTTGGTCATCTTGGCGTCGGCGAAGGTGTCGATCGGCCCGGCGGGGATGTTGTCGATGAGCTGGTCGATGATCTTGATCGACTGCTTGATCTCTTCCACGCGGACCAGGAAGCGGGCCAGCACGTCGCCTTCCTCGCACACGGGCACGGAGAACTTGACGCCCTCGGCCCCCTGCCCGTCCCAATTGTCGGCGTAGCAGAGGTACGGCGCGTCCTTGCGGAGGTCACGCCGGACGCCCGACGCGCGGGCGCACGGGCCGGTGGTGCTCCAGGCGATGGCGTCTTGCTTGGACAGGATTCCGATGCCGCGGGTGCGGTCGAGGAAGATGCGGTTGCGGAGGACCAACCTCTCCATGTCCTTCAGGGCCGGGGTGAGGTCGGCGTGGAGGAAGTTTTTGACCATGCGCTTGAAGGTCTCTTCGTCGGGGAGGTCCTGCATCAGGCCGCCCACGCGGGTCCAGTCGGCGTGGAAGCGCTGGCCGGAGATGTAGTCGCAGAGGTCGTAGATTTTCTCGCGTGGGTTGAAGGCGTAGAGAAAGCCGGTGAAGGCGCCCAGGTCCAGGCACGCCGCGCCGACGCAGAGGAGGTGGTCCTGGATGCGTGCGATCTCGGCCATGATGGTGCGGAGCACCTTGCAGCGGGGCGTGAGGTCGATGCCGAAGAGGGTCTCGACGGCGTGGTGCCAGCAGATGTCGTTGGCGATGGGGGAGAGGTAGTTCATCCGCGACGCGACGGTGACCCACTGGTTGTAGTCGAGGTGTTCGGCGAGCTTCTCGAAGCCCGAGTGCAGGTATCCGATGTGCGGCGTGCAGCGGGCGACGCGCTCGCCGTCGAGTTCGAGCACCAGGCGGAGCGTGGTGTGGGTCGCGGGGTGCTGCGGGCCGAAGTTGAGCACCCAGCGGTCGCCGGTGTCGACGTGCTGCTTCAGGTAGCCCGTCTGCTCGACGTCGACGTCGTATCCATGGTCAGGCTTGAGCGTGTACGGCATGCGTTCCTCGTCAGAAAACTCGGCGGGCAAGGGTAGGCCGCGGGGGGGTGGGGGCGATCGGCGCAGGGCACGTCGCGGTCGCCGGGTCGAGGTGCCCAAAAGAACACACCGCCGGAGCCTGGAAGGCGGCCGGCGGTGGTGACCGAGGTGCTGGGGATTCTGTTCAGAGCGGTTCGATCGAAGGCGATCGATGACGCGGGCGGGACATCACGATGCCAAGTCGTCGAACATCGCCTCGATGGCCGCGTCGATCATTTGCGGCGTTTCGTAGGAGCCCGCGTCGATCTGCGAACGAACCTGATCGATCAGGTCCTGACGCACCGGCGGGAGCGAACGCAACTGGCTCATGTAGTACGCCATGTCGGAGACCTCAACCTGGTCCGCGCCACGCCGCGGCGGGCTCGCCTCGGCACGTACACTGGACGCCGCACGATCGCCCGAGGCGGGGCCGATCCTCGCCAGGGCACCCGAACTGATCGGGGAGATGTTGGACATGTGAGAGACTCCATCGTGGGCCCGGATTGTCGTCGTCAGGAGGAATTCCCCAACGCTCGCTCAACCCGTCGCGTGGCCCGTTCTGGCATTCTGTATCGACGGTGGCCCGAGGAACCGTGCAAAATCCGTGGACCTGGGCGAAAGTTCCCAACACGCTATCATGTCAAGACTTGCGATGAATAACCAAACCCCGGACCAACAGAAAATCTTTACGACCAGACTCGGTCGCAAACAGGACTTGAAAGTCCTCTCGATTCGATCGGGTTTTGGGATTTACTGGTCCACAATTCACCCTAATTGCGGCCCCGGTGTGATGTATTGCACAAACACCGCGGTTTACTATTTTCCTTTCATAATCCTAACATTGATGGCGACGATCGGCTGTGGGTCCAGCCCAGACCCCGCCGCCAAGGTCGATGCCAACGTCGACCCCTATGTCGACTATCCCTGGCTCAGGCCCCGGGAGGACAAGACAGTGGCCAGCGCGACGCTGGCCCGTCGGCCCATGGACCTCGAGGGCACGCCGTGGACCAGCGACACGGGCGCGCCGCGCCCCGCCGCTGGGGATGTGCTGGGTGGCCTGGACGCCGAGCTTGGGCTGGGCCCGGCCAATCCGCGCCCGGCGCCGGCCGCGCCCCCACCGCCTCCAAAAGAAGAGGCGGAGTTCGACGCCTGGACGATCGTGATCGCGGCCTTCACCACCGACACCGCGCAGGCCTCGCGCGAGGGCCAGGCTCAGGCGACCCTGTCCCGCGTCCGCTCGCTGGAAAGCCTCTCCGACGCCTTTGTCACGACCCGCGGACAGTCGTTCATGGTCGCGTTCGGCAAGTACGACTCGCCCGAATCCTCGCGCGCCAAGTCGGACCTGCAGCGCATCCGCGCGATTGAGATCGACGGGCAGCGCCCCTTCTCCAGCTCGTTTTTGATCCCCCCGCCCAAGGCCGCACTGGCCGGGAGTGTCCCGGAGCTCGACCTCCTGAACGTGCGTCGGATGTACGGCCCGCAGGCCAAGTACACGCTGCAGGTTGGACGCTATGCCCGCGAAGACTTCGCGCGCCCGAGCCCTTCCGAACGCGAGCAGTTCCGAAAGCTCGCGGAAGAGGCCGCGGTAAAGCTCCGCAAGGATGGCGATCAGGCGTTCTATTACCACGGCGACTCGATGAGCATGGTGACGATCGGGCTGTTCACCGACACCGACCTGCCCCGGAAAGACCGCCCGTCGTCGGCGTTGCTGCGCGACTTGCAGGTGAGGTTCCCGCACAATTTGTTGAACGGCGCGGGGGTGCGCGTGAAGCGCCCGGGCGATCCCGGCGAGGGGCAGATCGCGCCGTGCGTGGTGGTGTCCACGCCGCAGTAGCGCGGAGCGGCTCGTGACATGGGGGCTCGTGACAAGGTGGCTTGCGACAAGAGAGCTTGTGGCGCGCCGACCGCTCAGGCCGCAATGCGGAGGGGCGTGCAGATGGCGCTCGCGGTCGCGGCCTTGGACCTTGCCCTGCGGCGGCGAAGGAGCACGATGGCCGTTGCCACGATCGCGATGAGCAGCACGCCCGCGACGATGGGGAGCACGATCGAGAGGATGGAGAGGACTGTCGCGCCGAGGGTTTCGACGCCGGCGATGATGGGATTCGCGAGTCCGCCGGTGCTCGCGGTTGAGGCGACGCGCGTCGTCGCGCCCAAGAGCTTCACGCCGCCGGCGATCGTGCCGCCGATCGCGCCGCCCGCGGCGAGCGTCCCGGCCCAGCCGATGAGGGGCTGGGCGGCGTCAAGCTGCGTCGCCATCGCCAGCGTTCCCACCGCGATCGCGCACGGGGCGGCCAGGACATCGACGGCGTGATCGACCCACGGGATGTGGCCCGCGCCGACCTCGAGCACCGACGCCACGCCGAACGCCACCAGCGCCGGCCAACTGGCGACCCAGCTAAAGCCGCTGGCGAGGTCGAGCACGCCGAGCTTGGCGGCGGCGGAGAGGAGAAGCATGGGCAGGAAGACCCGCAGGCCGCACGCCGCGGAAAGACCAACGCCCACACAGATCGCGATGACAAAGTCCATTCGAGGCTCCCGGCGGGTTGTTGGGTGTGGAGGGCGGCGCGTTTCATGCACCGATCGCGGGCCGAACGCGGGAGAGTGGGATGGCGCGCCTTGGGTGGCCCGGCGGTCCCCGCCGGTGTGTGACTTCACATGCTCCGGGTGGCGTGGCCAACCTGTTGGCCACGCGCTCCACTCTCGCCCGACAGACCCCGCCCCACGGAACCCCCGGCCACCGGCTTTCTACCCCAATTGGACCGTGCGCCTTTCGCCACGCCGCGCTCCTCATTACAATGATCGCGCCATGAACATCACAACACTCTCATCCGTAGCCCGCGCGCTCGCCGTCTTGTGCCTCGCCCTCGCCGCCTCACGCGCCAGCGCTCAGGCCTGCGGCAACACAGAGCGCTTGCCATTCGATCGCGCCTATGGAGTTTCGGCTGATGGGACGATCGTCGTCGGGTATCGGCTGATCGGCAGAGCAATTCTCTGGAGCGAAGAAGCGGGTACCTTCGACATTGGGAATCTCGGAAACACTCCCGCAAAGCCTCAGGCAGTGTCGGCGGATGGTCGCACGGTCGTGGGATATTCCGCGACGTCGAGTTATCTTTTGCCTGCTTTCCGATGGTCTGATTCGGATGGCATGCAGAACCTCGACACCCTCTTGGGGAATTCTGAGGCCACTGCGGTTTCAAGCGACGGCAGCGTTGTTGTCGGTACCGCATACAACCAATGGGGATTCGGTGGCGACCCGCGCGTCTTCCGTTGGACTGAGACAACCGGAATGCAGGACCTCGGGAGATGGGGGCGCGGACAGGCATGGGCTTACGCGGTTTCCGCAGACGGAACAGTGCTTGCAGGCTATGTACGCGAGGCGCAGTTTCCGTTTATAGAGACAGCCTTTCGGTGGTCCGCGAACGATGGCTTCCGGGGGGTTGCGAATGGGCATGCCTTCGGGATGTCCGCCGACGGAAACGTCATCGTGGGCGAGGCGCTTTATGACGGTACCAAGTGGCTCGCATTCCGATGGACGACGACGACCGGACTCCAATGGCTCGGAACGCTCTCCGGGCACGGTGCCGTATCGTCGGCCAGGGGAGTCTCGGCAGACGGGCGTGTTGTCGTTGGCTTGTCGGCGGACTCTGGTGTCGTCCGCCCATTCAGATGGACGGAAGTTGGTGGCATGATGGAGATTCGAACGGTCGGAAGCTTCGCTAGTGCTCTAGCCGTTTCCGGCGATGGAAGGACCGTTGTTGGCTCCGATACGGTCATTGACGGAAACGGCAACGGCTACGAACAGGCCTTCCGTTGGGTCAGTAACCTTGCCGACGTGAACGGCGACGGCTTCCTCAACGCCGACGACTTCGACCAGTTCGCCGCCGCGTTCGAATCGGGCGATCCCGCCGGCGACTTCAACCACGACAGCTTTGTCAACGGCGACGACTACGACGCCTTCGCGGAAGCCTTCGAGGCCGGCTGCTGATTCGACATCGCTCTGATTCCTCGCCTTTGGACGCCGGACCTGACGAGCCCGCGAGGAAGGTCAGGGCCCGCGCGCCTTGGGTGGCCCGGCGGTGCAGAGCGCCAGGATGAAGCGAAGAACACCGCTTGGAGCGCGGTGCCACCAGGAGGGAAGGAAGAAGAACCCTCGCTTGCGCGTCGGGCTCGTCAAGAACACCGCTCTGGAGAGCGGTGCCACCAAAGACAGACCCGCCTCGGAGAGGCGGGCCACCCAAGACACCCGGCTTTCGGGCCGTCTTCGTGTTCTCTCGTGCTCCGCCCGGGCTCGAATCGGCATCGCGGCGCTATCGTCCGTCATGCGGTGCGTGGTTCAGCGTGTGTCACAGGCCGGCGTTTCGTGCCTCGGCGGGATGTCGATGGACGGCGGCACGCTCCCCGACGACGCGACGGCCAGCGCCGCGATCGAGCGCGGCCTGCTCGCGCTCGTCGGATTCGAGACCGCTGACACCGACGAAGACCGGCGCTGGATCGTCGACAAGCTCGCCAACCTGCGCGTCTTCGAGGACGAGCAGGGCAAGCTGAACCTGAGCGTGCTCGACGTGGGCGGCTCGGTGCTCGTGGTGCCGAACTTCACGCTCGCGGGCGCGTGCGCCAAGGGGCGTCGCCCGAGCTTTGACCGCGCCATGCGACCGGAGCACGCGGTGAAACACTTCGCGGCGATGCTGGATGAGCTCCGCGCCGCCGGCCTGCGCGTCGAGAGCGGCGTGTTCCGCTCCACGATGAAAGTCTCGCTCGTCAATGACGGGCCCGTCACGCTCTGGCTCGATTCGAGCGAGCGCGGCAAGGGGGCGTGAGCGAAAGCGTGTTCGTGGGTGGCCCGCCTCTCCGAGGCGGGGCCCTTCTTGGGCAGCATGACCCCCGGGATGATCCCGATGGATTCGTTCTTCGCTCCGTTCCACGCCCACGATGAGCGAGTCCGCGAGCGAATCGTGGCGCTGGCAACTTCGCGGCGCTCGCCCTCCCGCCCCAATACAATCCTCGCGTGAGCGGCACGATTCCCAGCCAGTTCGCGCAGACCCCGGGGCGATTGGCCGCGGCGGAGATCATCGCGACCCTGCGCGGGGCGGGGCACGTTGCGTACCTGGCGGGCGGGTGCGTGCGCGATGAGTTGCTGGGGCGCGTGCCGCAGGACTACGACGTCGCCACCGACGCCACGCCGCCGGTGCTGACCAAACTGTTCCGCAAGACCAGCGAGGTGGGCGCGTCGTTCGGCGTGGTTCTGGTGAAGCTGCACGGCGTGGTGACCGAGGTCGCGACGTTTCGTGCCGACGGCGTGTACAGCGACAAGCGCCGGCCCGATGAGGTCCGCTTTAGCACGCCGCAAGACGATGCGGCCCGGCGCGACTTCACCGTCAATGCGCTCTTTCTTGATCCCGCCGACACCAGCGCCGGTCCGCACGGTCGCGTGATCGACTTTGTGGGCGGGCTCGATGATCTTGCCAAGCGGGTGCTCCGGGCCGTGGGCGATCCTGACGCGCGGCTGGCGGAGGACCACCTGCGCGCCCTGCGTGCGGTGCGTCTCTCGGCCAAGCTGGGGTTTGCGATCGACGCGGCGACGCGGGCGGCGATCACGCGGCACGCGCGGGAGCTGGCGGGCGTAAGCCGCGAACGCATCGGCGATGAGGTGCGCGCGATGATGGCGCACGGGTCGCGGGCGGGCGCGATTCAAGAACTGACCGATCTCGGGCTTGATGCGCCGGCTTTGAACGAGCCGCACGCGGACGTTTCGCCGATGCTGCTGTCTCGCCTGGGGCCCGGGGCAAGCTTTGGCGCGTGCCTGGCGGCGTGGGCGATCGACCGCGGCCTGGAGGTCGGGACGACCGACGCGCTGCTCCTCATCTCGCGCTGGCGTGGCGCCCTGTGCCTCTCCAACGACGAAAAGTCGACGCTCTCGAACATTATCCAAACAATCCAGGTCATTGAACGGCGTTGGGGAGAGCTTGGGGTGGCGGCCCGGAAGCGACTGGCATCGAGCGGGGCGTTCGGAGACGCACTTGATTTGGTTTCTGTTCGAAACAGCGAGCTCGCGGGGGGCGTACAGGAGGATGTTGAGGCGTTGCGGCGAACGGCGTCGGGGCTGTCGCCATCGCCACTGGTGACGGGTGACGACCTGATTTCGCTGGGGCTGACTCCCGGGCCGTCGTTCAAAGTGCTGCTGGAGAGGCTGTACGACGCGCAATTGGAGGACCGGATCGGGTCGCGGGAGGGGGGCTTGGAGTTGGCGCGGGAACTGGCTGGCTTCGGGGGCGTCTAGACTGGTATTCTGTCCTTGGGGTCGGGGGCGCTGCGCGCCCGGGTTGGATCAGGTGGACCGGCGCACGGCGGATCGGTCGCCGGGCGGGTCGGTGCGTGCGTGACGAACTTGGTCGGAAGTTTCGGCGTGGTCGGTGATTGAAACGCGCGGGGCGCGTGTCGGGAGGTCAGGTCATGGCGATGAAAAACGGGCGCTTGTTGGCGGCTCTCACCCTGGCGACGATCGCGGCGGTCGCGGGCTCGAATCGTGCGGCGGTCGCGGGCGCGCCGGCCATGGCGCGGGCCAGCATCGCGCTGGGCGAGGACGACACGCTGATCTTCAAGGACGGCAAGGTCGTCACCGGCAAGATCGTCAAGGAAGACGCGAGCTCGATCAAGTTCAAGGGCACGATCGGCGGGATCGAGTTCGAGGCCGAGTATCAGAAGTCCGACATCCTCGAGATCAAGCGCGGCAAGGTCGATCCCAAGGGTGAGAAGCCCAAGACGACCGAGGCCAAGCCGACCGAAGCGCCCAAGACCGACGCCCAGGCGTCCAAGGACGACGCGGCGCCGGCCGACGGCGGCGTGAAGTACTACACGATGGAGTTGTCGGGGCGGTTCGGCTGGGACATCTCGCAGACGCCGATCCGCGACTGCCTGAACGAGGCGACCAAGAACGGCGCCGACTATGTCATCGTGGTGATGAACAACGACTGGTCGATGGGGCCCAAGGAGCTTGGGCTGGAGCGGAGCCCGGAGGAAGCGGCGTTCGACGAGTTGTTCCGCGCGGAGGACATGGACGACATCTTCTCGCGCGACCTGAACAACTTCGCCAAGCCGCCCAAGGTGGTGTTCTGGGTGAAGCGGGCGATGGGCGGGGCGGCGTTCCTGCCGATGGTGTGCCCGACGATGTACTTCAGCAGCGACGGCAAGCTGGGCGGCATCGGCAACCTGACGACGATGTTCGGCGGGACGGGCGACGAGGTGGTGCGCCAGAAGCAGTACTCGCTGCGCCTGAAGCACGCCGAGGGCATCGCCAACACCGGCGGCTACGCGATCGAACTGGTGCGGGCGATGGCGATCCCGGAGTTCGTGCTGACGGTCGCGTACCCCAGCGGCGAGCCGGTCTACTACGAGCGCATGCCCGAGGGCCCGGGCGAGTTCCTCCTGACCGACGACGGCAAGGAAGGCAACGCCGATAGCGCCAAGGCGCTGGAATCGGGCGAGGCCAACGACGTGCTGACCCTGACCGCCAAGCTGGCGCTGGACCTGCGCGTCAGCAAGGGCACGGTCGACGACCTGGACCAGCTGAAGTTTGAGCTCGGCCTTTCGCGCAGCGGCGTGGAGATCAAGAGCCGCAGCAAGCAGATCATGGAGGGGTGGGCCAAGGGCCTGGAGCAGGGGATGCGCGACCTGCGTCGCCTGCGCGGCGAGGTCGATTCGATCCAGGTCGGCGGCGACTACAACCAGCGCGCCAAGGCCCGCGGGCAGCGGAAGCAGCTGCTCCAGCGGATGCAGAGCATCCTGAAGAAGTACGGCGAGGTCTTCGGCGAGGAACGCCGCCTCCAGATGGACAGCCAGTTGCAGCGCGAGATCGACCTCCTCGACCACGACCAGACGCTGGACTATCAGCAGAACAAGAAGCGGAAGTGATCGTGGGGCACCCAGGGAACGCCAAGTCCGCGGGGCCCGACGCCCGCGATGATCGGAGCAACAGCGAATGAAAATGACCGGGATGTTGGGCGGGCGGGCGTGGTCACTGGTGGTGTCGGCGGCGGCGGTGATCGCGTCACTGACGCTGGTCGCGTCGCCCACGCCGCGGGCCGGGGCGGCGGAACTCACGCGCGTCCTTGCGCCGGCGGCCCGCGCCGACAAGGACAAAATCTACCTCAAGGACGGGCGCGTCCTGGAGGGCAAGATCACCAAGGAACTCGACGGGTATGTCTGGTTCCTGCAGGACAACAACGGCATTACCCATGAGGAGTTCTTCAAGCCCGGCGACATCGACAAGATCGTCCGCGCCGGCGAGGGCGGCGATGCCGCGAAGCCCGCGGATGAGGCCAAGCCGGCCGAGAAGGGCGAGCCCAAGGCCAAGCCCCGCGCCGGCGACACGCCCCGGGCCGCGATCCTGACGCTGGAAGACACCGTCGGCATCCAGTTTGCCGCCAAGCCCCTCAAGGACGCGATCCCGCTCCTCGAGAAAGAGGGCGTGAACGTGGTGGTGCTGAAGGTGAAGTCGGGCGGCGGGCTGCTGCTGGAGATCCAGCGGATCAGCGACGTGATCCACAAGGACTACAAGGGGCGTTTCCGCACGGTGGCGTGGATCGAGTCGGCGATCTCGGCGGCGGCGATGAGCTCGCACTGCCTGGAAGAGATCTATTTCATGCCCAACGGGAACTACGGGGCGTGCACGGGCTGGAGCGGCGCGCTGCAGGCGGTGAAGGGTCGCGGGCTGGAGTCGGTGCTGCTGATGATGGAGAACATCTCCGCGCGGGGCGGGCACGCCAAAGAGATCATGCGGGCCATGCAGATTTCGGGGCGCGACGAGGTGCTCACCGAGCTTGAGATCGAGGCGCCGAGCGGCAAGCTCTCGGCGGACATCGACCCCACCACCGGCAAGGTGACGTGGTACCAGGACCACTCGGGCAAGCACATCCTCAACCCGGTGGCCAACATCTACATCCTGACGTTCAACGCGCCCGACGCGGAGAAGTTCAAGTTCTCGCGCGGAACGGCGGCGACGAAGGAAGAACTGGCGAAGATGATGGGGTATCAGGAGATCGAGTGGGTGGGCAAGCCCATGAAGGGCTACGCCTGGCCGGTCTCCGAGGCCGAGGAGATGCAGATCAAGTGGCGGGCCGACATCACCGAGGCCGAGGCGCG
>JAEUJA010000044.1 GCA_016793195.1 Phycisphaerae bacterium
CCATCGTCTCAATTGCTCAAGTCAAGCCCGACGGTTCTCAACGTGCCCGGATGGGAGTGGGTATGCCCGCAAGGGACCGCGACCTTTCATGTTCAAGCCGCCGGGTCGGGACCCTTGGAGTACCAGTGGCAGATCAACGACAGCACCGCCGTAGGCGGGTGGGCCAGCATTGAAGACGGAACTCTCGCAATCGCCGGTGAGCCAACTTGCGCAGCCGTGTCGGGTACCTCGACACCCACGATCCAGGTTTCCCTTTCGTGTGATGAGGGCGGAGAGGTACTGAGCGGGCGGTGGTTACGGTGCGTCGTGTCAAACGGGTGCTCATCGTCGATCAGCGCGGCGGCAAAGCTCACCCTGTGCCTCGCGGACTCGAACTGCGATAGTTTCGTCAACGGAGACGACTTCGACTTGTTTGCTTCCCAGTTTGAGAGCGGCGATCCACAGGCAGACATCAACCACGACGGTTTCGTGAACGGAGACGACTTTGACATGTTTGCAGAAGCGTTCGACGCCGGATGTTGAGGCCAGCAACTGACCGAATGCTCCGACTCCAAACTTACCGCTCTTGAGCGCGCCCGTGGGCCGCTCTAGGTTCGCCGGTCACGTCAGGGTCACCGCCAAATCGCGCCCAAGATCGCGGATTTGCATCTTTCGTGACCGGACTGGGACACGGAGGATGCACGAGGCGGCACTTTGGGGCTCTAGGAAAGCGCCTCGAACCCCCGCTCGAAGACCCTCCGTAAACCCCAACAACGTCGGGACTTGGCACGCCGGGCACCGCCCGACACGCCTGGTCACAACACGCCGTAAGTGCTTGGAAAAACTGGGGATCTAGGATTTGAACCTAGACTAACTGAGCCAGAGTCAGTCGTGCTACCGTTACACCAATCCCCAATCCGCTCCCGGTTTTCGTCGAAAAAGGGGGCGTGTTTGTCGGGTCAATCCTACCCCGGCCGCCACGTCGCGGCGAGCCCCACCCACGAGGTTCGCCCGGATCACGACCAGCACCGGTCGCCTCGGCAATGGATATCCATACGCAACAGGGGCGGCCGCCTGTCCAGGCTCCACCCCGTTGCACTCATCCTGGTTCTTGCCCCGCCCTTCGGGACGACGTCCGGTTGTGGTTACAGCCATTTCCCGCCGGGATTGCCGTTGGTCGGGCGCGGGAGGGGCTGGGCCCGTCCAAAGCTCGGGCGGGCGGCCTGGGTTGCCGTCCCCGGCGTCGCGGGGGACGGAGCCATCGGCTTGACCAGGGGCGTCACCGGCACGGTCGGAACGATCGCCGGCACGCCGGCCGCCCCGGGCTGCAGGCGCGCCTGACGCGCCGAGTCGATCGAGCGATCGAGCTTGCCCAGAATCGACTTCACCTGCTGGAAAGACTTTTCGGACGGTCCCATGTCGCGCTCCGCGTCGTCGTTGTGGGTACGACGGGTTGCGTATCGGCGGCAAGCAGCCAAACCTTGGCGTTTGGCAAGCGCGATCTCCACTCCCACGCGCCCGCGTGACGAGTGTGCCGGTTGAATGAACCGCCCGCCCGTATACTCCGCATCCTCATGGCGACCATCGCGCTCGATCACGTTCGCAAGCGCTACCCAAACGGGCCCGAGGCCGTGCGCGATTTCACCTTCAACATCGGCGACGGCGAGTTCGTCGTCCTCGTCGGACCCTCCGGCTGCGGAAAGTCCACCACCCTCCGGCTCGTCGCCGGGCTCGAAGACCTCACGGGCGGCACGATCCGCATCGGCGATCGAATCGTCAACGACGTCCACCCCAAGGACCGTGACATCGCCATGGTCTTCCAGAACTACGCCCTCTACCCGCACATGAGCGTGCGCGAGAACATGTCCTTCGCGCTCAAGCTCCGCGGCGTCGCCAAGGACCAGATCAAGTCCCGCGTCTTGAAGGCCGCCCAATCACTGGGGATCGAGGACCTGCTCGACCGCAAGCCGCGCCAGCTCTCGGGCGGTCAGCGCCAGCGCGTCGCCGTCGGGCGCGCGATCGTGCGCGAGCCCAAGGCGTTTCTGTTCGACGAACCGCTCTCAAACCTCGACGCCAAGCTCCGCGTCACCACCCGGGCCGAACTCAAGGCCCTGCACCAGCGCCTCCGCACCACCACCATCTACGTCACCCACGACCAGGAAGAGGCGATGACGCTCGGCGACCGCATCGTGGTCATGGCCGACGCCGTCATCCAGCAGGCCGGCCCCCCGCTGGAGGTCTATCGCCATCCGGTCAACCGGTTCGTCGCGTCGTTCATCGGCATGCCGCCCATGAATCTGATCGAGGGCACGCTCGCGCGCGAGGGCGACACGACCTGGTTCGTGGAGGGCCCCGCCGGCGCCAACGGCACGCCCTCCCGGCTCGCGTTCCCCGCCGCCCGCTCGCCCGCGCTCGCCGGCGCGATCGGCGCAACGGTTGTCCTCGGCCTGCGCCCGCAGATGCTCCGGCCCGCCGGCGTCGAATCCACCACCACCACCATCCGCGTCCCCATCTCCGTCGTCGAGCCGCTCGGCGATCTCATCGACATCTTTGGCTCAACGCCCGGGCGCTCGCGACTGGTCGCCCGCCTCAACGCCGCCGACTCCACCGCCGCCCTCCGCCCCGGCGGCGAGGTGCTTCTCGACGCCGACATGGCCCGCGCCCACGTCTTCGAGCCCGGGCCCTTCGGCAAGTCGATCGGCTGAGCAATCCGCGAAGTCCCCCAATCCGGGGGGCGAATGTTCATTGCGTCAGGCTCCCGCTCGCTGGTACCCTGAAGTCATGTCCTTGTTGGATCATCGATCGCGTCATCAGCTCGCGCGCCGCGGCATGGCGCGCCCACGCCGCGTGCTTGCCTGTTCGCTTCTTGCGTTGGCGCTTTCCGCCGGGGCCCAGCCGCCCGCGGACCCCGCACCAACAACACCTCCCGCCGGCGAACCGCCCGCCACCGACTCGCCCGCGAGCACTCCTCCCGCGCACCCTAGTCCGGCGCCGCCCGCCTCCGACGACAAGCCCACCGCCAAGCCCAAGGCCGCCCGCGTTTATCACCTCCGCCTCGACACCGACATGGACTGCGTCGCCCTTGTCCCCGCGTTCCGCGATCACCTCCGCGACGCCGCCGACAAGAAATGCGCCGCGATCATCCTCGAACTCTCCGGCGACCGCTGGCGTCCCGACATCGCCCGCGACCTGGCCTTCGCGCTCCGCGAAAGCGGCCTGCGCACCATCGCCGTGCTGAACGACCCGCGCGATCATCGCGTCGGCGCGGGCGCGCTGGCCATCGGCCTTCTCGCCGACGAACTCTTCATCGAACGCGGCACTTTCGTCCTCGCCGCACCCGCCCACATCGCCACCGACTTCGCGCCCGATTCCGCCGATCTCGAAAGGGCCACTCGCGAGCTCTCCGGCGCGCTCCACGTCGCGCTCGCCCCCCGCGCCCTGGAATCGCTCGCGTGGATGATCGTCGACCCCACGCGCGAATCGCTCGACAAACCGCTCTACCTCGCGCCCGCGACCGCGACCTCGCCGGCCGCGCTCACCAGCACACCGCCCGCGCGGCCGAACCAGTCCGGCGGCAAGCCGCCCGCGCCGATCGTCCGGCCGCCCGCCGCGTCCGACAACCGCGGTGTGTCCGTCGAGCTCTCCGCCGATGACCTCCATCGCCTCGGCCTCGCCACGCCCGTCCGCGGCCTTTCGAGCCTCGCGCCCGGCGCGGGCACGCGCCTGGCCCCCGTCGCCCTCCGCGCCTCGCTCGACGACGCCCGCGCCAAGGCCGCCGAGCAGCTCGCCGCCGCCGATCGCGCCATGGCTTCGGCCGACAAGACCCTCGGCCTCGATTGGCCGCGCGATCCGAACGTTTCGCGCGATGCGTACCAGAAAGCCGCCGCCGGCGCCGTCCGCGAACTCGATTCCGCCGCCGCCGCGCTCGCGTCGTTCGAGTCACTCCTGGCCGAGTACCCCGAGCTCACCCGCACGCCCGCGCCGGGGCAGACCAGCGTCGCGGGCAAGCCCTCGGGCTACGCGACCCGCTGGAAACGCGAGGCCCAGAGCCGCGCCGACGATCTCACGAAACTGCGCGAAAAGGCCCGCCTGTTCGCGTCCCAGTAGGAATTGGGGCGAATCCGCGAACCCCCGGGCGTCGAACAGCATATAGATATCCATCGATACGATTCGCGGCCTTCCAACACCGCCACGGATCGTGTACGCTGACCCCGTGCATCGGCGGCCAAGGATCGCCGCTGTCCCCCGAAGGCTCACTCCGCTTGGAGCCGCGCCCTCGACCCATGGACGGACCGTTCGTTGCTGTTCGCCCCGCCTCCACGCCTTGCCGGAGGACCACCCGATGCGCACGCTCGTCGCCATCCCCGTCTACAACGAAGAGAACACGCTCCGCTCCGTCGTCGAACGCGTGCTCATGCACGCCGGCAATGTCCTGGTTGTCGACGACGGCTCGACCGACGCCAGCACCTCCCTGCTCCCGCGCCTCCCCGTCGACATCATCCGGCACACCGTCAACCGCGGCTACGGCCGCTCCATCCGCGACGCCTTCGCCTGGGCCATGGCCGACGCCTACGACTGGGTCGTCACCATGGACTGTGATCTGCAGCACGAGCCCGATGAGCTCCCGAGCTTCTTCGATCGCATCCACGACAACCACGCCGACGTGATCTCCGGCTCGCGCTATCTCCCGGCGTCCATGGCCGACGGCCTGCTCCCGCCCCCCGATCGCCGCCACATCAACACCCTGATCACCCGCGAACTCAACGAACGCCTCGCGTCGCGACTGGGCCCGCTTACCGACGCGTTCTGCGGCTACAAGGCGTTCCGCGTCGACGCGCTCCGCTCGCTCTCGCTCAGCGAAGACGGCTACGCCTTCCCGCTGCAATTCTGGGTCCAGGCCGCCGCACGCCGCCTCCGCGTCGCCGAACTTCCCGTCACGCTCATCTACAACGACCCCAACCGCAGCTTCGGCGAAGGACTCGACGTCGCCAGCGTCCGCCTCGAGCACTACCGGCGCGTGCTCCACCGCGAGCTCGCTCGCCACCGCCACGAGCTTGATCCCGAAGCGACCCGCGGCGTGTGCTGCGGTTGCCGATAAAGCCCGGCGCGCCCGCGTTCCCTAAACTCCGCCGTGCCCGCGCCGCCCACGGAATCAATCACGCTCGAGCCCGCGCCCTCGCGCTGGGTTGACTTCGTGCGAGAGCGCCGCCCGCGCGTCCCGGCGTGGCTCGCGCCATCCGCCGCCACATTCCGCTCGCAGCTCGGGCTTCCGCCCGGGCCTCTGGTGATGAGCGGGCATCAGGCGATCCTTTGGCACCCCGGCATCCTCGCCAAGTACATCGCCGCCGATTCCTGCGCACGGGCGGCCGGCGCCGCCTCGGCGTGGGTCGTCGTCGATCAGGACACGCCGCCGCCGCACGAACTCGCCTGGCCCAGTCGTGCCAGCGCCACCAGCACCCGCGTCGTGGTCGGCACGCATGGCCTCGACTACGCCTCGCCCTGCGACACCGAAGTCCCCGCGTGCGCCCGACCGCCGCTCGCCGCGCGTGCGAATGCGGGCGACGGCCTGCTGATCGATCCAGCCGCGGCCCTGCCGCGCCTGCGCCGCGTCATCAACAGCAATTCCAACTCGCCGAACGCCGCTCTTCAGATCACACGCGTGATCGAATCGCTCCTCCCGTCCTCGATCGCTCCAGTTCTTACGTTCTTTGCGACTTCGATCGCGCGCACCGACTTCTTCGCCGCGCTCGTTCGGCACATGCGGGCCGATCCGCGCCGCTGCATCGAGGCTTACAACGCCGCCGCCCTCTCGCATTTGGGCGCCGACATCCGCCCGCTCGACGCCAACGCGCTCGAGCTTCCGCTCTGGCACATCCAGGGCCCGCTCGGCAGCGCCGCCCGCGATCCCGTGCACGCGAACGAACTCGCGTCGATTCCAACGCCCCAGCTCGCGCCCCGCGCGCTCCTGATGACCGCGCTCCTGCGCCTGGCCGCGTGCGATCTTTTCATCCACGGCACGGGCGGCTTGGCCTACGACCGCGTCACCGACGCCTGGCTCGCCTCCTGGCTCGGGGCGGACGCCGTTCCCGCCCCCACCGCGCTCGCCACCGCGACGCTGTTCCTCCCACTCGACGCCACGCCCGAGAACCCCCTCACGAGCGAAGCGATCGCCGCCCAGCGCGCGTACCGCGACGCGTTCCACAAGCCCGGCGCGCTCGGCGAGCAATCGCTCGAATCAGAACGCCGCTCGCTCGTCGCGAACATCGCCGCGTCGCCGTATCGCTCCGCCGAACGCCAGCGCCGATACCACGACCTTCAACAACTCCTCACGCGATACCGTGCGGCCCACGCGCCCGCCATCGAGGCCCGCCGCCTCGCCGCGCTGTCCGCCCGCACGAGCGCCAAGGACCGCGCCGCGTCCGTGCGAACCTGGGCGTTTCCGCTCTACCCTGAATCCAAGCTCACGCGCCTGCGCGACGACATTCATCGGGCATTCACTCTTTCGCAAACGTCTCCCGCGATCGCGCCTTCTTCATCGCCCACAACGTCGATACCCACGCCCTCGGCTCAAGTCGGGAGGGAGGTCTCGTCGTGAATTCCCGCGCCGCACTCATCACACTCGCGCTCATCACACTCGGCGCGTTCGCCGCGATTCTCCTCTGGAGCCTTCGGCCCGGCTCGCCCGTCAAAGACGCGCCGGCCGGCAACCCGCCCGGGCACACGCCGACTTCCACGACTCCCTCCGAAACACGCAAAGCCTCGCCGCGCCTCGCCGTCCTCTCGCCCGCCCTCGCCGTCATGCTC
>JAEUJA010000061.1 GCA_016793195.1 Phycisphaerae bacterium
TCGCGGAGTTTCGCGGAGCGGGGCGTGTCCGATGACGCGGGATGTCCCGGCCTTCGCCACGAGATCATCGTCGCGCTCGACGCCTGTACCGACGCGACCGAATCGATCGCCCGCGACCGCGGGTGCATCGTTGCGTCTCACGACCGGCGACAGATCAGCGCCACGCGGAACCTGGGCGCCCGCCACGCGCGGGGGGATGTGCTGCTCTTCGTCGACGCCGACACCCGGGTCTCGCCGGGCGTCGTACGCGAGTCGCTCGATCTAATCACGGCCGGGTGCGTCGGGGGCGGTGCGCTCCCTGACTTCGACGGGGCGCTCCCCTGGCACGCCCGCGTCAGCATCGGCCTCTTCCGCTTCGCGCTCGGCGCCCGAAACAAGTGCGGCGGGGCATACCTCTTCTCGACGCGAGCCGCCTTCAATCAATCCGGCGGCTTCAACGAGACCGTCTACGCGGCCGAGGAACTTTACTTCATTCTCGCGCTGAAGCGCATCGGTCGATTCAGGCTGACCAAGAGCCGCGTGCTCACGTCCGGGCGAAAGCTCCGCACCCACTCGGCGGGCGAGATCTACGGCTTTTTCCTTCGCGCGATGCTTACCGGCCCGAGGATCGTCCGCGATCGCAAGCACCTGGACCTCTGGTACGGGCCACGACGCGAAGACCCGCACGTTCCCGGGTCGTGAGCGTCGTCGCAATCGCACGATTGTGTTGTGGATTGGCTTCGCGGTCGCGTGGTTGACGCTGACGGGTGATTGGCACCCGACTTGGAGGGCCGAGAGTCGACAGTCGGCGGCAACGCCATCTCTGGTTGCACTCGCGCCCTGCGGGCACGACGGCGTCGTCATGCCCGCGAATGTGCTCCAGCGCCGGGCACATCGACCATCCGCGGCCATCGCGCGACCAAGCGGTACACTGTTCCCGTGGGCGCTTCCCTCCAACTCATCGACGTGCTCTCGTGGTCGATGGTGATCGTCTTCGGCCTGGCCGCTGCCGTGCTGGCGTGGCTGGCGATCTTCGGCGACAAGCCGCGCGGCAAGGCCCGCTGCCCCAAGTGCTGGTACGAGCTCGGAAGGCTTGATGCTCCGCCGGCGCTGCCCGTGACGTGCCCGGAGTGCGGGACGAAGGTGCAGGCACTTGGGCAACTCACGCGACGGCGTTTCGGACCCTGGACCATGCTCGCGGCGTGCTTCATCGCCGGCGTCGCCTGGCTCGGATGGAAACTTCCCGAAGTCGACGAGCGCGGCTGGCTGTGGCTGGTGCCGGACCGCATCGTGTTCGAGCTGCTGCCCATCACCGGCGCTCGCGGCCCGCTCGGCGATGAACTGCAGCGACGTCTGGGCAAATCGCCGTGGCCCAGCGCGACGATCGAGCGAACACTGACCGCCGACGACGTGGCGGCGTTGCTCCGCCGCGCCGCGCGCGGGAACGTCTTCGCGCGCCCGATCACCAATGCCTGGAGGCAGTCGTTCGGCGACGCGCTGAGGGACGTGCACGGCGTGCTCACGGAGAATGACGGGCGCGTCTCCTTCGAAGCCGGGTTCCGACCCGTCGCCCCTGACGACGGCGGCGAAGAACTCGCCGAGGCGATGCGTGAGGTCGACCGGATCCCGGCGGATGTGGTGCTGGCGACGCCTGCGCGCTGGCCGCGCGCCGAGACGACGCCGCTCTGCGTGCGGCTTGATATTGAAGGGTGGTGGCCGCACTGGTACCACGTCGACGGTGCCGTCGAGTTCGTCGCCCGAAACGAGCGTGGCGAGTCGGTTCAGGGTTCCGCGGCGATGGAGAACAAGGAACTCCTGCTGACCATCCCGCTGGACGGCGTGGTGGACGTGAGCGGGCGCGTGTCGCTGTGGCGGTCGGTGTACGACCGCGTGTCGCCGCGCACGCACGATCTGTACTCACACCCCTTCACGTTCCGGTACGAGGTGGTCGCCAGCGTGGACGACGTGATTCCGCCGCTGGTCGATCCGCGGCTCGACCAGGCGATGCAGGGCCTCGTGCTTTCCACGAGCGCGGTGCACCCGATGCTCGACGCATCCGCGCTGGAGAACATGGGCTTTGACGATGTCGCCTTCGGCGCCGATGTCGTGATCCGGTCCAGCGGCGTCGAGTTCGCGGTCGGTCGCGTTCGCTGGCACGGAGCGGCCAAGCTGGCCGACATTCGTATCGAGCGGGTCCACACCCTCGCGCCCGAGTTTGGGAAGGTGGAGCGGGGCATCACGCCGCCGGGCATGACCATCACGCTGACCTCGAACCCGAGCGAGGCGATCTATGTTGTCGGCGCGAAACGATACTGGTCCGGGGAAGTCACGTTCCCGCTGACGCCGGGCGGGCGGGGGTCGGACATCCCGTACCCGAGGTAGGAGGCCGCGAACACACTCGCGGGCAGGCCGATGATCCCGCAACGCCGGGAATGGTCGACGTCGGGGCGTCGGGCTCGCCGACCCATGCCATCACCAGAATTTATGCCTTGCTCCATCACAATCGATTCGATTCATGCCGCCGCGGCACGATCATTGTGGTGAATCCATCCTGATGAACCCCTCCCGCGTCCCGTCCACGTAGGCTCGCCCTGGCTTACCCTCCTGGAGCATCCCATGACCACCCAGTCCTCCCGCCCCGACCCCTTCGGCGCCAAGAAGTCCCTTTCCACCAAGTTCGGCACCTACACCTACTTCGACCTGGCCTCCCTGGCCAAGGTCGGGCACGTCTCCAAACTCCCCTATTCGATCAAGGTCCTTCTCGAATCCATGCTCCGCAATCTCGACGGCTTCGTCGTCACCGCCGACGACGTCAGCGGCCTGGCAAACTGGAACGCCAAGAGCCCCGCCAAGGAAGAAATCCCCTTCATGCCCGGGCGCGTCGTCCTTCAGGACTTCACCGGCGTGCCGTGCGTGGTTGACCTCGCCGCCATGCGCCAGGCGATGAAGAAGCTCGGCGGCGACCCCAATCTCATCAACCCGCTGGTCAAATGCGACCTGGTCATCGACCACAGCGTGCAGGTCGACGCCTTCGGCAGCGGCCAGGCGCTCACCATCAACGCGACCAAGGAGTTCGAGCGCAACACCGAGCGCTACGAGTTCCTCAAGTGGGGCCAGCAGTCGCTCAACAACTTCTCCTGCGTGCCGCCCGCGACCGGCATCATCCACCAGGTCAACCTCGAGTACCTCGCCTCCGGCGTGCTCACCAAGCAGGTCGGCGGCGAGACCGTCGCCTATCCCGATTCCTGCGTCGGCACCGACAGCCACACGACCATGATCAACGGCCTGGGCGTCGTCGGCTGGGGCGTCGGCGGCATCGAGGCCGAGGCCGTCATGCTCGGCCAGCCCATCTACATGCTCACGCCCGAGGTCATCGGCTTCCGCATGAAGGGCAAGCTCCCCGAGGGCACCACCGCCACCGACCTGGTCCTCACCGTCACGCAGATGCTCCGCAAGAAGGGCGTCGTCGATAAGTTCGTCGAGTTCTTCGGCGAAGGCCTGGCCAGCATGTCCGTCCCCGATCGCGCCACCATCGCCAACATGGCGCCCGAGTACGGCGCGACGATGGGCTTCTTCCCCGTCGATCAGGCCACGCTCGACTTCCTCCGCTTCACCGGGCGCGATGAGAAGACCGTCGCGCTGGTCGAGGCGTATTGCAAGGCCAACGCCATGTTCTGGACGCCCGGCTCGCCCGAGCCGGAGTTCACCGACGTGATGGAGCTCGATCTCTCGACGATCCAGCCGTCGCTGGCCGGCCCCAAGCGCCCGCAGGATCGGGTTGAGCTCAAGAACGTCAAGGCCGAGTTCTTCAAGGCCATGGCCGCCCCGCTTGGAAACACGAGCTTTGGACTGCCCGCCGACAAGATTTTCGGCGCGACCGGCACCTACAAGAATCCCGCCGATTCGTCGTCGCACAAGCTCACGCACGGCGCCGTCGTCATCGCCGCCATCACCTCCTGCACCAACACCAGCAACCCCGACGTGCTCATCGCCGCGGGCTTGGTCGCCCGCAAGGCCCGCGCCCTGGGCCTCACTCGCAAGCCGTGGGTGAAGACCAGCCTGGCCCCCGGCTCCAAGGTCGTCACGGCCTATCTCACCAAGGCCGGCCTCAACGCCGATCTCGACGCCGTCGGCTTCAACACCGTGGGCTACGGCTGCACGACGTGCATCGGAAACTCCGGCCCGATCCCCGACGAGGTCGAGGCCGCGATCAAGGAGGGCGACCTGGTCGCCGCGTCGGTGCTCTCGGGCAACCGCAACTTTGAGGGGCGCGTGCACCCGCACGTCAAGGCCAACTACCTCGCCAGCCCGCCGCTCTGCGTCGCGTACGCGATCGCCGGCTCGGTCGCGATCGACCTTGCCACCGAGCCGCTCGCCACCAGCAAGGACGGCAAGCCGGTCTTCCTCAAGGACCTGTGGCCGACGTGGAAGGAAGTCCAGGACGTCAAGGCCATGTGCCTCTCGCCGGAGCAGTTCCGCAAGGAATACGCCAACGTCTCCAGCGGCAACGAGCAGTGGAACAAGGTGCCCGTCAGCAAGAGCGAGCTCTACGCCTGGAACGAAAAGTCCACCTACGTCCAGCACCCGCCGTTCTTTGAGAACATGAGCGAGAAGCCCGGCACGCCCAGGGCGATCAAGGGCGCGCGCGTGCTGGCGTATGTCGCCGACTCGGTCACCACCGACCATATCTCCCCCGCCGGCGACATCGCCGAGAACTCGCCCGCCGGTGACTACCTCAGGTCGCTGGGCGTGCGCAAGGCCGACTTCAACGCGTACGGCACGCGCCGCGGCAACGACCGCATCATGACCCGCGGCACCTACGCCAACACCCGCATCAAGAACAAGCTCACCACCGACCCCGCCACCGGCAAGATCAAGGAGGGCGGCTTCACCAAGGACATGTCTCGCGCTGGCGGGGGGGCCGGCGCTGGCAAGATCGATTTCATCTACAACGCCGCGATGAACTACCAGAAGGAGGGCACGCCGCTCATTGTGCTCGCGGGCAAGGACTACGGCATGGGCTCATCGCGCGACTGGGCCGCCAAGGGCACGCTGCTCCTGGGCGTCAAGGCCGTCATCTCCGAGTCCTTCGAGCGCATCCACCGCTCGAACCTCGTGGGCATGGGCGTCCTGCCGCTGTGCTTCATGGAAGGCCAGTCCGCCGCGAGCTTGGGCCTCACCGGCGAAGAGACGTTTGACCTCGACATCCCCTTCAGCGCCGAGGGCCTCATCGAGCCGCGCTGCGAGATCAAGGTCACCGCGACCAAGCCGGACGGCTCTAGTGCGGGCAAGAAGAGCGAGTTCACGGTGCGCTGCCGCATCGACACGCCGGTCGAGGCCGAGTACTACAAGAACGGCGGCGTGCTGCACACCGTGCTCCGCCGCCTGCTCTCCGAGAGCAAGAAGGGCAGCCGCCAGGCGGTGGGCGTGTAACGCCGAGGCGTGTTGGATTGTGAAGGCAAGGGGCCGGGCGGAAGTCCGGCCTTCTTTCATGCCCTCGCAGGTTCACTTGCTGTTTCACAACAGTACACATTTGGACGACGGGTCAACCGCGACGTGATCCTCGACACTTCGGGTGGGAGGTGCAACCCACAGCCGGAGACGCCGTATGCTCCTATGCCCCGCGTTTGCGGGTTGGACGAACGGCATGAAAACCAGCGACACTCAACGCCGCACGGACTGGCCGCGTGCTGTCATGCGCCTGTCGATCGCCTTTTTGGCCACCTCGATCCTTCTGGTGGTGACCGGAATCATCCACGCACCGCTGATCCCGTACTGGCAGCGGATCAACACCCTTGCAGCCCCGATCGGAGTGATCAAGGTTCAAGACGGCAAAGTCACACTGACAGACAACCGCGTGTTCGCGCCCGCGGGCATCGTCCCTGCGCCGGGCATTACACCCGATCAATTCGATCAGGCATTGCGGGTCGCCACCATGCAGGGCGTCGAGGTCACGCGCGATCTCGGCGACGGGCGAGCGATCATGCGCGCCGAGCCCAAGTTCTACAACTGGTGCGGCACGTGCGGCGAGCGGCGCACACGCGGCTTCTACTGGCGCGGAGATTCGGTGGGCTGTGACCTGGCGCAGGTGCTGATCCTCACCCACTACGCGAGGTTCGATCCCGCAACCACCTTGCTCAAACCGATTGAACGGTGGCGTCTGGACGCGATGACGCACGTGTTCGAATCTGAACTGCAAGCGGGACCCTGCTTCATCAGCGAGCCGAGCAAGGCCTTTCGATATCTCGGCTCGGAACGCTACATGGGAGACGATCAATTCCTTGAGTATGTGTGGAAAGTAGCGCCACCAGCCTAATCACTGAATGCTCTACACTCCCCCCGATGCCCCCCACCACCGCCGAGATCATCGCCGCCGCCCATGTCGTCATCGACATCCCCGTCGCCTGGGGCGAGATGGACGCGCTCAACCACGTCAACAACGTCTCGTTTTTCCGCTATCTCGAAACCGCGCGGGTCGCGTTCATCCGGGCGCTGGGACCGCACGTCGGCTTCGACGCCTCCGATCGGCGTCGCGGCCTGGGCTTCATCCTGCAACACGCCGAGTGCCGCTTCCGACGACCCGTCAACTTCCCCGACACGCTCCGCGTCACCTCGTCCCTCGTTTCGATCGGCGAGGATCGCTTCACGCTCGAGCACCAGGTGGTCAGCGGCGCTACCGATCACGTCGCGGCCATCGGACGCGGCACGATCGTGACGTACGACTACTCGTCCCACGCCAAGGTCGACATCCCCGCCGTCGTGCGCGAGGCGCTGGCCCGCTTCCCGATCCGCGCGAGTGAGTGATGTACTTCTCGCGATTCCCTCACATCACCCGATGCGAAATCGTTCCTACCTTAGCATCGCGACGGCCCCTCGCTCCGCTCAATCACGCCGCTCGTGCGGATACTCCGGCGGGCGCGCCGGCACGCCCACCTGCTTGCTCCCGATCGTCCACCACAGAATCGGCCCGACGATCGGGATGAACCACGACACCGCTCCCCACAGGATCTTCTGATCAGTCGGCGCCCGTCGCTGCAGAATCTGCACCAGCGCGATGAGCGCCATGGTGAACTGGGCGAGCATCAGCACGATCCCGAAGCACCAGAACGAGAAGAAGACGGCCATCACGCCCGTCGGTGAGCCGTTCTGCGTCTGCATGAGTTGTAACGTGCTCATCCGCGCAGCATAGCAGCATCGGCCTCGGCCGCAACCTCCGCGACCAACCGACGAATATCACACTCGGGGGCGCTCCGGCTCGCTCACGGCGCGGTCATTGGATGGGGACGCTTCCGCTACGCCGCCTTGGTCTGATGGCGCAGGCGCTCGACATACGCCACCAGCTGCTCGGTGACGAACTGCCGGTGCTCGAGGTGGAGCGAGAA
>JAEUJA010000078.1 GCA_016793195.1 Phycisphaerae bacterium
TGCAGGTTCGCGAACGCGATCTCCGGCTCGACCATCCAGAACTCGGCGAGGTGGCGGCTGGTGTTGCTGTTCTCGGCGCGAAAGGTGGGGCCGAAGGTGTAGACGCGAGAGAGAGCGCAGCAATAGGTCTCGACGTTGAGCTGTCCCGAGACGGTGAGGTGTGCTTCTTTGCCGAAGAAGTCGTTGGAGAAGTCGACGGGGGCCGCGGGGTCAACCGGCGCACCGGGCTTGGCGCTCTCGGGCGCCACCCGCGGCGGATTCATCATGTCCAGCGTGCTGACGCGGAACATCTGGCCGGCGCCCTCGCAGTCGCTTGCGGTGATGATGGGCGTGTGGACATAGAAGAAGCCGCGTTCGTGGAAGAAGCGGTGCATCGCCATGGACAGGCAGTGCCGCACGCGCGCCACGGCGCCGAAGGTGTTGGTGCGGACGCGGAGGTGTGCGACTTCGCGGAGGTACTCGAAGGTGTGGCGTTTGTTGCTGACGGGGTAGGAGTCGGGGTGTTCGACGAGGCCGACGATGCGTACGGCGGAGGCGAGGACTTCGACGGACTGTCCCTTGCCCTGGCTGGCGACGAGGGTGCCATCGACTTCGACGGCGCAGCCGGTGGTGAGCCTTTGCACCTCGGCAAAGTTCGGGGCTGCTCCCTCGCCGGCGGCCTTGACGACGCACTGGATGGGGTCGAAGCAGGTGCCGTCGGACACGGCGACGAAGCAGAGCCCGCCGTCGGCCTTGCTGTCGCGGTTGGTGCGCACCCAACCCTTGATGGTGACCTTGGTGCCGACCGGGGCCTTGAACGCTTCACAGACTTTCAGCCACGACATAGCCGCATCCTCCTGCGAGAGTGCGGATCGTAGCCGAGCGCGGATTGTGCGAATTCAGGCCCGGGACAGCATCAGTCTTCGAGGTGCATGTCCCAGGACGGGTCGTTGGCCCAGTTCTTGGCGTCGGGCGCGTTGATCCAGCCGTACTTGCCCTGGTGGAAGCTGTGGTAGAGCTTGAACCAGGTTTTGTCCTGGCCCTTGGTGGAGACATAGATGTCATTGGACTCAAAGTCCTGGGAGCTGGCGGTTTGTTCGTCGCCGTCGTTGGGGAACTTGAAGAGCTCGGCGGAGCCGTCGAGGTATCCCATGTGCCCGGCTTTCATGTGGCGCATGGTGACCTGGTCGTCGTTGCCCCACATGCCGTCGGTGATGTCGCCGTTGTACCACCATGAGCTCTCCTCGACGAAGATGGGGAGGCCCTTCATGGGGACGAGGCTCGGGACGCGGTCGACGGTGAGGTTGGCCGGTCGGGCGGCCTTGCCGTCCTTGATGTAGGACGTGCGGATTTCGAGCCCGACCCTGGCGCCCTGCACGCACCAGGGCATGGTGTAGTCAAAGTCGACGGCCGTCCCGAACATGCTCTTGTCGTTGGCGGTGTCGTCGGCGTATTTCTTTTTGCGCCGGTTCTCGGGGCAGGCCGTCACGCTGTGGGCATTGCTGAGGAACTTGAAGAGCGTGCCCGGCTCGTAGAGCCCGTTGGAGAGGCGCTCGCGGTAGAACTTCCGCTGGGCCCAGATTTTGTCCTTGTTCGAGGCCGCGTAGAAATGGGCGGCCTGGGTGATGGAGCGCATGTTGGACATGCAGGCGACCTGGCGTCCGCTGGCCCGCGCCTTGCCGAGGGCGGGGAGCAGGATGCCGATCAAGAGCGCGATGATCGCGATCACGACCAAGAGCTCGATCAGCGTGAACGCGGACCGGCGGTTTTCAGCACAGAGATTCATATCGGCCTCCGTCGTCGCGTCATCGGCACGAGCACCGCGGGCGGGCCCAGAATGGGCCGCAACAAGTATAGGGACTTCGACCCAACACTCCAACCAAAACCGTGCGTCGAGGGGCATAGGCCCTACCATTGGGATCGATGCCCGAGCCCGACGCGAGTTTGCGCAATCACCCCCTGGGGATGACGTTCGATCAGTACGTGCCCTTCGCACGGCGGGAACTGGGCCTCACCCGGCCTCGCGCCTCCCTCGCCTATAAAAACCTCTTTCGCACCGGGGAAATCGCGGATTTCATCGGCCCGCCCGCGGGCGTTCAGGGCGTCCTGTCCGAGGACTCCTTCGAGGGCAAGGTCCTCAAGTTTGTCCAGCACGTCCCGGCGGGCGATTCGCACTTGGGCGCGGGTGCTGCATCCCAGGGCGGCCCGGGATCGCTGGCCACCGAATCCGTCCTGATCCCCATGATCGGGCGCACCGGCACGACCACCCACACGCTGTGTGTCTCCAGCCAGGTCGGCTGCGCCATGGGCTGCACGTTTTGCGAGACGGCCCAGATGGGCTTGGTTCGCTCGCTCACGCCCGGCGAGATCGTGCAGCAATGGTGGGCCGCCACGCACCTGCTCGGGCATCGGCCCCAGAACGTGGTGTTCATGGGGATGGGCGAGCCGCTCGACAACATTGACAATGTGATTCAAGCCGTCGGCGTGCTGATCGACCACAACGGCGCCCACATGCCGGTGAGCAAGATCACGGTGTCGACG
The DNA here is from genome assembly GCA_016793195.1 of Phycisphaerae bacterium. Classification (GTDB taxonomy): domain Bacteria; phylum Planctomycetota; class Phycisphaerae; order Phycisphaerales; family UBA1924; genus JABWBC01. The sequence goes on from JAEUJA010000078.1 coordinate 2,521, forward strand.
GTCGGGCGTCTGGACGGGCTGGCGCGGCTGTCCGAGCAATTGCACACGCCGGGCTGGCACCGCCTCAATCTGGCGGTATCGCTCAATGCGCCCAACGACGAGGTGCGATCGCGGATCATGCCCATCAACCGGGCCATGCCGATGGAGGCGCTGAAGCAGACGCTGATGAAGTGGCCGATCTATGGCGGGGGCAAGTTGTGCCTGGAATACGTCCTGATCCCGGGGGTGAACAACCTGCCCGGGCACGCGGGGGAGGTCGCGCGGTTCGTCGGCGACATCAACACGACGTCGCGGAACGCCTCGCCGCGCTGCGTGGTGAACCTGATCCCGTACAACCCGAGGCGGAACTCGCCGTGGGAGGCTCCGACCGACGGCGAGGTGGACGGGTTCATGGGCGAGCTTGCCGGGGCGGGCGTGTTTGTCAAACGCCGTCGGACCAAGGGGCGCGACCTGATGGGGGCGTGCGGGCAGCTTGGGAGCGAGCACATTCGGAAGCGTCGCTACGTCGACGTGACGAATTCGGCGGGCGGGACGGCGTAACTCTCGTTTTTTCAGGGGACGAGCGGCGCACAACCTGTCGGTTTCGGCCCTTCGGCTTGCATCGGCTGGCCTTGGCTGCAACCCTCTCCCCGTGCCCTTGGACGCCGACCAACCCCGATCCGCCCGGCGCGAGCCGCGATTCATCGAGCCGCTGCAGAAGCTCTTTGATCGGCTCCCGCCGCACTCGCTTGAGGCGGAGATGTCGCTGTTGGGCTCGATGATCCTCGACCCGCAGGTGATCGCGGACGTGATCTCGATCGTGCGGCGACCCGAGGACTTCTACGACGAGAAGCACACCCACGTCTTCAAGGCGATCGTCGACGTCTTCGACGCGCACCACTCGGGCGACCTGGTCCAGATCAACGACCTGTTGAGCACCCGGGGCGTGTTGGAGGCGATCGGGGGCGCGGACTATCTCGTGCGCCTGGCCGAGAGCGTGCCGGCCGCGATCAACGCCCCGCACTACGCCCGCCTGGTCGCGGAGAAAGCCAAGCTCCGCCGGCTTATCGACGCCGCGGGACAGATTCTCTACGACGCCTACCACACCGGCGACCTTGGACCCGACGGCGCCCGCGAGGTCCTCGACCGCGCCGAGACCGCGGTCTTCGACATCGCCCAGGAGGCTCAGGTCAGCGATCCGCAAGACCTCAAGGAACTGCTTCACATTGAGATGCTGCGCATCGAAGCCTCCGAGGGCAAGGGCATCAGCGGGATTTCGTCGGGCTATCCCGACATGGACCGGTACCTCAGCGGGCTGCAGAAGGGCGAGATGATCATCCTGGCTGCACGCCCGTCGATGGGAAAGACGGCCCTGGCGCTCAACCTCGCCGAGCAGATCGCGTTCGGCGGGCATCCCGCCAGGGTCGCGCCGCGTCAGCGGACCAATGTCGGCGTCGGCGTCTTCAGCCTGGAAATGAGCAAGTCCGCCGTCACCCAGCGCTTGCTCTCGGCGGCGTCGGGCATCGACAGCAAGAAGATCCGCGAGGGCACGCTCTCCGACGCCGAATTCCGCGAGGCCCTGCACTTCGCCGGTCTCCTCGGCGATGCGCCGGTCTTTATCGACGACACACCGGGGCTCACGGTCCTCAACCTTCGCGCCCGCGCCCGGCGCATGGTCGCCCAGCAGGGCGTTTCGGTGCTGATCGTCGACTACCTCCAGCTCTTGACGGCGCCGGGCTCGGCCCGCGAGAGCCGCCAGGTCGAGGTCTCGGCCATCAGCCGCGGCATCAAGTCGCTGGCACGCGAGCTCAACGTCCCGGTCATCTGCCTCTCGCAGCTCAACCGGGCGAGCGAGCAGCGCACCGGGAACCGCCCGCGCATGAGCGACCTGCGCGAGTCGGGCTCGATCGAGCAGGACGCCGACGTCATCATGCTCCTCCACCGCGAGGACTATTACCACATCGACGACCCCGAATGGCAGGACGCCAACCCCGACAAGGTCGGCGTGGCCGAGATCATCATCGCCAAACAGCGCAACGGCCCGACGGGCGTCGTTGAGCTTCTCTGGGACTCGCACACCACCCGCTTCAAGAGCCTGGGGCACAACTCGCCGCCGGCGTACCAGCCGCCGGTCAGTATTCCCGCGTCCGTTCAGCAGCCGCCCTCGCCCGCCTTCGCGCCGGGGAAGAAGACCGGCCCGATTTCCGAGCATCGCGACGGCGGCGGGCCGGAGCGGCATTCGTTCGACGACCCGGGCGTGCCCTTCTGAGTTCCGAGGCGCGTCGAGTCCGGCGTGCGAAACACCCGTGCGGGGTTCGACCGGTGCGTTCACATCAGCGCGAGAGCCACCGCATCTTGCCCGGATTGCCAAGAGGATGGCGATCGGCTTCGGCCGACGCGCGCAAACCCCGCCGCGCGGCACGGGGGTCGTGCCCCATGCGATCGCGCGCCCAAGGAAACCCCTCTCCGAATCAAAGCCAAACCACCATCATGTCCAGTTGACGCGCCCCCCTCTTTTCGGGACGATTACAAAAATTGTGGGGATTCGCGCGCGCCACGCTTTTCTCGGTCTCTCCTGTTCTCGGTCGACGCATGAGGTCGCGGGAGGGCTCCCTGTGCGCGTGGTGTACGGATGGGCGCGGTCCCCGGTGCGCGGTGGTGGTCTTTCCTGATGTGGGAGCATGGAATGCGAAAGTGTTTGTCGATCGTGATCGCGATGGGCGCGGCGGGCGTTGCGACGCTCGCCCTCGGCGCGGATGAAAAAGCAACCGTTCTGGTTCAGCCGGTCTCGTGCGTGGAGGACGACGCGGCCGTCTTGGCGCGGATGGCGATCACGCCGCTCGAGAACGCGCAGACGCACCGCCCGCTTCCCGAGCTGTTCGCGTCGCTCAACGCCGCGATTTTCGACGGCACGATCGACAATTCCTGGCACAACGACCCGATGGGCCCCGAGAACGAGGGCAACGGGTTTGACTCGTTCTCGGGCGACTTCCTGTTCCCGGCGAACACGACGTTCGCGGCGGGGAACGGCTACATCGTCACCGGCACCAACGCGGGCATGCGCTACCACACGTCGTATGGCCAGGAGCTCTTCAGCGCGTCGTGGAACGTCTTCTTCGGCTCGGTGAACACCGGCTGGGATTTCGTGGCCCAGCCGACCATCACGTTCGATCGCTGGTCGAACCGCTGGTTCGCGGTCATCCCGGCCATCCGCTCCATCGACACCTACACCTGGTTCCTGGTCGCCGTCTCCGACGACGCGAACCCGCAGGGAACGTGGAAGAAATGGTGCATCGACTCGACGGTGAACGGGACGCAGGCCACGGGCAACTGGTCCGACTGGGCGCGCATCGGCGTCGACAAGGACGCGATCGTCATCACCGCCAACATGTACTCGCGCGTCGGCGATGTCTTCCAGTACTCGAAGATCCGCTGCTTCAAGAAGGCCGACCTCACGTCGTTCGCCTCTTCGCTCAACTACACCGATTTCTGGAACGTGGTCAACCCCGACAATTCCAAGGCCTTTTCCGTCGTGCCCGCCGAGCACCTCCCGGGCGGCTCGCCCAACAACCAGGCGTTTTTCACGGCGAACAACCAGACGAGCGGAAAGCTCAACATCATCGCGGTGGTCAACGCCGCGACCACGAACCCGACGCTGACCAAGCAGACGATCACGGTGCCGGCGTATGCGCGGCCGAACTTCGCCAAGCAGATGAACTCGAACGTTCAGCTCGACTGCGGCGACGGGCGGGTCCAGAACCTGCTGTGGAAGTACAACGTCCTCTCCACCGCGTATTCGGTGGGGCAGAGCTCCGTCACCGCCATCCGGTGGCACCAGGTCGCCACCAAGAACTTCCCCGGCGCGTCGCTCCAGGCCTCGGGGAGTATCTTTGAGCCGGGCGTGTGGCAGTGGTACCCGTCCATCGCCGTCAACAAGTTCGGCACCCTCGCGGTCGGGTTCTCGCGCTCGTCGCTGAGCGAGCGGATCGGCATGGGCTATTCGTTCCGGGCCCCCAACGACCCCGCGGACTTCATGACCCCCACCACCATCACCAAGGCCGGTACCCGCGACTACTACGGCGAGGGTGGCTCGCCGATCCGCTGGGGCGACTACACCGGCACCACGGTGGACCCGCGTGACGACGCCACCTTCTGGCACTACAACGCGTATCCCAACAGCGTGTGGGGCGACACCTGGAACACCTGGGTCCAGCCGTTCCACGTCGGCGCCTCGCTCGTCGCGGACTACAACGCCGACAGCTTTGTGAACGGCGACGACCTCGACCTCTTCGGCGAGCGATTCGAGGCCGGCGACGTGCGCGCCGACCTCAACCACGACACCTTTGTCACCGGCGATGACTTCGACTATTTCGTCGACGCGTTCGAGAACGGCCAGTAAAACGAGCGTCTTTCAACCCCTCGGGCTGCACCAGCCACGGCCCAGGGGATGCGCCGGATCGGGCCCACGCACCCGATCCGGCTTTTCATTTGTGGATAGCTCCGCCGTCTCTACCTTGCGCGTGGCCCGCGGGGTCACGCGGGTGCCCTCGCGCCGTGCTACGCCGCCTTGGCGTTCGACGGGCCCGTCACGCGCGCTGACTCTCCCCGGCGGGCCCGCTCGATGGCGCGGAAGACGTCGATGAGCACCGCGCGCTCGGTGTCGCGCCCGACCAGCCAGCCCGAATAGCGCATGTCTTCCAGCAGGTCGTCGCGGAGGTATGCCAGACGCTCGGTCGGGCTCGAGGCGCACAGCAGGCAGATCCCCGCCGCCACGCGCCCGAGCGTCATCGGCGAATACGGCCCGTGCTCGAGCTCGCACGAGAGCATCGACGCCTGCTCCGGCGAGACGTGCGTCTGGCGCTGGCGCAGCAGGCGGTCCGACGCGACGATCGCTTCGATCCCGCCCTCATCGTCCATGGACGCGATGCGCACCGCGCCAAGGCGCAGCATCGTTTCGGGCTCGTCGGCGATCAGCTTGGCGACGCTCTCCATCAGGGAGAGCCGCCTGGCCTGATCGATCGGGCCGGTGGTCGCCAGCCACGCGCTCACCGCCCGGCAGGCGACGCGATCCGCGGGTGAGAGCTCCGACGGATTCGTGTGCGTCTGAGTCTGTTCGGCGAGGCGCTCCATGCACGCGTCGAGCGATTCGAGCTGGCCGCGCCCGTGCGACGGGCCGATCGGGCGACGCCCCATCAATCGATCGTGGAGCGAGAGGCGCGACGCCGATCGCGCGAACAGCGCCGCCGCCCGAACGATCCCCGACATCATCGCCGACGAGCCCATCGGCACGCCGCGAGGGTCCGCGATCGTCACCAATTCCGGGTCGATCCGCACGGGGAAGAGGGAGAGATAGCTGAGCGGTCGCTCCGCGCCCCAGTCGTACCACGCGGCCTCGTGCGCGCCGCTCGCACGGGTGCGCACGCGCACGCCCCCTTCGGCCGGGATCACCATCGCGTCGAGCGATTCATCATCATCGCCGGCGTCGCGGCGCACGAACTCGATGCCCGAGGCCCCGGGGCCCCGCGTGATCAGGTTGGCGGGCTCGCCGTCGATCGCGAGGCCGACGCGCAGCGGCCGCTGGGGCCAGGCGATGGAGTCGTGCCACGCCGCCACGGCGCCCGCGTCGAATCCCAGGAGTGCACTGGCGCGTTCCGCGACTCGGGCTCCGAACTTCAGAAGCCCTGAGAACAACGGAGAATCGGGCCAGTTCCAACCGCGATGATCGGTGTTGCGCGCCGCGGCCAGGCGGCGCGCTCGCGAAGCCCGCACCGCGCCGTTCCATGCGCCGGCGAGGGCGACGACCCACACGCCCATGGGCAGGCCCAGCGAGGTCTGCGTGAGCCACTCGAAGCCCAGGTATCGCGCGGTGGCGACGCAGGCGCACGCGGCCAGGACCGTCCCGGCCGTGCCCGCGCGCGCGGAGAGCAGCGCGGCGTGCGACGCGGGGGCGTCGGTGTGGTCCGGGAACGGGTCGGAGGTCCGAGAAAACGTGCGGCGATCGTGGCTCATCGCGGCCAACATCGACGCGCCGCGCGGGGCGGGTGAGCGACAGCCGAGCCCGCCGAAACGACGCACCACGCCCGCGCGACGCAGGCGGCAAAGGCGGAATAGAACGCACACGCCGACGGACGGGACCGAACGAAGAGCACGGGCACGAGGACGCGTCCGTGGCACGGGAGCCGGCTCAGCCCCTGAACCACTTGGCGATGGCGTGGATGGTGACGGAGCGCCCGATGGTGGCGATCGATTCGGTGAGCGGGATGTGCTTGGGGCAGACCTGCACGCAGTTCTGGGCGTTGCCGCAGTCGTTCACGCCGCCCTCTCCCATGAGCGTGTCGAGGCGGGCGCCCTTGAGCACCGCGCCGGTGGCGTGTTCGTTGAAGAGGCGGGCCTGGTTCATCGCGTGGGCGCCGATGAACGAGGCGGGCCACTTGTCGGGGTTTTCTTCGAGCTGGTACTGCGGGCAGGCTTCGAGGCAGCAGCCGCACGACATGCAGGTGGACATGACGTAGCGTGACTCGGACTTCTCGGCGCTCTCGCGCGGGCCGGCGCCGAGCGAGTAGGTGCCGTCGATGGGCACCCAGGCCTTGACGCGCTTGAGGGCATCGAAGAGGCGGGCGCGATCGACCCACAGGTCGCGGACGACGGGGAACTTGCTCATGGGTTCGAGGGTGATCTCGTCGCCCTCGTTGGGCGCGTATTCGTCGATGAGGCACGAGCAGCTCTGGCGCGTCTTGCCGTTGATCACCATGGTGCAGGCGCCGCAAACTTCTTCGAGGCAGCCGGAGTCCCAGGCGACGGGGGTGGTCTTCTGGCCGTCGACGGTGACGGGGCTGGCGGCGATCTGCTGGAGGCAGGAGATGATGTTGGCGCCGGGCTCGGGCTTGACGGCGAAGGTCTCCCAGCGGACGGGCTTGCCTGGGCCGTCGCAGCGCTTAACGCGGAAGCGGACGGTGCGGCCGGGCTTGGCTTCGGGGCGGGCCACGGGGCGAGAATGGGTCGAACTGGAAGCAGTCGCGGACATGCGAGATCTCCGAGATCTTGGCCGATGAAATTCAGGAAGCGCTGGCGGCCATCGCGGGCTTGGGCGTGGCCTTGTCGTCCTTCTTTCCGTAGGTGCGTGCGGTGGGCAGGATGAGCGACGCGTCGATAGGGATGAACTCCAGGGAGGTTGTGCCGCCCTGGTGCTTGGCGAGGGTGGTTTTCATGAAGTTGGCGTCGTCACGTTCGGGGAAGTCGGTGCGGTAGTGGGCGCCGCGGCTTTCCTTTCGCTCCGTCGCGCCCTTGGCGATCGCCTCGGCGAGCACGAGCATGTCGGAGAGGGCGCGGGCGTATCCGAGGGCCTGGTTGGACCAGGACGCGCCATCGGCGAGCGTGGCCGAATCGTGGCGTTCGCGGAGTTCGGCGAGCTTGCCGGCGCACTGGGCCAGGCGGGTCTGGTGGCGGACGACCGTGCAGGCCGCGGTCATCTCGTCGCCCAGTTCCTTGCCGATGACGTAGGGGTTTGTGCGCGGCTCGGCGGCGCCGGCGCTGGCGGAATCGACCCAGCGCTTGACCTTCTGCTGCTCCTGGGCGACGACGCGGTCATAGCCCGCGGACGCAAGGTCGCCGGCGGGGGCCTTGGCGGGCGCGCCGTCGCGGACGTAGTTGGCGACCGACACGCCGCAGAACAGGCCGTCGAAGATGCAGGAGAGCAGGGCGTTGGCGCCCAGGCGGTTGGCGCCGTGGTAGGCGAAGCTGACCTCGCCGAAGGCGTAGAGGCCGGTGATGTTGGTCTGGGCGTTGTTGAGGGCGCCGAGCTGCATGCCCTGGCCGACCTCGGCGAGGATGGGCGGGCGCGTGCCGCTCTTGTGCTTGGTGCGCGGAGTTTCAGGGTTGTACGAGCCCTTGGTGAAGCTGGTCCACAGGCCGCCCATCGAGTAATGCACGGCGGGGAAAATCTTCATGGGCTCGAAGCGCGGATCAACGCCGACGAATTTCTCGTAGATTTCGAGGATGCCACCGAGTTTCTTGGTGAGGTATTCGGGGTCCTTGTGGGTGAGGTCGAGGTAGACTTGGTTCTCGCCGTTGACGCCAAGCCCGTCGTTGACGCAGATGCCGAAGATTTCGCGGGTGGCGATGTCGCGGGGGACGATGTTGCCGTAGGCCGGGAAGCGTTCTTCGAGGAAGTAGTATCGCTCGCCCTCGGGGATGTCGCGTGGCGGGCGGTTGTCGCCCTTCTTGCGGGGGACCCAAACACGTCCGCCCTCGCCGCGGGCCGATTCGCTCATGAGGCGGAGCTTGTCGGCGCCGGGGATCGCGGTCGGGTGGACCTGGATCATCTCGGGGTTGGCGTACCACACGCCGGCGCGGAAGCAGCGGGCGGCGGCGGCGCCGGTGCAAATGATGGAGTTGGTGGACTTGCCGAAGACCAGGCCGCAACCGCCGGTCGCCATGACGACGGCGTCGGCGCGGAAGGCGCGGACCTGCATGGTGCGCATGTCCTGGGCGACGATGCCGACGCAGCGCTGTCCCTGGGCGGTGTCCTCGATGACGGGCCAGAGGAACTCCCAGAACTCGTGCTTGGTGACCTGGCCCTCGCTCTCGTAGCGCCGGACCTGTTCGTCGAGGGCGTAGATGAGCTGCTGGCCGGTGGTCGCGCCGGAGAAGTGGGTGCGCTTGAAGAGCGAGCCGCCGAAGAGGCGGAGGTCGCGGTAGCCCTCGCTGGTGCGGTTGAAGGGGACGCCCATGCGGTCGAGCAGGTCGATGATGCGCGGGGCCCAGTTGGCCATCTCGAGGACGGGGTGCTGGTCGGCCAGGAAGTCGCCGCCGTAGATGGTTTCGTCGAAGTGCTCGTATTCGCTGTAGCCCTGCTGGCGTGCGACCTCGTTGCAAGCGTTGATGCCGCCCTGGGCGCAGACGCTATGGCTGCGCTTGACGGGGACGACGGAGAAGAGATCGACGGGGAGCCCCGCCTCGGCGATGCGGGCGCTGGCGGCCAGACCCGCGAGCCCACCACCCACGACGATGACGCGATGTTGTGCCATGGTGATCCGATCCGGTCAGAGGTCCAGTGTGCGCCGGGGTTCCGGTGGCGTTAGTTGGTGTCGGCGATCTCGGCGGCCTTGGGCGCGAGCCCGGCGGCCTTGTGATGGAGCTGGGATTCGATGCGCCGGGCGTCGTCGTGCTTGACGGCCAGCGCGCCGAAGAGCGACATCCAGGCCATGAGCATGAGGGCCGCGCCCAGGCCGGCGCAGACATAGCCCCAGCGGCGCTGGGCGGCCTTTGAGATGGTGAGTCCCCAGGTGATGGCGGCGGTCCACAGGCCGTTGGCGAAGTGGAAGACCAGGAGCGAGACGCCCGCGAAGTAGAAGAGGGAGACGACGACGCCGACGGTGGTGAGGCCGGTGGTCGAGCCGTGGAGAGCGGCGGCGAGGGTGGAGGCGGAGTATCGGAAGGACCACTCGGTGCCGCCGGGGATGAGGAAGGTCCAGCCCCAGCGGAGGGTGGCGACGTGATAGAAGATGAAGAGGAAGCCGAGATAGCCCGAGAGTCGCTGCACGCGGTATCGCCAATTGCCCTGGTAGGGATAGCGATCGGTGTTGGCGCTCCCGGACCTGGCGTAGTAGACGCCGAGGATCGCGTGGAAGGCCAGCGACACCCAGAGCGTGACCTCGATGAGTAGGAGGTGCGGCACCTGGGTGTTGATCCAGGCGACTTCCTCCTGGAAGTAGGCGACGCCGCGGTCCTTGAAGGGTGCGCCGTCAAACCCCTCGCGCAGCGCCCCGCCGCCCCAGATGATAGAGGAGTTGGTGAGCAGGTGGGCGATGAGGAAGACGCCGATGGGGACGATGCCCGTCAGCGAGTGGAGGCGACGGAGCAGGAAGTGGTTTTTTTCGATGAAGCTCGGCACGGTGTTGGCCTCCGCCGATGCGATCGCGGGTTGTGCGGGTGGAATCCGTCAGCTGGGGAAATGCAGGTTGGCGCCGCCGCCGCCGGGCGCGATGACGCCCCCCGGACCTCCCATGCCCCCGCCCATGCCGCCCATCGGGCCAGCGCCGGCGCCGGGGATGCTCTGGGCCCGGCCTTCCTGCACGGCCTTGGCGACCTCGCGGGAAATCTCGACGAACTCCATGCGGAGCTCGCTGACGGCGCGGGTGAGCAGCGTCGTTTCATCGGACGTCAGGTTGCCCTTGGTCTTTGCTTCGAGCACGCCGAGCATGTCGATGTAGACCTTGGCCAGGTCGAGCGCGACCATCGCCCGCCCGGTGCGCGGGTCGGGGAACGCGCCCATGGCCGAGAGGGCTTGGGAGATCAGCAGGCTGAGCAGGTCCTTGAAGCCGATGGGCTCGCCGGGCTGACGCCCGCCCTCGCCCGATTCGCCCGCGGGGGCGGCGCCGGGGGAAGGCGTGGCGGGCTTGCTGGCGGCGGCGAGTCTTTCCTTCTCGGCCTGGGCCTGCGCCTTCCAGTCGCTGTCGATGATAATCTTGGGCTGTTCGTCGGCGGGCATGAGACCTCGCGTTCGCCGGATTGGGGGTCGGAGTGTCCGTGCCGCCTTCCGGTGGCCGATTCTAGGAAAGCCGTTGGGCTTCGTCGGCCCGATCGGGCAATTCCGGGGCCAGCGACGCCCCGAGCCCGGCCCAGCCCGCTTTGTCAGGAGCCACGCCATGTCCGATCGACGCCAGACAAGCCCCGTGCGGTTGAGGGACAGGGTTCGGACACGCAAGGCCGCGGCCTTGGCGGCGCTGGGGACGGCGTTGGGCGTGGCGGCGGTGATGCTCGCGGGCGGGTGCGTGTCGAGCAAGGCGCCGAAGAGCACGGCGCTCCGCCCGACGGACTTTGTGGGTGAAACGGGGGGCCAGGAGGCCGCGACGCCGACGCCCGCGCCGGCTCGTGCCGGCGAGCGGACGATCACGCGGACGGGCCCGATCGCGGCGTCGGAATCGATCGTGGACCTGGAGGCGCGCCCGGGGGAGCCAGACCTTCCGGGATCGTCGGTGCCGATCGCGGAGGCGGCGTTTGTCGACGCCAAGATCGGCGACGTGAACAACCGCCCGGTGTATGTGTCGGACTTTCTTTCGCCGCTGGAGGAGCGTCTGCGGACGGAAGCGGGGAAGCGCCCGCGGGCGGAGTGGATCACGATGGCGCGGAAGGAGATCCGGGACCGCCTGACGACGTTCGTGGAGGACGAGCTGCTCCGGGCCGAGGCGCTCAACAAGCTGACGCCCGACCAGCGGAGCGGCGTGCTGACGTTCATGCGTCAGCTCCAGAACCAGGAGATCAGCAAATCGCGCGGGAGCCGCGTGGAGGCCGAGGAGCGGGTGCGCGAGAAGACCGGCAAGGGCATGGACGAGTTCATGGAGTCGGAGAAGGAAAAGAACCTGATCCAGTACGAGCTTCGCGGGATTTTCCGCAAGATCAACGTGTCGTGGCACGACATCGAGCTCGCGTATGAGAAGAACTACGAGCTCTTCAACCCCAGCCCCACCGCGTTCCTGGGCATTATCCGCGTGGCCAAAGACGACACCGCCGACGTGCAACTGATCAGCGAGGCCTTGGCCGCGGGCAAGGACTTTGACGAGGCCGCGTCGATGGAGCAGAACCGCTACCTGCCGGAGAAGGCGGGGATGAACGCCAAGGAGTTTGCGGGGACGTTCGAGACCTCGGAGTTTTTCGCGTACGAAGAGCTGAACGACGCGGTTCGGAAGCTGTCGCCGGGCGCGACGACCGGGCCGATCGAGGCCGGCGGCTCGGTGTGGTGGATCAAGCTGCACCGCGTCGAGCAGAAGTCGATGGGCCTGTACGACGCGCAGCTGGGCATCTCCGAGGGCATCATGAAGATGCGCCAGAACGAGGCGCGGCAGAAGTACATCCGGCGCCTCCAGGAGCGCGCCAGCGTGAGCGACATGGACGAGATGACCGACGCGCTGCTCGCGGTCGCGGTGGAGCGGTATCTGGATGGGAAGGCGAAGTAGAAGTGGTCGAGTGGTCAAGTGGCAAAGAGGTCGAGTGAAAGGCCGGATTTCGAGCAGGTACACTCACGATCGAGCGACTCCTGTCGAACAGCGGCAATGGGCAATGGGGAATAGGCAATGGGAAGACGGCACACCTGAATCGAATCCGCTCTGCTGATCACCCGACCACCAGGCCACTTGACCACTTCTTTTCTTCACTCCGTCTCTCCGTCTCTCCGTCTCTTCATGGGCCTGACTTCGTGACTTCCCGCACCTCACTCAATCCCTGGCGGCGGTACTGGGCGGCGCTGGTCGCCCGATGGAAACGACGCGGCACTCTTGGGGCCCGCGGCGAGCGGGCGGCCGCCACGTTCCTCCGGCGCGCCGGCTATCGCGTTCTCGGCAAGAACCTCCGCACCAATGTCGGTGAGCTCGATCTGCTCTGCCTCGCGCCGGATGATCGCACGATCGTCTTCGTCGAGGTCAAAACCCGAAGGCGCGCGCCCGATCAGCCCGCCAGGAGTGCGGCCGCCACGCCGGAGGACGCGATCACGCGGCACAAACGCGGCAAGCTGATCGCGGTGGCGCGGGGGCTGGTGCGTGCCAATCGCTGGGAACAGCGCCCGACTCGGATAGACGTGGTGGCGATCGAATGGCGCGACGACTCCAGGCCGCAGATCAGGCATCACGTGGACGCGGTGAGGGGGAGGTAGGGGGCGATCGCGGCACTGATCGCGTCATTGAACGTAGCCGTCGCGGGCGCACGCCGCGTATTCGGCGAGCCAATCCGGCATCGTTGTCGACGCCACAAATCGATCGACTAGCTCGCGAAGTCTGTCCGCAAGTGGATCCTTTTCATCCTCAAATCGCGAATAGAGATGCCCGATGCCGTGCAGCGCACTCACTCGACAGGTACTCGTACGACACCGCATAAGAGCAGATTCGAGAACAAAAAGTCCTGGCTCTATCAAGTGTGGATTGTCCTGCGGATGCGCGAGCGTACCTTCAAAGCAGTCCATGTCCCACATCATGTACACGGCTCCGTCGATCTCTGACTGCTCAAAGAGCTCAAGGTCAGGATCGACGCCTCGATTGCAGCACACTCGTTCGAAGAGGTCGGTGTAGCAGGTCGCAACTCCTCGAACACACCGCACCTGCTCTTCAATCGCAACCGAACGATCTCGGAGATACACGAAGTAGCTCGAAGTGCAGCCAAAGATATACCAAACACCGGCTGTGATCTGATCAATCGAGAATCGGTCCGCGACGAAGCCCGGCGCCTCGAACAATCTGGTGAGAAAGCCGACAATCAGTCTCGGCTCCAGATTCTAGTACCAAGCGGCGCTTTGCTTTCCGGCCCTCTCGCGCCTCGCTCTCCGCTGCACTGGTAAGGCAAAGCAATAGTCCACCCACTCCTCAAAGCTCGGCGGAATTGATTCGCTCATGGCCTGCCTTCCGATCCTCGCGTTCAACCGGCCGCACACGCACTCTTCGACCCTCCCGGACCTTCTCGCGGACTCGCTCAGGACCGGCGTCCAGATGCCATGAACGCACGGCGAAGGGACCCTTGAGCAATCATGCCGCACGATCGAGAATGCTCGCATCTCACTGAGCAGACCCGCCTCGGAGAGGCGGGCCACCAAATACGCGGAAGCTCCCCAAGCCGTATCGACCTCGACCCTCCCCCCCACTCACACCCACGTCTTTCGCCCCGACAGCGTGCCGCGGAACTTGGCTTCCAGGGCGGTGACGGCGGCCTGTGACGGGTCGTACTCCACGGGCAGGATGAGGCTGAACATCGAGCCGCGCCCAACGTCGCTGACGAGCTGGATTTCGCCCTGGAGGATGGTGGCCAGTTCGCGGGCGATGGAGAGGCCAAGGCCCGTGCCGCCCTGGCCGCGGGTGTGCCCGCCGTCGAGCTGGTGGAACTTATCGAAGATGCGGGCGTGTTCTTCGCTCGGGATGCCCGGGCCGCTGTCGATGACGCTGACGCGGACGCGTTCGGGATCGGACGAGGCGAGGCGTTCGATGCGGACGATGACGGTGGGCGACTTTCCGGCGGGGGCGGCGGCCTCGGTGAACTTCACCGCGTTTGACAGGAAGTTGAACACGATTTGCTGAAACTTTTTCACGTCGGTCGAGACGGGAGGCACGTCGTCGCTGGCTTCGAGCTTGACGAGGATCCCCTTGCGTTCGGCCTGGGGCCAGATGAGGCCGATGAGCCCCTCGCACGCCTCGCGCAGCGAGACTTTCTGGGCGTTGACCTCGACCTTGCCGGCCTCGATCTTGGCCATTTCGAGGAGCTGGTTGATGAGTTCGAGCAGGCCGCGGCCGGCGGTGAGGATGCGATCGACGTAGCGGAGGCGCTTGGCCTGCACGGGCGTCGGCTCGATCTCACCAACCTCGGCCTTGACGATTTCGCCCAGGAGTTCCGCAAAGCCGATGATCGAGTTGAGGGGCGTGCGCAGCTCGTGGCTGATGTTGGCCAGGAACTCGCCCTTGACGCGGGCGGCGTCGTAGAGCGCGACGTTGGCCTCGCGCAGCTCGTTGATCTTGAGGTCGAGGGCGGCGTTGATGCCGCGGAGTTGTTCCTGGCCGGCCTGAAGGTCCGAAAGCATGACGTTGAAGGTGTCGGCCAGTTCCTCGAACTCGTCGCCGGTCTGGATGTCGGAGCGGATGGTGAGGTTGCCCTCGCGGACGCGTTCGGCGGTGTCCTTGAGGGCGCGGACGGGGCTCAAGATCAGGCGGTGGGTGATGAGATAGAAGGCGAGCATTGCGACGCCGAGCACGACCGAGCCGGCGCTGATGAGGTACGCGCCGTTGATGAGGAGGAGTTCGGTGGCGGGGATGGAGCGGCGCTGGAGGAGGACGATGCCGTCGAGCGCGTCCTTGGCGCGGACGGCCATGGCATATCGGTACTCACGGGCGAGGCCCTCCCAGCGCGGGCCGTGGAGCTCTTCGGCGGCGGGGTTCTTTTCAAACGTGTCGACGGCCATGGCGACGAAGGGGTCCTCCGGGGCGCGGGCGCGGGCCTGGTCGATGGAGATTCGGCGGGCGCTGATGCCGGCGCGCTCGGAGGGCGTTTCGCTGTAGGAGGCCAGGCCGCCGGTGGAGTCGCGGTCGAGGCGGTCCCAGATCTGGGCCATGCGTCGCGAGAGCTCGAGCTGCCCGTCGTCGACGAGGTTGTTCATTCGGAGCCAGGGGGCGGCGGCGGTGGCGAGCACGGTGAGCACGACGGCGCCGCCGAAGAGGAGCAGGCACTTGTTGGCGAGGGAAATACGCCGGCGCATGGGTGAAGTCTAGAGCCGATTTGATGGTTGGCGGCGTGGAGATGCTCGGCGGGAATGGGGAGCCGGGAATGGGGAGTGGCGGGCGCGTCGACTGCGTTGAACCTGTGCCGCACGAACCGGCGCGCGCGGGCGAGAGGACGAACCGCGAGCCTCTGTTCGAGTGGCTCCCGAATCTGGGAAGGCCCGGAGTCCCACAGGGTCGGCTCGGCGAGGCTGGGCGCACGCCGCTTGCCCCACCGGCGGCCGTGGGAACAATCCCGCGATGAAGACCGAATCCGGCCCGATCATGCCCGAGGTCAAGATGCACCTGGCGCTCCCGGCGAGTCCGGTGACGGCGACCGTGGTCGAAACGACGCGCTGCACGCTGGGCACGGGAAGGGGCGGGGCGGCGAAGTCGTCGGGGGTCGTGAGGCACATCTCGTTCGACATCACCGGCACGCCGCTGGCGGGCGCGTTCCGCCCGGGGCAATCGTTCGGCGTGATCCCGCCGGGCGTTGACGCCAAGGGCTCGCCCCACAAGCTCCGGCTCTACTCACTCGCCTCGCCGACGCGCGGCGAGGACGGTCGCGGGAACGTGGTCGCGACGACGGTGAAGCGCCTGCTCGATGAAGAGTGGGAAACCCACAAGCTCTTTACCGGCGTGTGCAGCAACTATCTCTGCGACCTGAAGCCGGGCGACACAGTGCTGCTCACCGGGCCCAGCGGCAAGCGGTTCGTGCTCCCCAAAGACCCCGGCGACCACGATTACGTCTTCTTTGCAACGGGCACGGGGATCGCGCCCTTCCGCGGCATGGTCATGGACGTGCTCGAATCGGGCGCGGCGTCGAAGGTTGTGCTGGTGATGGGCTCGGCGTATGCGTCGGACCTGATCTATCACGAGCAGTTCGAGGGCCTGGCGGCCGCCCACAAAAACTTCACATACCTGCCGACGATTTCGCGGCATGTGGGCCCGGCGGCCGACCGGACGCTGTATGTGCAGGACCGGCTCAGCACCCACCGCGACCTGCTCGGGCCGATTCTGACCTCGGAGCGCGGGCTGGTGTATGTCTGCGGCATCGCGGGCATGGAGATGGGCATCCTCAGGGGGATGCACGCGTCGCTCTCGCCCGAGGCGTTCGCCCAGTACCTCCGGGCCGACCCGGAGTTCCAGGACCCCAAGACCTGGGAGCGAAAACTGCTGAACCGCAAGGTCAATCCGACCCGACGGGTGTTCCTCGAGGTGTATTAGGCTCGGTCCCCGGGCGGCCCGGCAAGCTGGGGCTATCTCCAATCCGGGGCGATGTCCAATCCGGGCGAAACCGGGGGACGGTGCGGAGCGGATCGGTGGGGCCGGCAACGGATGGATACCGATCGGACCCCGATCGTTTGACCCCCGTCGCGGGCGTTGGTAGGTTGCCACGCCTATCGTCGGATTCGTGAAACGCCCGTGCCTGCGCCGGGACGACGGTTTTGGCTTCTCTGGATCGCGCGATATCACCATGACGACTCAGTCATTTCTTCAGCGGCGTGTCGGGGCGGGGCTCGGGTTGCGCCGCGTGCTTCCTCCCCTGGCGGCGGTTCTGCTCGCGTTGTGCCCGGTGGCGGCGGGTCAGAACGACCTTCCGACCACGATCGTGCGGGCGACGTCGTCGCTCTCGACGGGCGACGAAGACCAGCTGAAAAAGTATGTCGACGCGTTGATCAAGGACCTGTCGAGCGACGACCCGACCAAGGTGCGGCGGGCGCGCTCGGAGCTGATGAAGCCGCTGACGGACTCGGAAGTTGGCGCGCCGTTCCGCCTGTCGTATTCCAAGGTGCTGGCGCCGATGCTCGAGCCGTTGGTCAAGGACAAGCGGGAGCTTGTGGCGGGGAACGCGCTGCGCCTGGCGGGCGAGGCGGCGTCGACCGCGTGCGCGACGCTGGTGCTGGCGCAGCTGGACCGGAGCGAGCCGTCGGTGCGGTTCATGGCGGCCCAGGCCCTTTCGCGAACCATCGACGCCGTCGGGCGAACGAGCCCGGCGATCGATCAGGAGACGTGCACGAAGATCATCGGAGAGGTCGGCTCGCGCCTGGAAAAGGAAAAGGACGCCTGGGTCGCCGACATCATGGTGCGCACGCTGACGGCGGGCGTGGAGGTTGAGCGGGCCAAGTTCGAGACGCTCCCGACGCGGGCGCTGGCGGAATTGTGCAAGCGCACGGGCGACCGGACGCGGACCATGTGGACGGGCGAGCTTGACGACTCGTGGGCCGACACGCTGGTCATCGCGGGCTCGGCGGTGCGGGACCGGCTGACGGCGACGGGGTCGCAGGCGCTGTCGAACGACGCGCGGACGGACGCGCTGCGGCTGGCCGGCGACATGCTGGCGTATCTGAAGCACCTCATCCAGGCCAAGGCGCTGCCGACGGGACAGGCCGACGCCCGGGAGAGGCCCCGACAGATCGCGGCGCTCGCGGACGCGATCATCGCGCTGGCGGCGGCGGACCTTGGCTCGCGGGCGTCGCTGGCGGACCTCATCAAGCGCGCGGACTCGACCGGCGACGCGGGGTTCCTCGACGCGGTGTCGCAATTGATCGGGCCCGACGGAACGCTGGTGAAAAAGTACAACCTGCCCGCGGGACGGTTTGAGAAAAAGTAGCGAGGCAGAAAAAAAGCGAGACTCCGAGACAGGGAAGCAGGAACGCAGGGAAAATCGAGTCGCGTCTGCCCGGGCTGGTGGTGATGAAGGTCGCGGGCGTGCCGGGCGATTGACGGATCGATCCTCATGTGGAAGCTGGTCCTTCCGCTTCTGGCGCTGGTGATTGCGATCGCGCTCTCCGCGGCCGCGGATCGCCCGCTCCCCCGGGCCGACTTCACCTTCATCAACCGCGGCGACGTCACCACGCTCGATGTCCACCAGATGTCATGGATGATGGACCTTCGCATGGCCCGCCTCATGTGCGAGGGCCTGGTCCGCCCCAACATCTTCACGCGTGAATACACGCTCGAACCCGCCGCCGCCGAATCGCTCCCCGAAATCTCGCCCGACGGACGGACGTACACGTTCCACCTGCGCAGAAGCGCCAGGTGGTCCAACGGCGAGCCGGTGACCGCCCGCGACTATCTCTTCTCGTGGCGCCGCGCCATGCTCCCCGAAAACTCCACGGACTACACCACGCTCTTCTGGCTCATGGAGGGCGGGCGCGAGTTCTTTGATCTGCGTGCCGCGGACCTCAAGGCCCACGCCGAGCGGGCCAAAACCCTCTCCGCGTCCGAGCGACGTGCCGCGGCCCAGGCCCTGTGGGAAAAATCCTGCGCCGACTTTGACCGCCTGCTGAACCTCCGCGCGCCCGACGAGCACACGCTCGTCTTCTCGCTCACCCAGCGCGTGCCCTATTTCCTCGACCTTATGTCGATGCCGGTGTTCTATCCCGTCTACCCGCCGCTGGTGACTGCCCACGACTCGATCGACCCCGATTCGGGGCGCGTCAAGACCGATCCATCGTGGACCAAGGCGGGGACGTTCATCACCAACGGCCCGTTCCGGCTCAGCGTCTGGCGCTTCAAGCGCGACATGCGCCTGGAGGCCAATCCGCACTACTGGAATCTCGCCGCGCTCAACGTCCGGTCCATCTCGATCCCGACGGTCGAGGACCCCAACGCCGCCGTCATGGCCTTCCGCACCGGCGCGGTCGATTGGGTGAGCGACGTCAACACCGGCTATCGCGGCGAGTTGATCGCGGAGAAAGAGGCCTACTACGCGGATCATCGTGCGGTGTACGAGCCGCTGGCGGCGCGGGGGCTCGATCCGATCGAGATCGATCGAACCCTGCCGCCCGACCCGCGCGCGACGATGCACGCGTTCCCCGCGTTCGGAACGTACTTCTACAACTTCAACTGCCGCCCGAAACTCCCCGACGGGCGCGCCAATCCCTTCGCCGATCCGAAAGTCCGGCGCGCGTTCGCGATGTCGATCGACAAGGAAGTGCTGGCCCGGGACGTGCGCCGCTCGGGCGAGGTCGCGACCGACGTGCT